>RFSE01000100.1 GCA_009924135.1 Pseudomonadota bacterium | reverse complement strand
AGTTCAAATCTCACCGTCCCGACCATTTGTTCGAGGCAGTCACGGGTTCGAAGGGAGAACTTCCCAACCACCACCACCCACCCACGATGAAAATCCTGGCAGTAATCCGTATATCCAACGATCTCGACTGGCTTGCGGAGCGGTGCGCAGAGTGATTTGCATTCGGCAGTGGTTCCGTCTATTCGTTTCTCCATGTCTGACAAAGCCATGCCGTATCCGCTCCTGCTGCCAGGAGGGCTTCGCAAGCGCATCCGGGACGCCGCGCGAAGCGTCAAACTCAGCCAGGCCGACCTGATGTGTCAGTCCACGGAACTGGGGATGCCGCTGTTGTTGAACCGGCTGGCCAGATCGTCAGAGCGCGTCACCAATGTGGAACCCTGGCCCAGGAGCGCACTCACTCGCGCCCATTGCCAGGTGGAGGCTGACTGGCAGGAGGTTGAAACTGCTGCCGTTCGCAACGCCCCCGTTCCCAGTCTGGATTGATGAAGGCGTGGAAAATCTACTCCTACCAGATACCGGGTGTACGTGAGCCACACCCGGCTGTGGTGCTCGGACATGTGGACCGGATCAGCAACAAACCACAGGTAAACATCCGTCTCTGTACCAGCCAGCGGGCCGGGCGCCCCGCGCTGCCCATGAAGTTTTGCTCAACGGAGCGGACCGGCTGGATTGGGAAACCCTGTGCAATTGCGACATTGTTCACGTCGTCGAGAGTGCCCGATTGACCCAGCGGCGCGGACAAGTGTGTGTTGAGCGGCGACGTCAGATCGCCGCCAGGGTAATTCAGGGACTCGGCCTCGCCGGTCTCTGAAGGACCGGTGGGTGGCACCTTCCACTGGGCGGGCATTGGATTCAGAGAATGGCTTTGGGGAAGCGATTCGTTTCCGTTGGAATGCCGGACCGCTTTGCTTCGTCCGTTCAGGGCCAACAAACATGAACACTGCCTGCCAACCTTTCTTCCGCTTCCTCCGTCCGGCCGCCTGCACGTTTGCCGTGTGCGCCGCCATCTCGCTTGGGCTTGCCGCCGAGCCCAAACCCCCGCTGGTCCGCCAGCTCAATGAATTCGGCGACACGGGCAAGGCGTTGCGGGAGACCTACGAGAAGGCCATCACCGAGCTGCGCAAGACCGGCGGCGTGCTGGAAGTCTCCGCCGGCGACTGGAACGTGCTGCAAAAGCCACTCCCGCTTCAGGGCCTCACCCGCACGCCCGCGCCGCCGGAGGAGACCAAGCGATGGACCGACCAACCCGGCGTCACGGTCATCTCGCACAACGGCAAGAGCGTCGTGGTGCAGATCCCGCCCATCACCGGCCTGCGGCTGGAACGGCCCGTGCGCCTCGCGGACGGTGACAGCCTGCCGCACTGGGGCACGCACCCGGCGCTCACGCTGGACAGCGAGATCACCTACGGCTCCAGCAGCTATCTCGACTGGCTGCAACTGCCGGTGAAGAAGGGCAAGGACCAGCGGTTCTACCTGCCCACCGTGCGCGGTATCCACCCCGGCCAGTTCATCAACATCCACGGCGGCAAGGGCTACGGCGGCGGCGTCACGCGCGGGCTCGTGAAGTCCCTCGGCTATGACGTGGAGAAGCAGATGAGTTATTTCGTCGCGGACACGGACATCGACCATGAGGCGGGGGCGATCATGCACAACAAGAGCAACACCGGGCTCGTGCACATGCTCCAGACCAGCCACAACGACAACCAGACCTACGACGTGAAGGTCATCCGCAACCAGTACGCCCACGGCGACACCTACATTTATTACTGCGACTTTAACTACATGAGCAACATCCACTCGGCGGCGGGGGATGAAAACGGCAACTGCTACGCGGCCTTCATCCGTTCCAAGGAGGACAATTTCCGCGGCACGGTGGAAGCAGTGGACTGGAAGACGGCGCAACTGGTCTTCAACAACGCCTCGCGCAACGTGAACACGCTCGGCGATTCCCGCCCGCTTATCAACCTGAACCCGAAGAAACACCTTACCGCCGGCAAGGTGATCGTCGTTTCCGGACGGACTGACTACGACCTGCCGGACAAGACGGCGAGCGTCTTCGAAGGCAAGGACTACACGACCTCGCTGGGGAAGAATGAAATTAGCGGCACCACCGAGCGCAAGTTCGGCGGGTTGATTCGCAGCGACAAGGACTGCGGCTGGACAAAGGACGTGGTGGGCCGTTACTTCGCGCTGACCGACCCGGCGGAAAAGACGCCCAAAGGCGGGCTGCGCTGGTATCAGATCAGCAAGTTCACCGCGAACCCCGACGGCACGAAAGAGATTGAGATCCAGCGCTTCTGGTGGGGCGCGAAAAGCGCGGGCAGCCCGACCCTGTACAAGACCGAGAGCTACACCTGGGACGGCCACATCCGCCCGCTTAGCTACGTCATCGCGCCCGGTGCTTATGTGAACGACGTGGCCCGGGCCATCCCCGGTGGGGATCGCGGTGGGCAGCGCATCCTCGGACTCGCGCCGCATCCGGACGTGGGTATGCCGCATGACTTCGAGAAGGGCGACGCCGTCGAGCAGGCCATCGGGCCCGATCCGTTCAAGCCGACGGCCTTCCGCGTGTGGACGTGGGAGGACATTCCCGGCCAGTTCCCGGCGGCGATTGTCGAGGCCGCGAACAACGGCGCGACGGCGCGCTACTCCGTGGTCAGCGCGCGCGGCGGCCCGGCGAACTTGGACGACCTCGCCAAGCGCCACGAGCCCAAGCCCGCGTGGGACAACATCATGGTGGTGGATTCCGCCGCGACCATCGGCCTGAACTTCAAGGCTGACTTCGGCCGCGCGGCAATCCTTTTCCAGCAGCCCTATCACGAGCAGCCGATCCAGTGGTTCTACGGAGCGGAGCCGCTGCCCCAGCCGGCGGCCGATCAGGCTAAGACCGGCATCACCAAGGCCATCTCGACGCCAGCCCGGCCTGCGCAGGTGGCCTCGCTCAAGGTCAACCGTGAGAACGGTGAGTTTCAGTTCGAAGGCGGCGGCGTGCGCGCGGGCGGGGCCGTCTCCGGCGTCACCGGTTTGTCCGGCGATGCCAAGCCCGCGAAGAACCTGCGCGGCAAAAACGTGGCCGTGGCCGCGAATGCCGCGACCTTGCAGGTAAAGTTCCCCGTCGCCGAGGCCGACGCGGACTACGCCGTCTTCCTCGAACAATCCTGGCTCGGCGCGCGTGCGATCACGGAAAAGACCCCCACCGGCTTCACCGTCACGTTCGAAAAGCCCGCGCCCGCGAAGGCCACCGTGGACTGGATGCTGGTGCGGTGAACAAACCGGTCGGCCGGTTCCTCGGCGAATTGTCTGGGGCGGGTCGTCCCCGGCGCGCGCGCCGGGTGTAGTTTTGTCGAGAGGCAGGCCACGGCAGGGCTCCAGTTAGTCCTTGCTGGCGCACCTCCAGACACTTGACCTGCCTGCCGTGAACTCCTGAACGAAGAGTTCTCCGAGTTCGCACGCACGCACGACCCGATCCTTTGTCTGTTGATCCGCCGATCCGAATTGAGACTACTGAACCCAGGACATAGTGGCAGTGACACAGCTCGCCATGCCGAACAAGGAAAACGAGCCTGACCACATTCCTTCCCACAGAGCATCCGCGCCCGGATCGTGGTTCGCCACCTGGCCGTTTATTACCTTGCTGCGACCGTCCCGGACTTGACCACCCGGCCCAAAAGCCGTTCTTTACGCTCCGAATGCCGTCTCACTTTTCGATCGCCGGAAAAAAAGGCTCTCCATGAACTGCGCCCAACGCGAATCCACCGCCCGTTTAACAGCCCCCGCCTTGGCGGTAGCGGCGGTCCTGCTGCTCGGGGGCGCCGGCCCGAAGGCGGCTCAGGCCACGGATTTTTTCGTGGCCCGCAACGGAGACGATGCGAACCCCGGCACGCTGGCGAAACCCTTTGCGACGTTGCAACGCGCTCAACGCGCCGCGCGGACCATCGGGGGACGGGAAGCCGTCACGGTTTCGGTTCGCACAGGAACTTACTACCTGCCGGAGACGCTGGTGATTGCAGCCGAGGATTCGGGAACCAAATCCGCCCCGGTCATCTATCAGGCCCATCAGCAGGAGAAGCCGGTCATCAGCGGCGGCATTCCCTTGACCGGCCTCCGGTGGGAACCTCACCAAAACGGCATTCTGAAGGCCAAGGTGCCGACGGGGTTTGCCACGGATCAACTGTTCGTGAACGGCGACCGCCAGCCGATGGCGCGGTATCCGAACTTTGACCCCACCGTACGCCACTTCAACGGCTGGGCGAAGGACGCCTTCAGCCCCGAGCGGGCGGCCCGATGGAAAGACCCGGCCGGAGGCTTCATCCATGCCCTCCATTCCGCCGAGTGGGGCGGCATGCACTACGTCATCACGGGCAAGGGCGCAGACAATCAGGTCACCTACGAAGGCGGCTGGCAGAACAACCGGCCGGCGGGCATGCACGCCCACCGGTTCGTGGAGAACATTTTCGAGGAACTGGATGCGCCGGGCGAATGGTTCCTGGATGCCCGGAACAGCCTCCTCTATTTCTATCCGCCCGCAGGCTTGGACCTGGCCACGGCCACCATCGAGGCGGTTCGTTTGCGCCACTTGGTCGAGCTGCGCGGAACCGAGCAGGCCCCAGTGCGGTTTGTCCAGTTCCGGCGACTGACCTTTCGGCACGCTGCCCGCACGTTCATGGAAAACAAGGAGCCGCTGGTCCGCAGCGATTGGACCACCTATCGCGGGGGCGCGCTTTTCCTCAACGGCACGGAAGACTGCTCGGTGGAAGATTGCTTCATTGATCAAGTCGGCGGCAACGCCGTGTTCGTGAACAACTACAACCGCCGCGTCACGGTCCGGGACTGCCACATTGCCCGGGCCGGCGCCAACGGCGTGGCGTTTGTCGGTGATCGCGAGGCGGCCCGTGTCCCGCGCGATTGGAAGGATCGTTCGCAGTCGCTCGCCAATCTCGACCGCACTCCCGGCCCCAAGTCGCCCAACTACCCGGCGGACTGCCTGGTGGACAATTGCCTCATCTACCTGTCAGGCCGGGTGGAAAAGCAAACTGCGCCCGTGCAAATTGAACTGTCGCAGGGCATCACCGTCCGGCATTGCTCCCTCTACGACGTGCCCCGGGCCGGCATCAACATCGGCGACGGCTGCTGGGGCGGACACGTCATCGAGTTCTGCGACATCTTCGACACCGTGAAGGAAACCGGCGATCACGGTTCGTTCAACTCCTGGGGGCGTGACCGTTTCTGGGGGCTGGCCGGGCTGGACCTGAACAATGACCGGTCCTGGGTGATGAACCAGGCGGTCGTGCTGCTGGACGCGGTGAAAACGACGATCCTCCGCAACAACCGCTGGCGCTGCGACCACGGCTGGGATGTCGACCTCGACGACGGCTCCAGCAACTATCACATCTACAACAATATTTTCCTCAACGGCGGCCTGAAGAACCGCGAAGGCTTTCACCGCGTGGTGGAAAACAACGTCATGGCCAACAACGGGTTTCATCCCCATGTCTGGTACAAGCACAGCGGCGATGTCGTCCGTCGCAACCTCATGTGGACCGATCACTACCTGCCGGCCGGCGGCATGCCTGCCACGCCGTGGGGCCAGGAAATGGACTACAATCTCGTCCATCGCGAGGGCATGGCGAAGCCGGAACCCGCCACGAAGCTCGCCGGGCAATCCAAACGGGACGAACACTCGATTGTGGCCGATGCATTGTTCATCGACGCCCCTCACGGCGACTTCCGCGTCAAGGAGGGTTCACCCGCCCTGAAGCTGGGCTTTGTAAACTTTCCGATGGACCAGTTTGGCGTGCAAAAGCCGGAGTTAAAAGCCCTCGCCCGCACCCCGGAATTTTCCCCGACCAAGCCAGCCACCAGCTCCGGACCGAAGGCCCCCGCCCTCCCGAAGGTGTCCTGTTTCGGCCAGGCGTTGGTCCGCGACATCTCCGGCTTGGGCGACCGCTCGGCTTATGGGTTACCCGGCGAATTCGGAGTCCTGCTCGTGAAAGTTGCCCCCGGCAGCGAGGCGTCCCAGGCCGGACTCCAGAGCGAGGACGTGATCATTGGTGCCAACGGCAAGGACGTACGGAACCTGGAAAGCCTGTATCGGATTCGCGACCTGGCTGCGGGCCAGAAACTCTCACTTGCGATTATCCGCAAGCAGCAACCCCTCACCGTCGGCATGACCGACTATTCGTATCTCGTCGTCGAAGCACCGGACGCAGGTGACTTCAAAACGGTCACCCTCGTTCCGGCTGGCGCAACCCTGGCCGCAAAGGCTTCGGCTGGCGGAGCCCCGACGCACAACGATCCCATTGAATCCCTCGTCGATGGCAAGATCGCCAAGGGCTACGGCCCGGTCTTTGGCAACGGCGTTGAAAATGGTTTCTACAAACTCGACTTGGCGGCCGTGAAAAGCATCGCCCGGATCAACAGCTTCTCGGTCGGCTCCCACCGTGCCCGGCAGAACTTTGTCCTCTATGGAAGCCAGGCCACAACCGATCCCGGCTGGAACGTCACCGATGAAAAGTCGTTCACGCCGCTCATTTCGGTCGATACCCGCCGGGGAACCCCGAGTTCGCAGGAAGCCACCAGCATCCGCCGCAGCGAGGGCCGGCCGCTGGGCCGTTTCCGCTGGCTGGTCTGGGCGGTCAGTCCGGTTACGGATGCCAACCGGGAAAACGCGTCCTTTCAGGAACTGCAGGTGATTCCGGCAGGCGATGGAGCACCCTGACTCTCGCTGACCAGATGTACGTCAGCTCGGTCTCGGGCAGGCACGTGCTGCGGTCATTCCGGACTGCGCGCGCAACCATCTGGTCCCTCTCGCGCGGAGGCTTGCCAGCCGGTCAACCTCGCCACAGCATTGCCGTGGATTGGCGAAATCCAAATCAAGGGTCACCAGCGCCCGGCCTTCTTCACGGCAGGCTTGGATCACCACCTCGTCTGTCTCTGCCTGCAAACCTTGCAACGGGACGGTTGAGACATCATGGCCGGCGGCAGCCAGCAGTGCCCGCCCGCGCTCGTTAAGGTTCTCATCCAGCTTGAGCTTCACGCGTGGGCTTCGAGCGGAATATCCACATGTCGCTCGCGGGACATTTCCGAACCATAAGCAATGCAGGCCAGCAGATCCGCCGCCTCCAGGCCTGGATACGCTTCGAGGATTTCCGCGAACGAGCTGCCGGAGGCAAGCAGGTCGAGAATCAACGAAACCCAGATGCGATGTCCGCGAACGCACGGCTTGCCGCCACAGCGCGCCGGATCAATCCAGACGCGCTGCAACAATTTCTCGCGCGGGAGCGACTTCATAATGTCCCGCCATAGCTTGGGAATGGCCCTCGAACATGCCAGGCTTTCTGCATCAACGGTGATTGGGCAGCAGACATTGGTCGCGCAGTTGGCTTCATTCTTGGAATATCCGGACACGAAATTGATCTAACCCCCGCAGCACCTGTAATGAACCGAACCGCTTTCCTCGCCTTTGTCCCAGCGCTCACCGGCTTCTGGTTGTGCCTGACTGCTTCCGCGCAGGAACAGGTGGACAAATCCGATGCCCGAGGCAAAGGCTCCGCCGCCATCGCCAAGATGGCCGTGCGCGTGCGGGTTATCCGGTCGGTACCCGAACCGGAGCTGGTGCGCATCCACTGGCGGCGTGGCGGTGAAGGCCTCGGTGGGACCGTCACGCGCGGGCCGTTCCTCGCAGAGAATCTGGAATCAAATCTACCGCGCGCGCAATGGAGCGGCTGGCTGCCGTTGGGTTCACTGTGTGCCAACAGCCGCGGCTGGGATTTCCCGTCCATCGTCGTTGAGGCCGCGCCACCCGCAACCGCCAAAGCCAAAGCACAGGCGCTGCCGTTGGAGTCCGTCGATGTCGAGTTCGAGTTCGCCGAAGGGGGCAAGGTCTTCCATCACTTCGTCGAGCCTTCACCCAAAGGCGCAACCGTCGGTGTCGCTTTCCCGGGGCACGCTTTGGGAGCGAAGGTCACGCCGGAATTCATCGCGCAGTTAAACGGACTTTCGACCCATGCCCGGCTGCGTCGCGAGCGGCTGGAGAAGCATTTCACGGAACCGGCCCCGATGCCGAAACAGTTCGCGTTGATCGGCCACCTGGGCGGCTACGGACAGTTTGGCGTGACGGGCCTGGGCGGCCCGGCCGGCTATGGGGTGCGGCACTGCAACCCCGCCATCCTGATGGATGAATGCCGCACTCTGCGCATGCTCGGTGTGAACAGTTTTGTCGGTTCGCTGCGGCTCGCCGACGCGGCCGGTTTCGGCAAGGACTTCCGGCAGGTTTACTGGGGTGGTCCCGGCTCGGGCAGCCCGATCAACCTGCTCCAAAAGGGCGGGAAACTGCCAGAGGACGGCTGCCCGTTTGACCCGGCGCTGGTGCCGCTGATGCAGGAGAGCGCGGTGAAGGCCATCGCCGAGCACAAGGCCGTGGGCGCGCAGGAATCGTGGGCGCTCTGGGTGGACGAGATTGGCGTCTTTGCGAAGGAACACATCGCCCGGTGTGACCGGTGCGCGGAGAAATTCCGTGATTACCTCCGAACGCAGAAGCTTTCGCCGGCTGACTTTGGCAAGTTCGGCTGGGACGAGGTGAAGCCATTCGACCTTTGGGGCGCTCCTGCCGAGGTCGCTCCCGGCGCGAAAGGCAAAGCGCGGAAGGCCACACCGCCCGCACCACCGGAGACGGCGGCCGATTCGCTGCGCAGCTACTACACCGCGCGCTTCATGACGCACGCCACGGCGCAGGTGTTTCCCGCCCGCGCCCAGCAGTTCAAGGCGGCGGGCATCTCGCTCTACGCCATGCAAGGCCCCACGCCGAGTTGGAGTGGTTCGAGCCTGGACTGGCATGAGTTCTACGATCATGACGCGAACACGGCCTTCGTCTGGGAGACGTCCAACCGCGACCCGCGCGCGTGGCAGTGGGAGTCGTATCTGGCGGACACCGGGCGCGGCATCGCGGCACGGCATCAGATGCCGATGGGCTGTCTCGTCAAACCGCACCGGGGCGCGCCGGAACAACGGATGCTCTCGGTCGTGACGCGCGGCGTGCGGGTCATCGAGTGGTACACCTACGGCCCCGACTATTCGAAGGGCGACAGCTTCTCGCAATCACCCGAGCTGCTCGAACGCGTGGCGGGCGCGGCACGTTTCCTGGGCCGCGCGGAGGACTGGCTGTTTGGGGCGCGGCCGCTGGTGGAGGCGGAGGTTGCCTTGGTCACGCCGCGCGCCTCGGAGATTTGGGGCCGGTCTGGTGGTTTGAACGGTGCAGCCTTCGAGAATGCCAAGTGGGTTTATCTTGCCCTTGCCCACGCGCATATCCCAGTGGACATCCTCAGCGAACAGCAGCTCGCCGAGGGCAAGCTGGGCCGTTACAAGGCCGTCTACATTCCCGGTCCGCATTTGCGCCGCGATGCCGCGGCGCAGGTGAAGGAATGGGTGCGAGCCGGCGGCTCGCTCTGGACGGACGCACTCGGCCTCAGCCGCGACGAGGCGAATCAACCGGCGACGGCATTCGCAGACGTCCTCGGCCTGGGCGAGCGCAAACTGGAGACGTGGGGCACGGTGGAACCTTACCGCGCCACGGACTTCAAGCCGCTGGCCGAAACCAACTCCCCCGCCGGAGCCGCGTTGACTTGGGAGGGCGCAACTTTTCCGGCCGGCATCGGACGCGAGCCGCTCACGCCGGCCGGGGCCGAGGTGCTGGCGCGGTTCGCCGATGGCAAGCCAGCGGTCACCCGGAACCGCTTCGGCAAAGGCGACGCCACCGTGGCGGGCTTGTGGTCCGGCCTGACCTATTCGGCGAAGGTGCGGCGCGCGGACTTCGCGATGCGCGAGGATTTCAGCCCGGTCGTGCGGGCGCTCATCACCGCCCCGGCCCTGGCGCGCAACGTGGCCCGGCCCGCACCGCCGTCGGAGGCGCTCGTCGAAAGTGCCGCACTGGTCAAGGACGGCAAACGCTCAGTGACACTGATGAATTGGGCCTACCAGCGCACTCCGGAGACCACCGGCAAAGGCGGCTTGCAAGCCGTGACTGATCTACGCGTGGCCTTGTCGGGCTTGGGCGCAATCAAGTCGGTGCGCTCGCTGGTGCACGGCCCGCTCTCGCTGGAAAACGGCACCGTGCGGGTGCCCAAGCTGGCGGAAATTGACCTGTTGATCATCGAGTGATGGTCAAACCCTGTCCGAACCAGCACACTCCTGCCGACACACTGATGAACCGCACGCAATTCTTCGCACTCGCCGCAGGTCTGGCATTCACCACCTTCACGCTTCGTGCCGCCGAACCGCCGCTTTTCGCGCCGAACGCCCGCATTCTCTTTCAGGGCGACAGCATCACTGATGGCAACCGCGGGCGCAGCCTGGACCCGAACCACATCCTCGGCCACGGCTACGCTTTCATCATCGCGGCCAAGCACGGTGCGGCGTTCCCCGAGGCGAAACTCGAATTCTTCAACCGGGGCGTCAGCGGCAACACGGTGCTCGACCTCGAGAAGCGCTGGCAGAAGGACACGCTTGATCTCAAGCCCGACGTGCTGAGCATCCTCATCGGTGTCAACGACAAGGGGCGCGGCGTGCCCTTCGAGCAATACGAGCAGGTTTACGACAAGCTCCTCACGGAGGCGAAGGCTGCGAATCCCAACCTGAAGCTCGTCCTGTGCGAGCCCTTCGTCGTCAACCACACCGCCACCACGCCGCAGCACGGTTCGCCCAACGCGGACATCGTGAAGCGGCAGGAGATCGTCGCGCGACTGGCCCAAAAGCACGGTGCGGTGTTGGTGCATTTCCAAGTCGCGCTTGACCGGGCGACGGAGCGTGCGCCCGCGCTGCACTGGATCTGGGACAGTGTCCACCCCACCTACTCGGGCCACCAAATCCTGGCGGACGAATGGGAGCGCGCCGTGCGCGCGGCGTGGGCGGGGAAGAAACCGTAAATTCAAACCTATGTCTGACACCTCCCACCTCTCCCGCCGCGACACTTTGAAATCCACTGCGGCTCTCGGTGCCCTGGCCCTGACCGGTGCCGGCGCGCTGCCCGCCGCCGAGCCGGCGAAGAAACCGCTCCGCATTGGCGTGATTTCCGCCGCGATCAAGGGCAAGCCGCAGACCCGCAACGGCCACACGTGGTCCTTCTGCCAGTACCTGCACCCGGAGTTCGACTTCGTGGCGATGAAGAAGCACTGGCCGCAGGCCTACGAGAGCTTTCAGAAGTATTACCGCAATCCCCAGGTCACCTTCGGCGGGGTGCTGCCGTTTGCCGACACGCGCATCACGCACTATTACGATGCCGACCCGAAGGTGGCTGCGCCTTACACCGAGGTGTTCCCCGGCGTGCAGGTCGCGCGTTCGCTGGAGGAGATGGCCAAGGAGGTGGACGCGATCTGGTTGGGTGACGCCTCGGGCTACGGTGAGGATCACTTCGACCTCATCGCGCCCGGCTTGGCGAAGGGCCTGCCGACGTTTTGCGACAAGCCCATCGGCGGCGATGCGCCGGGCACGCGGAAAATTCTGGAGTTCGCCCGGAAGCACAAGGCCCCGCTCATGTCGTCGAGCCTCTTCCGTCATCAGTTCGGCATGGAGGCCGCACTGCGGATGCGGGATACCGGCGAGTTCGGCCCCATCGAGTTCATCACGGCCACGCTGCACAGCCGCTACCGGCTCGATTCGTGGATGATCTACGGCCAGCACCCGGTGTGGTCCGTGATGACGCTCATGGGCGCGGGCGTGGATGCGGTGAGCATGTACGAGCATCAGGACACCTGCCACGCGCTGATCACCTGGCCGGACCGTTTCCCGGCGCATGTGTGGTATGGCGAACCGTTCGAGAAGTTCGAGTACAACCGCGTCACGACCCACTTCAAAAAGAAGGTCTATTCCTTCACGCCGTCCATCGAAGGCAGCTTCGACTACGGCCACAACTACGAGATGTTCCGGATGGCCGCGACCTTTCGCGAAATGGTGCTCACGGGCAAGGAGCCGGTGCCGCACCAGGAAATCCTCGAAGTCACCGCCATCGTCCAGGCCGCCGCGAAGTCACTCACCGAGAAAAGCCGGCTGGTGAAGCTGGCCGAGGTGATGGGGTAGGGATTCCCGGGTCGGTGGAGATGCGCAGCTTACGCATTTGCCGCTGGCGCTAATCTGCCCGCACTCCGTTCAACCGCGAGGAATTCTGACGGCAACATCAAAGGCAAGCCGTAGAAGTGGCTGCCAAGAAAACCAGCGAAATCATCCCGATCCAAGGTCAACAAGACTTGCGAATTTGCCAGCGCGGTCAGCAAGACCGGGCGATCCTTGCTAACAGGGAAGACGACCACCCGGTTGATGCTCAGCACGTCATCCACCAGTGTGAGCTGCGGGCGGAAGCGCAACCACTCGTGCGTCGCCGCAGGAGGAAACTTCCGGAGATTTCGGACGACTTCGGTCACCCCCACGGGCTGGTCATCAACACCCAGCCGTTGGGGGGCCGCGTAACCGAAGAGGGCGTTTGACGACCCGTGGGCCGACCCGCAGGCGGCCAGCAGCACGCTGGTGTCCAGAAACAGCTTCATGCTCCCGCGAGGAAGCGCTGGAGCCCGGCCTCATCCTCTGCAATCCACCGGTCCAACTGCTCACGTGGAATGTCGCGCGGCGGGGGCAGCGCCCCGCTGGCAGCGTGCAACCGAGTCGCGAGAAACAGCAGCAACTCCTGCTGCTGCTCGGCCGGCAGGGTGTCGGCGGCGTTCTCAATCTCCGCAAGCGTGCTCATGGAAAGAGGTTAGCCGCGCTGAGCCAGCCCTACAAGCCCCTGCATGCGCACGTGCGCTAGCCGGAATGACAGCAAGCCCGGTTTTCCTGGCTGTTTTCATGCGAGCAGTCCACGGATGGCCAGGACTTCCTCCCGCCGTTATGATTTTTGTTCGCAGTCATTCGGCTCGATGGGGCAGGCTCCTCACACACAACCCACAATTGCTATTGTTGTCATGACTAATTCCGCCTCCTTCTCCCGCCGCACTATGTTGAAATCCACCGCTGCCATGGGCGCGCTGGCGCTCACCGGCGCGGGCTTGCTCAGGGCGGCCGAGGCTCCGGCCAAGCCCCTGCGCATCGGCGTGGTCTCCGCCGCGATCAAGGGCAAGCCGCAGCCGCGCAATGGTCACATCTGGCACTTCGCCCAGGGGTTGCATCCGGTCTGCGATCTCGACGCGCTCAAGAAGCATTACCCCTACGGGCACAAGTTGTTCAGCAACGTGCTGCGCAATCCCAAGTTCAACTTCGACACGCTCCCGTTTCCGGACACGCGCATCACCCATTACTACGATGCCGATCCGGCGGTGGTCGTGCCGTTCACGGAAGTCTTCCCCGGCGTGCAGGTGGCGCGCTCGCTGGACGAAATGGTGAAGGAAGTGGATGCCATCTGGATGGGCGATGCCTCGGGGCTCGGCGAGGATCACTTCGACTTGGTGGCTCCTGGGCTCGCGAAGGGCCTGCCGACGTTTTGCGATAAGCCCATCGGCGGCGACGTGGCCGGGACGCGCAAGATTCTGGAGTTCGCGCGGAAGCACAACGCCCCGCTCATGTCATCGAGCTGCTGGCGTTACGAGTATGGCATGGAGGCCGCCCTGCGGATGCGTGACTCCGGCGAGTTCGGCCAGTTGGAACACGTCTCCGCGCGCCTCTTCAGCCGGTCGAGCCTGCCGGGCTGGATGATCTACGGACAGCATCCCGTCTGGGCGGTCGTTACGCTCATGGGTGCCGGGGTCGAAGCCGTGAGCCTCTACGAATACAAGGACACGATCCACGGCATGATCACCTACGCGGACCGCTACCCCTGCCATGTGTGGTTCGGCCAACCCTACGAGAAGTTCGAGTACGACCGCACGGACCTCTACTTCAAGAAGAAGCTCCACACCTTCACTCCCTCCATCGAGGGCAGCTTCGACTACGGCTATCACTATCAGATGTTCCGCATGGCCGCGACGTTCCGTGAGATGGTCCGCACGCGGAAGGAACCCGTGCCGCACCAGGAAATCCTCGAAGTCACCGCCATCGTCCACGCCGCCGCGAAGTCGCTCACGGAGAAAAGCCGGCTGGTGAAGCTCGCCGAGGTGATGGGCTAGCCGCCGATGCAGGTAGGGCGCGTCTGTCCCAGCGCGCCAGCCGAGCAATGCTCGGCGCTCCGGTTCATGGTGAGGACACCCCGCCCAGCCTGCGTTTACGGCACATGCACCGCTCGGTAAATGCGGCGCGGCTGGTTCGTGGAGGTGACGTCCACCCAGAAGTAGGGGCTGGAAGGCAGGACGTTGGTATACAGCGGCGACCAACTGTTCGTGTTCCGTACGTCCGTGAGGTAGTCGATCCGGTAGTTGCTCCCGATGTTCCCGAGGATTTGCAGTCCCGCCACCATTTGCAGCGTCAGCGAGGCAGCGAAGGGATCTATGACCGTGAAATTCGCCGGACCGCTGAACTGACCCAGGCTGCCAACGGTGAGTGGCACCGTGCCCGGCGACGTGTTGGCCGGCAGGATTACGGTCAACTGAGTGCCGTCCGAGCTGGCTCCCAGCACCGTCAGAATCTGGTTGCCGAATTTGATGATGTTATTGGGTGCGTAAGGATCGAAGCCCGTCCCCGTCAGCGTGACCGGCGTGCCGGGGCCGGCGTTGGGCGGGTTGACGGTAATGATCGTCGGGGCGGGTCCGACGGGGGCGTTGGTGAGGAAGAAGAAAGGCGCGGCATCAACGGTGGTGGCGTGAATCATCCCGTCCGGGCCGGTGGTTTCGGCGACGAAGCGTAGCACCCTTGGTCCTTGATCAGTGGCCGGGTTGTTGAGGTTAATGGAGTTCCCGTGGTAGCCATCGAGATCCGCATAAACCCCGTCTCTGGCCGTAGGATCGCCGTTCACGCCGTCATCGTGAAGGCCGACACCGAGGATGCGGTCTAGAATTCCGTTGCGCAGCGACACGGCCGCCGCGGCCCTCACACCGTTCGTCGGTGTGACCGTTACTCCGACAGGAGTTGGGGCACCGCGATGAACCCAGTAAGGCGGGTTTGCGTAGGGATTACTTAAAGCCGGGGCGTAGCCGAGCGTGGGGGGATTGGGTGTCAGAGTGACGATTTGGTTGGCGTACCGGGCGGTGCCGGCATAGTTCAAGAAGGCAAACCGCGTGGCATTGCTGTTCATGTTGGCAAGGGGCAGCGGATTGCCCTCCGTGCCGGAGGGCAGGGCAAATCCGCCGGGATTACTGCTGAAAAAGTCCAGCGACTGGATGCCACTGCCATCAGTATTGAAGAGATAGCCTGAATCGCCAAAGAGCAGCTTCGAGCCGTCGTGACTCAGCATGATGGGGCTGTATCCCACCGTGATGAAGCCGAAGGCACTGTAAGCGTGCTGGTAAAGCACCCGGTGCCCGGTGGCATCCCAATTATGAACCGCCAGCTCTTTTGCTCCGTCAGCCTGTTGAAGATAGGAAAAGACCTTGCTGCCATCCCCGCTGAGTCCGACGGAAAAAACGGTGAAAACGCCATTGTGCGGCGCAGCTGGCAACTGAAACTCATGCAGGCCCGTACCATCCGTGTTCATGCCGATCACCCGCCAAAAGTAGCTCGGGGTGGGATTCAGCAAAAAGAACACCACCTTCGAGCCGTCGGCTGAAACCTGCCAGTAGTTGGGTTCGCTCGTATTCCAATAACCCATGACGCCGTTGGGGATCAGTTGGTTGACAGTGGTGCCGGCGTAAGCCGCCAGCGCGGCTGCGCCGGTGATCTGGCGGAAGCCGGAGCCATCGGCATTGACGACGTATATGCCCGGTTCGTAATTAGTGTTGGACGGAGGCAACGAAAAACCACGATCCACCGCGACGAACACCTTGCTGCCGTCGGCGGAAAGATGACAGGAGATGGATCCGCCGTTGATGATGATTTTCTGAGGGTTGCTACCGTCCGCGTTTATGACCTGAATCACGCTGCCGCCATAGCGCAGCACCTTGGAACCATTGGCACTAATGTCCACATTGACACTGCCGTCGGTGAACGTCTCAATCAACGTCATCCCCGTGCCATCGTAGTTGATGGTGTAAAGGAAGTTAGTGCCGTAATAGCCCGGCCGCACAAAGGCCAGCTTGCTGCCGTCCGCACTCAGCTTTTTGCCGTAATTGTAGCCGTAAGAGATTACTGCGCTGGCGAACGTCGTGGGGTCCGACAGCAACGACGTGATCTGGTGATAGACGTTCGTCCGCAGGGTAAATCCGGCGTTCGCCGGACCGGCTGAGCCTGCCGGGGTGACCGTGGCAAAGGCCGTGCCACTGACCTGGCCGAGACTGCCCACGACGACCGGCATCGTGCCCGGCGGGGTGTTGGCCGGGAGGATCACCGTCAACTGCGTACCGGACGGATTGACGCTCACGACCTGGACCATCTGGTTGCCGAACAGCACAAAGTTGTTGGCGGCCACGGGATCGAAGCCCGTTCCTGTCAGCGTGACCTGCGTGCCCGGCGCGGCGCTGACCGGACTGACAGCCGAAACCGTCGGGGCCGGGCCCGCCGGAGCGTTCGTAAGGAAGAAGAACGGTGCGGCATCAATCGCGGTGGCATGAATCATCCCATCCTGGCCGGTGGCTTCAGTCACGAAACGAAGCACCCTTGGCCCTTGATCAGTGGCCGGGTTGTTGAGGTAGATGGAGTTCCCGTGGTAGCCATCGAGATCCGCATAAACCCCGTCTCTGGCCGTGGGATCGCCGCTTGCGCCGTCATCGTGCAGGCCGACACCCAGCATCCGGTCCAGAATGCCATTACGCAGCGACACAACCGCCGCCGCCTTCACCCCGTTGGTTGGAGTGACGGTCACTCCAACGGGAGTCGGGGCACCGGTATTAATCCAATAAGGTGGGTTGGCGTAGGGATTACTCAAGGCCGGGGCATTGCCGAGGGAAGCCGGATTCGGCGTCAGGGTAACGATCTGGTAGGCGTAGCGGGCGGTGCCGGCGTAGTTCAAGAAGGCGAACCGAGTGGCGTCGCGGTTCATGTTGGCGGCGGTCAGCGGATTACCCTCCGTGCCGGAGGGCAGGGCGAATCCGCCGGGATTGCTGCTGAAAAAGTCCAGCGACTGAATGCCACTACCATCGGTGTTGAAGAGGTACCCTGAGTCCCCAAAGAGCAGCTTGGAACCGTCGTGACTCAGGCTGATGGGGCAGTATCCCACTGCAATGGAGCCGGCGGCACCGTAAGCATGCTGATACAACACCCGACGACCGGTGCCATCCCATTGGTAAACCACCAGTTCTTCCGCCGAGTCAGCCTGCTTGAGGTAGTAGAAGACCTTGCTGCCATCGCCGCTGAGGCCGACGGAATAAAAACCGAAATATCCATTTTGCGGATAGGCTGGAAACGGAAAGTCATGCAAACCCGTGCCATCTGTGTTCATGCCGGTCACCCGCCAGGAGGAGGTTGGAGTGGGGTTGAGCAGAAAAAATACCAGCTTGGAGCCATCCGCAGAGACATCCCAGTAGTTAGGAGTGCTGTTATTCCAATAGCCCATGACGCCGTTAGGGATCAGTTGGTTGACCGTAACGCCTGCGTAAGCCGCCAGCGCGGCTGCGCCGGTAATCTGGCGGAAGCCGGTGCCGTCGGCGTTGATCACATAGATGCCCGGCTCGTAAATGGTGTTGGACGGGGACACGGCGAAGCCGCGATCGACCGCGAAGAACACCTTGCTGCCATCAGCGGAAAGGTGACAGGAGACGAACCCACCATTGATCACGGTTTTCTGCGGGTTGCCGCCATCCGAATTCATGACTTGGATGACCCCGCCGACACCGCCATAGCGAAGCACCTTTGCGCCGTTCGCGCTGATGTCCACCAACGTGCTGCCATCCGTGAACGTGTCGATCAGCGACATCCCCGTGCCATCATAGTTGATCGTGTAAAGGAAGTTGGTGCCACCCCGGCCCGGTCTGAGAAATACCAGCTTGCTGCCGTCGGCGCTCAGCTTCTTGCCGTAGTTGTTGCCGTAAGCGTCCACCGCGCCGCTGAACGTCGTGGGGTCCGCCAGCAGCGAAGTGATCTGGTGATAGACGTTCGTCCGCAGCACGGTCGCACTGGCCGCAGGGACGGGCTGGGGCAGGCTGATGAGGAGACCGGCCCCAAGTGCGAGCATCAGACAGGAAAGGAAGGGACGAAGTGTACGCATAAAATGGGAGACCTATTTGAGCCTCGGTCTTGCTACCAACCTCAGTGGTGGCTGTCACTCAAAATTCATCCGTACGCGGATGCCATCACCCGCGGGCACATCTCGACGCTACCCCCGAGGAACGAAATCTTCGGGAGCGCGGCTGTGTCGCGGAGACCAGCCGCAGCGGCTGCGCTGGGCAGGAGGCGTTGAGGTGTTCCGCCGCCTTCGGAACTCTGACGTTGCTGCGGCTGATCCCGCGCCGAGCGGGACACAGCCGCGCTCAGGGGCAGTGACAAGATGCGCCCGTCACACGCGCGTCCCGAGGTTTTTGTTCGCAGGAGTCCGAAGCTGTGGCTAGATTCGTTGCCTCATCATGAAGCGATTCCGCCACCCCTACCCGCTGTTGCTGGCCTCCCTTTGCCCGGTTCTTTCGGGGCCCGTGTTCGCCTTCGACGAGCCCGTCCCGGCGCTGGTGCGCGGCGTCTCAGTCCTGCCGGACAAGGCCCCGGACTGCTCCTCGCTCAAACGCATCGTCGAGACGGTCACGCGCGGCTGCAAGACGAACGATGAAAAGGCCATCGCGATCTATAACTTCATGCGGCTCTCGCATTATCACCGGGCGTATCCCACGGAGCCGGGCGGCGTGCCGGTCTTGAAGGAGATCAACACCTACGGCTGGAGTCTCTGTGGCGGTCTGCACGCCGAGCAGTCCGCGCTCTGGCGCGAGCTGGGCTGGAACTGGCGCTTCGTCGGCTGGCCGGGCCACACGACCGTCGAGGCGCAATACGACGGGCGTTGGCATTATTTCGACGTGTTCCTGAAGTTCTACGCGTGGATGCCGGACCCGAATCGTCCCGGGACCCGGACCGTCGCCGGCCAGGACGACCTGGCCGCGAACCCGCGCGAACTCGTGCTGGACGCCTTCGTCCTCGATCCCGCGCGCAAGGTCGCCTACGCCCGGGGCAACGAGTTTGACCTGCGCGGCGACAAGGCGAACTGGCAGGCCCCGGCCTTCCTCACCTGTGGTGATGGGCTGGCCGATGTGGTCGCCGGCGTGAAGGCGCGCAACCGGGCCGGTTCGCCGGACGGCTGGGCGGGCATCAACCACGCGAACGGAAAATACTCCGCCGACATCAACCTCGCGCCGGGCTTTGCGCTGACCAGCTCGTGGGACAAACGCGCCGACGCATGGTACTGGCCCGGCTCCAAGACACCGCCGTGCCACACCTGCGGCGACAAGGAGATCCGCAACTCGCCGGAAAAGGGCCCCATCGCCGAGCCGTATTTGTCGGACGACTGGAATTGCGAGAGCTACGCCAGCGGCGAACTCGTCTTCGCGCCAGACTTCAGCAGCGCCGCGTGTCTCCGCTCCTTTGCCACGGTGGAGAACACGAAGGTCGCCGGTGGCGCGCTCGTCGCGGCGGACCCCGCACAGCCGGGCCGCGTGAGCCTGGTACTCCAGTCGCCCTACGTCCTCACGCAGGCCAGTGCCGCCGCCGACAGTGTGGAGCTGTTTGAAGTCAGCCTCGATGGCGGCCGGTCCTGGAAGGCCGCGAATCCGGCCAACTTCGGCGTGGCCGTCAACGGGCAGGTTGCCGCGCGCGTGCGGCTGACGTTCCGCACGCTGAAGCAGTTGCGCATCGCTGCCGTGGTGCAGAACAACCCCTTCGCCCTGCCGTACCTGTCACCCGGCCACAACGAGATCAACGTCGCCGTGGCGGACGCCGCAGCGCTCTGGGACAACCGCCTGGTCGTGACGTATGCGTACCGGCCCGGGGCGCGCCGCAAGAGCTACGAACAGCTCTGCCTCGAAGGCAAGGAGATCGCCCGCGCCCACGACGCGAGCTGGGACACCACGCCGACCGTGGTGCAAAAGACCTTCACTGCGCGTGACCTGCCGGCGAAGTTCGACCTCGACGTGCCCACGCCCAAGGGCCAGCACCCCGTCTATCCGCGCATGGTTTTCGTGCGCCGCGAACTGCTCGGGCCCGGTCAGCAACCGCTCCCACTCCCCACGGACGCCCACCCGCCACGCTCCCAACCCGGCGACGAATTGAAGACGCTGCCGAACCCGTTCCTCGTTGGCACGCAGCCGCCTCCGGCCCGCGTCGTGCGTCCGCTTCAGAGCAAACGCATTCCCCTCGGCCCGACCCGGCTCGTGACCAAATCCGGTGAACCCGCCGGCGGCAATCTCCTCCGCTGGCCCAAGACGCCGCAGGAAAAAGTGGATCCCGCCGCGCTGCTCATCAGCGGCGAGTTGAAGGGCCTGCCTCCGCTCAAGGAACTCGCCGCCGCCCGGCTGGTCTTCCCCGCCACCCGGACGCACGACAAGGCCCCTACCAAGCTCGGCGTCACGGCGTTGCGCACGCCCATCGCACCCGGCGCTGCGTTCGACTTCAGCCAGCTTGGCGACGTGGTCAGCACCGCGACTCTTGCCGCCATGCCCGCCGATGCGTCGTCGTGGAATCCCGCGCGCGAGTTCAAGCTCGATGTGACGCGTCACGTGCGTGCCCTTGTCAATGGCGACGCAAAGTTCCACGGCTTCGCCCTGCGCGTCGTCCCCGACCGCAGCGTGGACGACGGCTGGACCGTCCGCGTGCAACTGCCTGACCAGCCCAACGTGTATCTGGAAATCGACACCTACGCCGACGCCCCGGCACCGACGGCGGCGAAGTGAACTTATCCCGAACTCCGAAACGGCGCGGCCACCCGAAGCGGGTGGCGCAGGTTTGCAACCCGCTGACGCCACGCACTTTTCTTGGCCGCTCGGTGCGCAGGACGGCCGGCCGGCTACAAGCCGGCGAAACAGCAGACTGCAAGTCTGCGCTACGATGGATGGCCCTCTCGACTTCGGCGTTCGGGCTTATACCAACTACTGGAATACTCTGGTCGAATCCCCGATTTGAACCAACGAACAGTTTCTCCCAATTATCCTGACAGAAGCTCGGTTCATGGAGCGGGGCG
>RFSE01000099.1 GCA_009924135.1 Pseudomonadota bacterium | reverse complement strand
CCCATTTTGAACTCGCGCAGCAATCCCCTTTTGAACTCCCGCCGACACTCACGCTATGGCGACTTGCAAATCCCCGTCTTGGAGGACTGGCAATGAGGGTTCTGGCCGGTACCAACCTGTTTTTCTTTTTCACCCGACGGCTTCCGCTACCAAGCGAGCTTGAAAAGGTGTTGGCTGACGAACATACCGAGCGGTTTCTTTCGGCCGTGTCCGTGCTTAAAATTTCCGCCTCTGGCAGGTCCGCAAACTGCCGGATCATCCAGACACTTGGATGGACTTAGCCTTGCCGAGTTGGCATGTGCTGCCGATGAACGCGGCGATTGCCAGACAGTCTGTGCTCTGGCCATGGGAACACAAGGATTCCACAGACCGAAGCCTTGCGGTCACCGCAGTCGTCGAGAAAGTCGAACTTTGACACACCGACCGCACCTTAATAGAGCTTACCGGCTTCCCTCACCGTTACTTCAAGAATTTGATTCAGCAGGTGAAATGACAAAATCGCGCATCAACACTGATCTGGGGTGAAAGAAACGATGGCCTATTCGCCGCGCATCCGTGACCATCCGTGGTTGAACTGCAATTTATAGCCTAATAAGGACAAACTCCCCTGCCCTTTTTCTGGTGCGGTTGAGGTTGGATTACTGCCGTGACAGCACCACAGTTATCGAACCGTTTCCGGAATCGCAGGCGCTTCCGCACGCGGCGCTTCGCCTCGCCAGTAGCCAGGCAGATTTGGTTTTGTATCGAGGAGGATTTCGAGGATGGCCTTGCGTCGGTCAGCTGAAAGGCCCGCGAATTCTGGCGAGGTATCCTGGCCCGTGAGAATTTCATGCAGCCGCTGGAGGAGGTGTTCGCGCATGGGCTTGGGAAGCAGGTCAAACGCCTCCGAGTAAATGAGGAAGCTGCACGGGTATTTGAACAGACGCGATTCGAGATCGAACTGCCGGAATGAGCGCCCCCGGTGATCCTTTGGGCCAAGGCTGGCGAAGTAATCAGCGTAGCCTGAAGTGCCCTTGACCTTGGCCTTGAGCGGGGTTTCCTCCATGAACAGCAGGTACTTCAAGAAACCCTCGGCCATGCTGCGGAGGTAACGGATATGCTGGTAACGGGACAACGACATCTGCGTCTCGTAGTGCAGTCGCGTGAGGTAGTTGTGCATGTGCGCCTCGTGCTCCAACACCATCAAGGCAACGATGTCGCTGGTCGGGTTGGCGTAGTCGGTGAGGTCCACCAGTGGTTTCAAGCTGGTGAGGTTGCCGAGATAGTTGGGCTTTTCCTCGGCTTTCAGGAAAGCCGTCTTGCCATAAAGGTTGCCGCGATGCGTCACCTTGCCGTGGGTGCCGGTGACGTACCAGCCGCCCCAGCGGTCTTCCAGCGGTGTGCGGTGATTAACTTCAGAGACGCCGGTGATGAGATCAATGATCCCCTGCTCGTCCGTCTTGAAAGATCGGATGAGATGCCCGGGAATGCCCATCGTCTTCGCGGAGGCATGGCATTCCAGGCATTGGTTGTTCCGCACGAACTTGGGCTTGTCCGATTCGGTCTGTTCCAGGGTGTAGAAGACGCCGCCCAGCTTCGGGTCCACTTCGCTAAACTCCATGACCGGCGCACCCGGAATCCAGCCGATGTAAACTTCGTCGTTAAAGAAAACCGAACGCGGCGTCTGCGGGGCGATGCGCTCGCGCTGAAGCGAGGTTTTGGAGAAGACCAGCGTCTGGGACTTGGGCGAGACGCTCAATGCCGCCAGCAAGGAGTCGCGCCAACCCGTCTTGGGATCGAAGGTGAGCTTGATCTCGCCACGATCCAGTCGCGTTTGCAGTCGCGCGACGGGTCCAGTGGAAGGTGTCTTGTTGTAGCTGATCGTGTCCTCCTCGAACGGCACCATGTGCGTCGCGCCCTGAAAGTCGGACTGGGCGGCGGCGAACCACGGAAACCCGGCCGCCAAAACGGGCGCCAGCCGACGCAGGGATCGACACAAGCATTGAGCGAACATGTAGTAACTAGACTCCGGCGCGGCGCAGGATGATTCACCGATCTTGGCATGGTCTGGGCAAGGATTGCTGCCCTTTCGAGGTCGCGATCCGAATCTCGTTACCCCTCCAAAGAGCTTCAACGGGGCAGTTCCGACCAAAAAGGAAAGCGCAGAAACCTTGGAACGCGCGTTTGACTTGGCCCGGCCAGTCCCCATACTCCGCCGAAATAAAGCGTCCGGAGCGGCGGGGTGGTTCCGTCCAGCGCGGGGCAAACGAAACATTTATGGCCAAAGTCAAACACATCGCACTCGTTCAGTTCAAAGCCGACACCACGCCGGACCAGATCGATCAGATCTTTAGCGCGTTGCTGGACCTGTCCGAGAGCATTCCGGGCGTCGAAGACTTCATTTCCGGACCCAACAACAGCCCCGAAGGGCTGGCCGCCGGACACACGCACGCCTTCATCTTCACGCTCGCGGATGCCGCCGCGCGTGATGCCTACCTATCCCACCCGGATCATCAGGCCTTCGTCGCCTGGGCTCTGCCCCTCATCGAAAAGGTGACGGTGGTAGATTTCGAACTCTGATCCCCCCTGGGGAGCGCGTGTCGTCCAACCATGACCACGCCCGCAAGCCCGTCGTCCGGGGCGGGGAGTTGATGGTGGGGGAGTTGATAGTTGAGAGACGCTTCGGCCCTCCGTGCCCTCTATCAAGTATCAACTCCCTGACCATCAACTCTCATCTCACCATCCACGCCCATGATTAAGAAGTGGCCCGTCCTCAGCACCCAGCAGCTCGCGGACTTCCGCATTTTTACCGTGCGGTCGGACGTAAAGCGTTCGCCGCGCACGGGCGCGGAGCATGATTTCTACGTTCTCGACACCCGCAATTGGGTCAACATCATAGCCGTCACTCCAGATGACAAGTTGGTGATGGTGGAGCAATACCGGCACGGCTCGGACACGGTTGAACTGGAGGTGCCCGGCGGTGTCATGGATGCGGGCGAAACTTCCCCGATCGTGGGTGGCCTGCGCGAGTTGCGCGAGGAGACCGGCTACGACGGCGATCAGGCGCAGATCATCGGCCAAATCTTCCCGAACCCCGCGATCATGTCGAACACCTGCTACACGCTGCTGGTGCAGAACTGCCGTCTGACGCACCCGGTGGAGTTCGATAGTTGCGAGGATATTCGCACGCACTTGGTACCGGTGGCGGAACTGCCGGAATTGGTGGCCTCCGGCAAGATTCAGCATGCCTTGGTAGTTGTCGCCCTCTATCATTTCGATCTTTGGCGGCGGAAACACGCTCCCAAAAGCTGACGGCGGGCTTTTTGCGTGTGTTCCGGCCGGGGGTTTGCCACGCTCTCCCCATGATTCTGACACCGGCAGAATTGGCCAGCCTTGTTCAGGCGCAACATTCATCCCCTCACCAGCTCCTTGGCATGCACCCGCTGGGCGATGGCTCGGGGCTGGTCGTGCGGGCCCTGCTCCAAAACGCGGCATCCGTCGAGGTCGCGCCGGTGCATGAATCGCACAAGCCCCGTTTCGCGTTACAGCGCGTGGATGAGTCAGGGTTGTTCGAAGGGACCACGGAGGCAGCCAGCCGCGTTTACGCCTACGACCTCATCATCACGGACTATCAGGGCAACACCCGCCGCACCCGCGATCCCTATTCCTTCTGGCCCTCGCTGGGGGAAACCGATCTTTACCTCTTCGGCCAGGGCAATGAACGGCGCATTTACGAGAAGCTGGGGGCCCAGCTCCGTGAAGTGGATGGCGTGCCCGGCGTAAGCTTCGCCGTTTGGGCACCCCACGCACAGCGCGTCAGTGTCGTCGGACCCTTTAACGGTTGGGATGGCCGTTACCATCCCATGCGGATGCTTGGCACCTCGGGTGTGTGGGAGTTGTTTGTGCCCGGTCTGGGTGAAGGGACGCTCTACAAATTCGAGGTCCGCAACGCTCAGGGAGCAGTCGTGCTCAAGACCGATCCCTACGGTTTTTTCTTTGAGGCCGCGCCGCAAAATGCCTCCATCGTCTGGAATAACCGCAAGTTCGCATGGACCGACGCCGCGTGGCTCGACCAACGCCGCACGCGGCAGCCGATGCGTGAAGCGATGAGCATCTACGAAATCCACCTCGGCTCGTGGATGAAGAAGAACGTCGCGGAGTCCTACAGCTACCGGGAAGTCGCCCCCTTGCTGGTGGAATACGTGCGACGGCTGGGCTTCACCCATGTGGAGTTCCTGCCCGTCTCCGAGCACGCATATTACCCAAGCTGGGGCTATCAGGTCACGGGCTTCTATTCGCCCACGTGCCGGTTCGGAACACCGGATGATTTCCAATTTCTCGTGAACGCGCTGCACGAGGCCGGCATCGGCGTCATCGTGGACTGGGTGCCGGCACACTTCCCGCGCGATGAGTGGGCGCTGGCGCGTTTCGATGGCACGGCCCTTTACGAGCACGAGGACCCACGCCAGGGCGCGCATCAGGACTGGGGCACGCTCATCTTCAACTTCGGCCGGCACGAGGTCCGCAACTTCCTCACCGCGAACGCACTCTTCTGGTGCGAGCGCTTCCACATCGACGGTCTCCGCGTGGATGCCGTCGCCTCGATGTTGTACCTCGACTACTCGCGCAAGCAGGGCGAATGGGTGCCCAATAAATACGGTGGGCGCGAAAACCTGGAGGCCATCGAGTTCCTCCGCGAGTTCAACCACCTCGTCCACACTGAATCACCCGGAGTGGTCACCATTGCCGAGGAAAGCACCGCGTGGCCGCTGGTCACCCGCCCGCCTTATCTGGGCGGCCTCGGCTTCAGCTTCAAGTGGAACATGGGCTGGATGCATGACACGTTGCGCTATTACAGTCGTGATCCGTTCTACCGGCGTTATCATCAGAACGACCTCACGTTCGCGATGCTTTATCATCACAACGAGAACTTCATCCTGCCCCTTTCACATGATGAGATCGTTCATGGCAAAGGTTCGCTGTTCGGCAAGATGCCCGGAGACGAGTGGCAGAAGTTCGCCAATCTTCGCTCCCTGCTTGGTTACCAGTGGATGTTCCCCGGCAAGCAACTCCTCTTCATGGGGTGTGAGTTCGGCCAATCCCGCGAATGGAGCGAGAACCGTAGTCTTGACTGGTGGCTGCTGGAACAAGGCCCGCACCACGCCGGCACGCAACGTTTCCTCGCCGACCTCAACCAAGTCTATCGCGCACACCCTGCTCTATGGGAGGCCGACTACGACCTCGAAGGTTTTCAGTGGGTGGATTGCTCCGACAACTTGCATAGCGTCTTCTCCTTCCTGCGCCGCACGAAAGATGGCCGGCAGCAGATGCTGGTCGTCCTGCACCTGACTCCTGAACTGCGCAGTGGTTATCGCATCGGCCTGCCTCACGGCGGCTACTGGCGCGAAGTCCTGAACAGTGACGCCGCCCTCTACGGCGGCAGCAATCAGGGCAACCTAGGCGGCGTGACGGCTGAAGAAATGGAGATGCACGGCCAGCCCTGGTCCGCCGACTTCACGCTGCCACCGTTGAGCGTGACGGTATTCATCGGGGCGGTTGCGCCGGTGGCCGGCCCCGCTGCCGTTTAGCTTCCTCAGGACTTTTCAGTCCACGAACGTAAACTCGTTCAAGTTGAAGAGCACGCGGCAGGCGTTGGCGAGACCGTGCTGACGGGCGTAGCCGGTCAGGGCCGTCCGCTCTTCAGGAGTTGGGGGGCGTCCCAAGGCGGTGTGATAGGCACGGTCCACTTTCGCCTCCAGATCCCCTGCCCCAGTGTCAAGTTTTGCTGCGAAGTGCTTCGCCATCGTCACCATCAGTCCGTTGTTCAGCAGCGCGAGGGCTTGCAACGCGGAGACGCTTTCGTTGCGCTTGCCCACCTGCATAGAAGGATCGGCGCAATCCAGCGTGGTCATGAAAGGCTGCGTTTGTGAGCGCACGAGGAAGCGATAGACTGAGCGCCGGTGCGACTTCGGGTCTTCCGGGTCGTGCAGATGATACTCGTAGTGCGGCGAGTGCTCGGGTTTCTCAACGATAAAATCCTGAAAGGCCGGGCCGCCCATCTTCGTATCCAGCTTGCCGGCCACGAATAAAGTGGCATCACGCACCGCCTCGGCGTCGAGCTTTCGCCGGTTTTGCCGCCAGAGGAGCGTGTTGGCGGAGTCGGTGGCGGTGGCGCGCTGCAAGTATTCAGTGTTCAGTTTCCAGTGTTCAGTGGGGGCAGCGGACGCCGGACGCGCTCCGGTCTGAACACTGAATACTGAATACTGAACACTTGAACTTTGCCGATACGTCGCACTCATCACGATCAGCTTATGCAGCTTCTTGAACGACCCGCCGCTGTCGCGGAACTCTACGGCCAGCCAGTCGAGCAACTCCGGGTGCGTGGGCAATGCGCCCATTCGCCCGAAGTCATTGGGTGTCTCCACTAGTCCGCGCCCGAAGTGGTATTGCCACATGCGGTTGACGATGCTGCGCCAAGTTAGCGGGTTGTCGGGAGAGGAAAGCCACTTCGCTAAAGCGGCCCGGCGTTCGCCTTCGGGGTGGCCTGCTGCCAAGGAAAACTCACCGGGCAAGGTCGTGATATACATGGGCGCACCGGGCGCAACTTCATCGCGCGGCTGCTTCACATCGCCGCGATTGAGCACATTGATGAGACGGGGCTTTCCGCCACTGGGCCCTGTGCCGGCAAAAGCCCCCGTGCCATAGTGCACGGTACCGGCGAAGACCACCTCCGGCTTGGGAAACTGTTTCAGTTCCGCCGCAAACTTTTCCAACTGCTTGCCCAGCGCAGCCAATTCCGAACGCGACGCCTCGTCCCCCGCCTTGGCAAGCAAGGCATCTCGTTTGGCGCGCAGGTCCGCCACGGTGGAAGTATCATTCGCCACGGGCGGGGCAATGCCGTCAGTGAGATTCGCCTTCCGCCAGCGCGGTGGCGCTTCGATGGAGTCCAGCGCAGTGACCGCCGCGTTGAGCGCCACATTGCTGCCCGTGCTGTCTAAGACCTGCAACTCGGCGAGCGCGAGGATGAAATCGTTCTGGCGCGGCGCAAGCTTCGTAACCGACACACGCACGTAACGCGCCGTTGCCCCTGTGCTCTTAAAGGTCTGCGGTGCGATACCCGGGTTGATAACGTCCACAGCGGTCTTGTCTGCGATGAGAACTTTGTCAGCTTTGAATTGCGGGTCCTCACCAGCTTCCACTTTGAATCTCAACGGAAACCCAAAGCCCGCGCCGATCTTGTTGAAATCATCGTAGCAAGGACGCAGCACCACCTGGCCGATCACCACGCTGCGCCCCAGGTCCACCTGCACCCACTTCACCGCATCCTGCACGGGCGAAGTGGCACTGTGATAGCCATACTCGGGACGCAGGCCGCCTTTAGCCTGATTTGCTGACTCGATTTGTTTGTCGAGCTCCGTGAGTTCCTTTCCGGCGGCCGCCTGAAGCTTGGTCTCCAACGCAGTTCGCTTTGCGGTCAACGTACGTTGTTCATGTTCGAGCTCTGCAAAACGGGCCGTCAACTTTGCGTCAGTAAAATACTTTTTATCCGCCCGATCCACGGCCGCGAAGACAGCCTGCAACCGGTAATAGTCACGCTGCGCAATGGGATCAAACTTATGGTCGTGGCACTGCGCGCACCCGACGGTGAGGCTGTTAAATGTCTGAAGGGTGTTCACCACCATGTCGTCGCGGTCCAAGTGGCGCGCGATCTTCCCGTCGATCTTGGTCTCCGGCACCTCCGCGTGGCCGATGAAATCCCATGGTCCCGCGGCAATGAATCCCAGCGCCTCGATTCCGTCCCGCGTGCCGGGAAACAGCACGTCGCCCGCGAGCTGTTCCTGAATGAAGCGCGCGTAAGGCCGGTCCTCGTTGAAGGCACGAATCACATAGTCGCGGTAAGGCCAGGCGTTCGGCCGGGGCTTGTCCTTGTCGTATCCATGCGTGTCGCCGTAGTGGACCACATCCAGCCAGTGACGCGCCCACCGCTCACCGTAATGAGGCGAGGCTAGAAGCCGGTCGACGAGGGTCTCTACGGCTCGCTCCCTCCGTCCCGCCGTCTCTCTGTCCAGCACCGCTGACTGGGGGACCGGGAGAACGGGAGAAGGTCCACACTCACGAACAAACGCTTCCACCTCCTCCGGCGTCGGCGGCAATCCGAGCAGGTCGAAGTAAAGCCGGCGTATCAAAACGCGCGGCTCCGCTTCGGGTGACTGGGTCAAGCCCTTCGCTTGCAACTTTGCCACGACGAACGCATCCACAGGACCTTGAACCTTGAACCTTGAACCTTGAACCTGTCCGCCCCCCCGCACCCCCGGCCGCACCAGTGGCTTGAGCGACCACCAGTCTTTTGAACTGGGCGGCTGCGTGGCAGCGCTTCCAACGCCAAGCAGCGCCAGGAGGACAGCCCCCATTGATATCAATCGCTTCATTTTCTAACCGCTACATTCTTGAAGCCCGCACTGTCTCCGAACACGAGAAAGTTCAGCGCCGTCTTCGGGTTGCCAAACATAGGGTGAGACGCCCGGACCTGCGTGTCGTTCACTTGAACGGCAAGATTGTTTCCGACGAATGACAGTCGCACGGGATACCAGCGGCCCTTTTGCAACTCGAGCGGCTTGCGTGCGAGCGACTCGGCCTGCGTCTCCCCGCGCGCCGGGTTGCGCACCATTTCCACCGCAGTGCGGGAAATGACGACGCGGAAGGTCTGGCCCGGCTCCCCTGCCTCAATGCGTATCGAAATGCGGTTCGCTCCGTCGAGGTTCAGTTCCAAATCGATGGTCCCATCGCCCACTGAGCACGGCGTGCGGAGCGTCGCTCCGTTCCTATCGGTGGGCTGCTCAGCGCCCCACACCGCCCCATCGTGGGCGACCCATTTGCCACCGGTAACGACCCACGGCTTTCCCGGCAACTGCCCAAGCGGCTCATTCAACGCCAGCGTCCCCGGGGCAGCTTGCAGCACGGCGACCGGGACTTCCTTGACTGCGACCTCGGGCGGCAGTTCACGGCTGTAACCACCGTTGCGATACCGGTTCAACAAATCGCGCAGTTCCTTCACCACCTCGGGCTGTTGCGCACTTACGTCCTTCGTCTCGCCGGGATCGGCCTGCGTGTTGTAAAGCTGCGCGCGGAACTGGTCCGCTTGCGCCTTGCGTGCAGCGGGTTTGATTTCATCCACCGGGACACCCTCAATCCATTTCCACGGTCCTTTGCGCAAGGCAAAGACGCCCGGTGCGCTGTGGACGATCAGGTCATCGCGCAAGGGTTTCGTTGGTTCGCCCAAGATCGCAGGCAGGATGTTCCGGCTGTCTTCGGCAGCCTTCGTCGCCGGTGGCAAGGGTTCACCCACAACCGCCGCCGTGGTCGCGAGCAGGTCCGCGAGGCTGACCATCTCCCGACACACCGAACCGGGCGACGCCTTTCCCGGCCAGCGCACGATGAACGGCACTTTGAAACCGCCTTCCCAAACGTCGTGCTTGCCGCCGCGCAGTGCCCCGTTTACCCGCAAGCCCGCCTTGAATGCCGCCGTCTGTAGCAGCCGGTCATTCTCGGGCTTGAAGACACCGCCGTTGTCACTGGTGAAGATTACCAGCGTGTCTTTGGCCACGCACATTTGATCCAAAGTTTCGAGTACTCGACCAACGCTGCGGTCCAGTTCGTGGATCCAGTCACCGTAAAAACCAGCCTTGCTCTGACCAGCCAGGTCCTTGTCCGGCGTGACCGGGTTGTGCACGGCCACGGGCGTGAAATAGAGGAAGAACGGACGATCCTTGGGCTGCCGCTGAAGCCACGCGGTTGATTTGTCTGTCAGAACTTTCATCACGCGCTCGTTCTTCCGCCGGGGTGCGTCGAGGTCGAGAATGCGTGCCCCGCCCTTGGGATTCTCCATGTCGTCGGGTGTGTAACTGGCCTTGTAATCATCGCTGTCCGGCACGGGCCCGGGAACTTTCATGCCGGGCGGGATCTTGCCGGAGCGCAGGCCGTACACGAACTGGTTCTCTACAAACACCCCTGTCACATCGCCATGATTGCTCGGAACGGAGAAATGGTAATCGAACCCGATATCCAGCGGACCCGGCGACAACTCCGCCGTGTAATCTGTCCGCCACTGGGGTGCATCGGTGGCCGTTCCGTAGCCGAGATGCCATTTCCCCACTGCGGCCGTTCCGTAGCCGTGACGCTTGAGCATGGAAGCCAGATTCAACCGCCCCTTTTCGATGTGCAGCGGTGCGAAGGTGCTCAGCACCTCGTGCTTCAGCGAGGTTCGCCAGCAGTAGCGTCCGGTAAGCAACGAATAGCGCGTGGGCGAACAAACCGATGAGGTGGTGTTGGCATCCGTGAAACGCCGGCCCTCGCGGGCGAGCCGGTCGATGTTCGGCGTCCGCACCAGCGCCGGGTCCGCCCCGTAACAGCCCGCGCTGCCATAGCCGAAGTCGTCCGCAAGGATAATGACGATGTTTGGGGTACGCTCCGCCGCCACCATGGTGCAGGATAGCAATGCGCCGATACTCAACTGGACCAGCCGTCCTACCAATCCTTTAAGGCCCAGTTGTTGCATGCAATTCGCGCAAATTTGCCTCCCTCTCGGGCATTACTTCACCAGTTCCCCGACAAGCAAAATGGCCCCGGGGAAAAATGCCGTACCATCAAAGCGTTCCGGTTTGTCCATCTTGTTGTTACGCGTCGCGAGAATCTTCGCCTTGTCGGGCTGCTGTGGGTGGACCTCGATCTTTACCGTGTGCACCTGATCCGGCAGGTCGCTGCCGAGCCCGAGCGTCGCGAGCCGGTGATACGTGCAATAGCTGTCGAAGCGCGGCACCGTCTTCGCCGGTTGATCGTCCACCGTCACGATCACCTGCCCGCAGTCAGGGCCGATGATGTCGTAAATGGCGGCGCGCGTGCCCTTGAACTTGAACGTCAGCGTCGCTCCCGCCTGCGTGGCCTTGTGCAGAGCCGTCATGCGGTTGGCCCAACGTTTGCCAAAGCCATCGGTCCTGGCATCCAGCAGCGTGAAATCCTTCGACAGCGTCGCTTCGTTGATCGGAATCAACTTCGCGTGCTCATAGTTCGTGGCGATAAACGGAGCGCCCAGCGTATGTGCACCGGCACCCTTCGAGGCCCCGCGGATCACCGGCAGCGACCGCGCCACCGCCTGCAAGTACAGTTCATGGCCCGTCTCGACATGCGGATGCACGCCGTCCGGCGCGAACACGAACTTGTCCCCGGCCTTGGCCTTTTCCTCCGGCGTCTTGGGCAACGGGGCCTTCCACACCAGCTTGCCCTCCTTCGCCAGCCGCGCAACTTCCATGCACATATGGATGCTGGGAATACCGTAGTGATCGGCCACCTGCTCCATCGCACTGGCGGCCCGGGGGAACTTGCCCTCCAACATCGGCGGCACGAGCTGCTCCGTGACCGTGTAAACGAAGCAGATGTCGCATTGCGGCAGCGTACGCCACGTCTGTCGCACGATGCCCTCCATGCAGCGGAAAATCTGCTGGGGCTCCGCGCCGCCGTCGTTCACGGCGAACTCGACGAACAGCAAATCCGGCTTCGCATCCAGCACATCCTGCTTGAGCCGGAACACCCCCAGGTCCGATCCCGTGCCCCCGATGGCCGCGTTGATCTCCGAAAACTTCGCGGTCGGAAAGGTCTTCTGAAAGTGCGCCAACGTCTTGGGCCGCCAACCTGGCTGCGCGGTGATGGACCCGCCGAGGTAACCGACCTTCACCTCCGCCCCGGCCGTATTCGCCTTGGCAATGAAGTTCGGCAAGCCGGCACGCGGACGGCACTCCTGCGCGGGAACGAGCGGCAAGTCCTCCGCCCCTGCACAAAAGTTCACGACCACCAGCCATACAAACGGAAAGAGAAGCTTTAACACCGCACGCGCAGACAGGTTCATATGATTTGATTTCTCCGCGAGAATGTTCGCCCCGGCACGGTTCCTCAAGCGTGAATCATTGCTCCGTGCCGCGCAAACCCTGGCCAACAAGGCAGCCCATTGCTCCACCGAGCCAATGACCCAGTGACCAGCGGCACCCCGGCCGGCTGCGTAGGCCAACTTTTCGATGCCACTGTGGCCTATACCTTGCCACCGTAGATGTCCCGACCGGAAACGCCACTCGCCCGGCGAGCGCTTCGCGCCGGCTGACAGAGCTCCCAAACCGACCGTCCGCTCATTTCCTTTGAGTGCTTTGTGCCCTTTCGCGGCTCAACTCCAAAATCCGCCTCCCCCCGGTGAGTGGCCCTGCCCCGCGGATCTCCACCTTTGTCACTTCCCTTTGGGAGTAACCAGCTTGAGGTGCCGGAACAAATCGCTGTCGGTCGTCAGGATCAGGGTCGTGTCCTTGCCGAGCATCTTCTGGTAGGTTTCGAGGGTTTTGACGAAATCGTAGAACTCAGCCGACTCGCGGGTCTGGTTGTAAGCCCGCGCGAAAACCTCCGCGGCCCGGGCATCGGCTGCGCCGCGTATCTCCTGCACTTTGCGATAGGACTCGGACTCGATCTCCTGCAAATCCTTCTGCTTCTTGCCGAGAATTTTCGCAGCCTCGCCGGCGCCCTCGGAACGGAACCGCTCAGCAATCTGCTGCCGCTCGCTGATCATGCGTTCGTGGATGCGCTGCTGGACGCTGGGATTGTAGTTGAACCGCATGAAGCGCAAGGAGTCTGCGGCGTGGATGTTCCCGATACCGTCCCGCGTGGGGGCGGTTCTCATCATCAAGCTCCCTGCCAGCCGGGTCTTGCAATGTCCGTTTGGGAAGTGTTGCGGATAAAACCTGCACCCTACTGCGTCGGCAGGCTCACGGAGAAAGTGCTCCCCCGCCCCGCTTCCGATTCCACCCAGATCTTCCCGCCCTGCCGCTCCAAGATGCGTTGCGCGATGGTCAATCCAAGTCCTTCTCCCGTGCCATGCGAAGGGTCAAGACGGTGGAAGATCTCGAACACCCTGGGCTGGTGCACCGGCGCGATGCCGATGCCGTTGTCGGTCACGGTGTAGATGGCTCGATTCCCCTCAACCCGTCCCGCAACGGTGATATGCCTGGATCGTTTGGGATCGAGATACTTCACCGCGTTGTCGAGCAGGTTGGTGAAGACCTGGTTGATCTGCATGGCATCGCCCTGGCAGTCGGGCAACTGGCCGATGGTGAGCTGTGCGCCGGCCTGCTGAAACTGGAACTCCATCGCCTGGGCGATTTGTCGGAGCATCGGATTCATCGCCAATGGCTCGATCCTGAGCGCGGCCCGTCCGAGCCGGGAGAAGCGCAGAAAACCCGCCAGCAACGCATCAATCTTGGTCACACCCGCATGGATGAAGGAAAGCGCCTCCGGAATGTCCTGCAGCAGCGCCTCCTCCAGTTCGCGCTTCGGGATGGTCGCCCCCGACGACTCCGTGAGTTTACCCCGCAGGCTCTCACAAGAACGTGCCAGCTCCTTGCTGAAGCCCTGGATGTTGACGAGGGGTGAACGCAGATCGTGGGAAGCCACGTACACGATGGCTTCCAGCTCCTTGTTCTTTTCCGCGAGCGACTGGGCCAGTTCCGCCAGCTTTTGCTCGTCGCGCTTGCGCTCCGTTATGTCGGTGCGGATGGCGATATACTGGTACGGCTTTCCGTCGGTTCCCAGAAACGGAAAGATCGTCGTATCCACCCAGTAGATGGACCCGTCCTTCGCCCGGTTGCGCAGCTCGCCTTTCCAAACCCGGCCCTGCTGGATGGTATCCCAGAGCCCACGAAAAAAGTCCTTGGAATGGTGGCCGGAATTGATGATGCGATGGTCCTGTCCGATCAGTTCGGCCCGGGTGTATTTGGACAGCTCGCAAAACTTTTCATTGGCGTGGGTGATGCGGCCGCGCGCATCGGTGATGGCGACAATCGAGTGGGCATCCAAGGCGGCCTTGAGATCGCGCAACTCATTGAGCGTGGCATCGGCCTGCTCATTGCGACGGGTCAGCTCCTGTCGGTACGCAGCGTGATCCTGCGCCACGCCGCTCTCCAACGCAGCGAGGCGTGTCACCAGTTCGGCGTGGCTCATCTGGGAATGTTCGGCCATGCGGCGCGGCATACGGGTCTGCGCCGGACTGGCACGACTAAAGCGTGTTGCGCTGTGACGGCCGGCGCCTGGGGCCTTGCCGTTGTTGCGAATTCGGCGACTTGCCCGCCTCAGCCTCACAGGCCTGACGCAGCCGTGCTTCCGCCTGCAACCAGTGTTCGAGTGCCCGGCCTTCCGGACGTCCTTCTTCCACCCAGATGGTCATCGCGGACAGGGCGATTTCATCGTGGGTCGGCTCGCGCCGGGACGGCGCGGCCAAGCGTTTGGCAGCGCCCCTAGTTTTGGTTTTCGCACTCATGGTGGTGGCTGGTTGATACCCGTGCCAGGTCAGACCGCCGTCGGCAGTTGCGTGCGGTATTGGGTCGGCGATTGCCCGGCCAGCTTCTTGAAGATGCGGTTGAAATGCGTCAACGACTGGAAACCGACTTCGTAGGCGATTTCGCTGATGCGCAGGTTCGGGTTCAGCAACAAGTTCTTCGCTTTCTCGATGCGGATGCGGGAGAGATAGTCGGTGAAGTTGATGCCCGTGGACTTCTTGAACATCTTGCAGAAGTAGAAGGTGCTCGTGTTGACCGCCTTGGCAACGGTCCCCAGCGAGAGGTCTTCCTTGTGGTGTTCCTCGATGAACTGCTTGGCCCGGGTGATCATGGGCGGCTCGGCATTGGCGTTCCGCACCATGATCTGGTTGCTCACCATGCCCAGGTGGTCCGCGAAAATATGGAGCAAGTTGACTGCCGCCTCGTGCCGCTTGGCCGTCAGGATGGGTGTGTTGAAATAGGCCTCATGCATTTCTTCACGGCTGGCGGTCACGCCGCCTTCCTGCGCCAGCTTGGCGGTGCGGTCGAACTGCGCTTCCGAGGGCTTGCGGCGAAAGATCTGACCGGTCTGAAGGTAGCCGATGGTCTTGTCCCCGGTGCGGACCGGCACGGCCGAGTCGCACAGCCCGAACGCACATGTCACCGTCGCCGGACAGGTCCGCGCCGCCTCGGCCAGTTGTTGCTGGGTTTGCAGGCACGCAGCACACGTACGGCTGCGCTCCGCCATCATGGCACAGAACGGATTCTCATTGCGCCGACCATGGTGTGGCAGCTGCCAGCTCTCGACCGGGTGCAGCTTGACCGGCAGTCCCGTGGTTTCGTTGAAGGCCCGCTCGTAGTCCTGGTAAACCTGTGAGTGCGCGAGCGTAGCGACGATTTGGTTGCTGTCTTCGTGGGTGTTCATGGGTGTCCTGGGATGGGTTGCGTGAGGGAAACCCGGCCGACCAGCCGCGCCTTTCTTGTCGCGCTGCTCAACTTATCTTGTCGTTCCGATCTTGCCTTCACGTGGCCAAGTTAAGGGTGACGAGGCCGGAGAACCATTGGGGTGAGTCCTAAACGACAGGGGTGGGACACGCCTAGACCATCTAAGGGAAACGCTTAGTCAGGACCATTCATCAGCCACGGATGAAACCCGGAAGGAACAGGGATGGGGACGAGGTTAGCACGCGTTTCGTCGAAATTGCACGCCTGCACCAGACGGTGCGGGCCAAGCAGCGGAGCGAGACGGCCCTGGCCCGGCTGGCTGATGGCGAACCGGCCACCCGTCCTAATGCGACGCGTTGCCCTCGGGCATCACCAGCACCTGCAACGGAATGCGGGCCATCATCTTGCCATCCACCGTGATGTCGATGGAGTACTGGCCGGGCTTGGTAAAGCGCATCCCCTGCAGGTTGAAGACCAGGTTCACCGATGCGAAGAACTGGTTCTCCGGCAACCGGATATCGATGGGCGCCTCGATCTTGGGCAGCAGGTTCTGCCCGTCGTCATCGATCAAATTAACACGCAACAGGTGCTTCCCCTCGTCCGTGTCGCGGAAAACGATGCGCAGCGCCACGGAGCAAAACGGATGCTGCGCCGGGAAATGCCGCACCAGAATCGTGTCGAACGCGCCGATGAGGCAGAGCTTGCCACTGTAATCCGCCGCCGAGTCGCACAGGCTCGCAATTTGAACGTCCATGCGCCGACTATCCCCCGCGTCGTCCCCTTGGCGAGCAGAATTTCCTCGACGTTCCCCTGCCCTCCCGCGCGAAGCTCGCCTCCCATGATCTGGAATGCCCTGCGCCGTGTCAGTCTCACGCAATGGATCATCGTCGCGATGATCGCGGGAATCCTCGTTGGCTGGGCTTTCCCCGAGGTTGATCACCCGCTCTTCGTGCGGAACCTCAAGGTCATCTCCAAGCTCTTCCTCAATCTCATCAAGTGCATCATCGTGCCGATCCTCATCGGCACGCTCGTCATCGGCATTGCCGGACACAGCGATGACCTCAAGGCCGTCGGACGGCTGGCGCTGAAATCGTTCATCTACTTCGAGGTGGTCACCACGCTCGCGCTGTTCGTCGGGCTGGGCGCGGTGAACCTCATTCGTCCCGGCGTGGGCGTCGTGCTGCCACCCTCGGCGGCCCAGGGCAAGGAATTCGCCGCGAAAACCCAGTCCACGCAGGAAATGATCGAGCACATTGCACCCAAAAGCTTTTTTGAAAGTGCAGCGAACAACGATGTGCTCCAGGTGGTGGTCTTCACCATCCTCTTTGCCATCGCGCTCTCGCAGGTGCACGGCCGGCCCAAGGAAACCATGCTCAACTTCTTCGAGGGTCTGAGCGAGGTGATGTTCAAGTTCACCGGCCTGGTAATGCTGTTTGCGCCGCTGGGCATCGGCGCAGCGATGGCGGTGACGGTGAGTCATAGCGGCCTCAGCGTGTTGAAGAACCTCGGGCTGCTCGTGCTCACGCTCTACGGGGCGCTGCTGGTCTTCTGTGCGGGGGTGCTCGTGCCGGTGGCGTTGTGGGCGCGCATTCCACTGCTTAAATTTATCCGCGCGGTGAAGGAGCCCGCGCTCATCGCCTTCTCGACCACTTCCTCGGATGCCGCGCTCCCGGATGCGCTCAAGCGGATGATCGAATTTGGTGTGCCCAAGCGCATCGTGTCCTTTGTGCTGCCCACGGGCTACTCGTTCAACCTTGATGGCAGCACGCTTTACCTGGCGATTGCCTCGGTGTTCGTCGCGCAGGCAGCGGGTGTGGAAATGTCCCTCGGTCAGCAGGTCCTGATGATGTTCACGCTCATGCTCACAACCAAGGGCATCGCCGCCGTGCCGCGCGCCTCGCTCGTAATCCTCTCCGGCACGCTCGCCAGCTTCGGCCTGCCGCTGGAGGGCGTCGCCATCATCCTCGGCGTGGATGAGCTGATGGACATGGCCCGCACGACGGTGAACCTCGTCGGCAACTGCCTCGCCTCGGCGGTCATGGCGCGGTGGGAAGGCGAATTGAAGACAGAAGACCAAACGGTGCGCCCAGTCGCGTGACCGGCCGTAGTTCCGTTGTGTCTTGTAGTGCGGCGGGAAGCTTGGCGCCACGGCGCTTTCAGGTCGTGCGGAGCGGAACCGGGCGAGACGCACCGCTCTGAGCCGGGACGATGCAGTTGAGCCACGGATGGAACACGGATTAAACACGGAGCCAACGATGCCGGAGCCGCCGTGCCCCGCTGCTTGACCTGCACCGCTTGGTCCAGGCAGGCAACTGCGCCAAAACGCGCGTTCAGCTCGTCCTCATCCGTGTTCCGTCCGTGTTTCATCCGCGGCTAATGAAGCGTTCCGGCTGAGGAAAAGCCAAAGTGGTGTCGCCGCTTCGCTTTGCCACCGTAGTCCAAAACGATCTGCTCAGCCAGCGACAGCCCGCGTCCGTTACTGCGGCGACCCGGTGACGCGCCTCAAACCACCTTCATCGTCTCCAGCACGGCGCGGATGCGCGGCACCTCGTGGGTGCGGAAGAGGTCGGTCTTTCCCAACGCCGCAAGCACGGCAAAGAAAGGCTCCGCACTCCGCACTTCCTCGCCAAAATACTCGAAGGCATGGGGCAGCGCGTGACAGATGGGAAAGCCCAGCGTGCGGAGCCGGAAGGTGTTGAGAAACGTCGTCATCTGATGCCGCACGCGCACGCCGCTGTCCTGTAGATTGCGGTAGTAAAAGCCCAGGCCGGGATCGATGAGGATTTTCTCAACGCCGCACCGGGTCGCCCGCTCCACCTCGCGCGCAAAGTACTCGTACATCGGCGGCACGGGATCATCCGTGAGCGAAAAGTCACCGACCGTGCGTACGTTGGTGCCCTGCACGTAGCAGATGATGACGGCGGCCTGATGCGCGGCCACCGCCCGGTACATGTCCTCGCCGCGTTCCGTGCCCGTGAGATTAAGGACGTGCGCCCCGGCGGCCAGGCAGGCTTGCGTGACCTCGGGCTGGTACGTTTCCACGGAGACGAGCACCCCGGCGGCGCAGAGTTCACGGACGACCGGCAGCAGCCGGGACTTCTGCAACTCCGCCCCGACGAGTTCCGCGTTCGCCAGCGTGGATTCCGCACCGATATCCACGATGGCCGCACCCTGAGCCGCCAGTACTTTGCCACGCGCAATCGCCGACTCCGCGGTGAGACACACGCTTTCTCGATACCACGAGCCGGCCGAGAGGTTAACAACCCCCATGATGGCCGGTTCCGAGTTGAAGCGGAATTCACGTCGGCCGAGTGAGAACTCCCGGACGCGCGCTTTCGTGGCGGCGCGGTTCTTTTCGACAAGGTCGGCGATCAATTCCAGCGACAGCATAGGGTGAGCTTGAAGGGGGTCGTGGGGTATCCGCAACCGCAATGAGAGATGGCGCGCTTGGCGGGAGTCGAACCCACGACCGTCCGCTTAGAAGGCGGATGCTCTATCCAGCTGAGCTACAAGCGCAACCTGTTTACCTACAACGCTTTACGAAGCGTTGAAAAAACCGTTTGACGGGCTTTCAATACTGCTTTTCTATACTCCCATGAGCGAAGTGAGAAATCCCCGGAAAGACAAGGCTGTCCTGTGGCAGAAAACCGCAACCCCGAACCTGATTCGCAATTCAGCATCGGGGACATTCTACGCCCGCTTCCGGCTGGGGGGCAAGCTCCGCTGGCAATCCTTGGCGACGAAATCGCTCACTACGGCCAAGCTGAAACTCGCCGACACCATCAAGGCGGAGCGGCAGCTCGTGGTTGCCGGGGACGGGCAAATCACATTCGCTCAAGCCGCCGCTCTTTATCGCGAGCGCATGGCGACGGACCCAAAGCTCAAGGCGAAAACGAAGGTTGACCACGAGCAACGGTTCGCCCGGCTGATGAAGACGATCACTGGCAAGGGCGGCAGTGACACCGCATTGGCCGGCGTCGCCCGTGAAGATCGGGCTAGGATTCAGGAAGCGGAGCGAAAGGAGCGAGAGGCGGCATGGGCGGCATGGGGCACGGTGAAGATTCGGGCAATCCCCGTCGCACAGTGCGAGGAATGGAGTCGGAAACTCCGCGCGGCCTACGCCGGAGCGACGACCTTTAATAAGACCCTTGCCTGTCTCCGCGAGATTCTGGACATAGGGATTGAAAAGGGCGCGCGGTTTGACAATCCGGCGAAGGCCAAGAGCATCGGCCGCGAGAAGGAATCCCCGAAGGCGCTCCGACTCCCCGAGCCGGACCAATTCGAGCGGTTCGTTGCCGCCGTCGAAAACTCGGGCAGCGGATGGTCAAAACCATGCGCGGATTTGGTCCGCTTCCTCGCCTTCACGGGCTTGCGTATTGGCGAGGCCCGGTTCGTCACCTGGGCGGACGTGAACTTTACCAAAGGCAAGATGACGGTGCGCGGCAATCCCGAAACCGGCTTGAAACACCGCAACGTCGGCGAATCGCGCGACGTGCCCTTGATTCCCGAGGCGCGTGTGCTCTTGGAGAAGTTGAGAGCAAATCGAGCGGATGAACCTGATGACCGGCCAGTGATGGAAGTTTTCGAGTGTCAGCGGGCAATGGACAGCGCGGCGGCCAAAGTCGGCATGGAGCGGATTTCACACCACGACCTTCGCCACCTGTTCGCCACCCGCTGCATTGAATCCGGCGTGGACATTCCGACCGTATCGCGCTGGATGGGGCACAAAGACGGCGGCGCGCTCGCCATGCGGACCTATGGGCACTTGCGTGACACGCATTCGGCAGAGATGGCCCGCAAGGTGACGTTCGCCACGGCAACACCGGCCAACGTCGTGAAGCTCGAAAGCGGGGTGGCGGCATGAAGCCTCCTGCAAAAACCAAGCGCCCCGACACACGCACCCTTAAAGACGCCACACCCCACCAGCGAGTCGAGCGCCTGATATACGGTGCAAAAGCACTTGAGCAGGAATCCGAATACAGGCTCGCGCACAGAATCAATCACGCTGTGCAACTGGCATTGAAGGCCAAATATGAAGGCCGCAAATTACAGGTTTTCCAGCCGCCCCCGCTTGAATCTGAGGCCGCGATTTTCAAAGACACGATGGTTGCTTGCTTCGATTTGATCCTCAACTGCGCCCGCAAAAGGAACGGAGCCGGGTTGCGCGATTTGGCTGATTGCATTGAGACAGTGGCAGACATGAAGCCGATGACAGACCAGAATTTGTGCCGCTATTTGATGCAACACCTAGCAATCGACCAGTTCACCGGGGAGCAATTATTTTGTGGCACTAGGGAAACATTCTACGCTGCTTTGAAAGATCAATGGCGTAAACTGGGGCGAAATCAGCAGAGACTCGAAAAGCTTCGGGGGCAGTTCAAGCGGTTTGAAGGGGAGCTTGGTCTCAAGTTCGTTCGGAAATTCCCCCTCCGGCGAGATCGGGACAGTTAAATCTCACCGCTGTCCCAAATAGTGGGCCTATTTCAAGCAGTGTCAGATGAACACTGCTACGAAAAACAAGACCGAACACCCGGCGGTCAAAACTACAAGCCCGGCTGACACCGCACCCGCTGCGGTTGCAATTCCACTTAGCGAACGACTCGCCTTCACGTTGCAGGAGGCCGCACTACTCTGCGGCATCTCCTATGTCAGCGTGTGGCGTTTGGTGAAGCGCGGCAAAATAAAGACCTGCGGCGCGCTGCGTCACAAGCTGGTCTCTCGTGCCGAGCTGGAAAAATTCCTTACCACCACTCAGGGGGCCGCATGAGCAAGCGAGCTTTGAAATGGTCCAAGCTGAACGGCTCAACCCGCCAGCTTGTCCTGTCGATCCTCGCGCGCGGCTGGCAACCCGGCGACCGGGTGCGCGATTTCCTACCCAAACGCCGCCATGCGGCAGGGGGTGAACGTGCTCACTGACGCTTACGG
>RFSE01000098.1 GCA_009924135.1 Pseudomonadota bacterium | reverse complement strand
GCCGCCGTCTGACAAGCTCAAGATCAAGGTGGACGGCCGCGAGGTCGAAGTGCCGAAGATGATGCCCAACTGGCAGGGCAAGATGGAGCCGACCACGATGCTCCAGGCCTGCCAGATCGCCGGGCACGAGGTGCCGCACTATTGCTACCATCCGAAGCTCCCCGTCGCCGGCAACTGCCGCATGTGCCTCGTCGAGTTTGGCACGCCGCAGATGGGGCCGGACCGCAAGCCGGTGCTGAACGAAGATGGCACGCCCAAGATCGCGAAGTCCGTGCTGCCCTACGAGCCGTCCACGCCGCGCGGAGCCATCGCATGCGCCACGCCCATCTCGCCGGGCATGGAGATTTACCCGAATTCGCCCGCGACTAAGCAGATGCGCGAGGCGGTGCTGGAGTCGTTGCTCATCAACCACCCGCTGGACTGCCCGATCTGCGATCAGGCCGGCGAGTGCAAGCTGCAGGAATACTCCGTGGAGCACGGCCAGGCGAAGAGCCGCTTCGTCGAGGCAAAGGTTCACAAGCCCAAAGCCGTCGATCTCGGTCCGCGCATCGTACTGGATGACGAGCGCTGCGTGCTGTGCACCCGGTGCATTCGCTTTACAAAGGACATCGCCGGTGATGACGCGCTGGGCATCGTCAACCGGGGCAGCTACAACACCATCGCCGCCTGGGCGGAAGGCAAGTTCGACAACAACTACACGCTCAACACCGTGGACATTTGTCCCGTGGGCGCGCTCACCTCGAAGGATTTCCGCTTCCAGATGCGCGTGTGGTTCATGAAGGAGACCAAGTCCCTCTGCACGAGTTGCGGCACCGGCTGCAACATCGTGGTCGGCTCGCGCGAGGAGAAGGTTTACCGCTACGAGCCGCGTCAGAATGACGCAGTGAACTCGACCTGGATGTGCGATTCAGGCCGCCTGAATTACAAGTGGATCGGCCGCGCGGACCGGCTCAAAAAGTGCGGGATGCGGATCGGTGACCGGGGGATGCTGGAGGTCGCCTGGCCCACCGCGCTCAAGGCCATTTCCGCCAAGCTGGCCGCGGCCGCGACCGGCAGTGTGGCGATTGTCGCAAGCGCGCGGCAGACGACCGAGGAACTCTGGCTGCTGGCCAAGCTCGCGAAGAAGTTCAACGCTTTGACCGATTCTGTCGCCCGCAATGGTGAGGGTGACAAGCTCCTCGTCAACGCGGACAAGAACCCGAACTCCAACGGGGCGCGGCTCAGTGGCATCGCCGGCCCGCAACTCGGAGCAAACCTCGCGAAGATCGCCGACGGCATCCGCAGCGGCAGCATCCGCACGCTGATCGTCTTCGGCGAGGACGTGACCCGGCACGGCATTGGGGCCGACCTGCTCGCGAAGCTGGACATGCTCATCGTGAGCGACATTCTTCCGAACGCGACGACCGCCGCCGCGCACTTTGTGCTGCCCGGCTGCGCGCACGTTGAGAAGCGCGGCACGTTTGTGAACGTCAAAGGCCGGGTGCAGAAGTTCATGAAAGCCGTCGAGGCTCCCGGGGACGCCCGCCCGGAGAGCGAAATTCTCCATGAACTGGTGTACAATGTAACCGGGCAGAACGGCTACTCGACCATCGAAGGGCTGTTCAACCAGATGGCGGGCGAACTGCCTGGCTTCGCCGGCCTCGCCTGGGCGAAAATCGGCGATACGGGTGTGACGGTGCAAATCTAGTTTTCCATGGCTTGGCTTGATTCATTGAGTCCGCAGACGCAGTTCGTGTTTTTCACGCTGCTGAAGATCGGGTGCGTCTTGGGGCCGCTGCTCACGCTCGTGGCCTATGCAGTGCTCGCCGAGCGCAAAGTCTCCGCCCTCATTCAGGACCGCGTGGGACCGAACCGTGTGAACCTGCCGCTGATCGGGAGCATCCCGATTCTCGGGCCGTTCCTAACCAAGCTCGGCATCTGGCACCCGCTCGTGGACGGTGTGAAGAGCTTCGTCAAAGAGGACTTCACCCCGGCGCACGTCCGGAAGATTTATTTCTGGCTCGCCCCGGCCATCGCGCTGGTGCCGGCCTTCATCGTCATTGCGGTGATTCCGTTTGGCTCCAATTTGGGCGCGCAGAAGATGGTCATCGCCGATCTCAACGTCGGCATCCTTTACACGTTCGGCATCGTGTCACTCGGCGTGTATGGCATCGTGCTGGCGGGCTACGCGGCGAACTCGAAGTTCCCCTTCCTCGGCGGCATCCGGTCCAGCGCGCAGATGATCTCCTACGAACTGGCCATGGGCATGAGCGTCATCCCCATGTTCATGATCGTGGGCGACCTGAACCTCAGCAGGATCATCGAGTATCAAGCGCAAAACGGGTGGAATGTCTTCCCCGTGTTCGGCGGCGGCTTCAGCGCGCAATCGCTCCTGCTCGTGCCGTGCGGCCTGATCTCGTTCGCCATCTTCTTCATTTCGGCGTTTGCGGAAACGAACCGCCTGCCGTTCGACCTGCCGGAGTCCGAGAGCGAACTGGTGGGCGGCTACCACACGGAATACAGCTCGATGAAGTTCGGCATGTTCTTCATCGGCGAATACGCGAACATGTTCGCCGGAGCGGCGATGATGACCACGTTGTTCTTTGGTGGGTGGACGTTGCCGATTCTGGGCCTCAATGTCGCACCCGACGCGGGCGAGTGGTTCAAGGGCCTGCTGCACATCGGGATCTTCATGGGGAAGATGCTCGCGTTCATGTTCGTCTTCATCTGGGTGCGGTGGATGCTGCCGCGTTTCCGGTACGATCAGTTGATGGATCTTGGCTGGCGGCGGCTGATTCCGCTGGCGCTGGCGAACATCGTTTTAACCGCCGCCGTGCTGGCGTTGACCAACCGATGAAATGCCCACTGTCCTGCGGCTCAACGGTTATCGCTTCGGCCCCTTCAGCGCTGATGGTGATGAATCGCCACATTTGCACGTCAGCAAAGCTGGCACCCAAGCCAAGGTCTGGTTGCGACCAGTGGCTTTGGCTGACAATTACGGCTTCCGGCGGCATGAGCTGCGGGAGGGCGAAACCATTTTGACCGAACAACAAACCACCTTGCTGCAAGCCTGGCATGAATACTTTGGATAAAATCCTGGTGACTCGCATCAGCAGCACGCCTGACACTCTCGTCGTGGACTTCAGCGACGGGCGGACGGTGCAATTGCCGCTTTTGTGGTATCCCCGGCTCTATCGCGCGACGCCGACACAGCGGGATCACTATGAATTGCTCGGCAACGGCTTCGGGGTCCATTGGCCGGACGTGGACGAAGACTTGAGCGCGACCAGTCTGGCGCTGGGCAAGCCCTCCATCGAGTTCACCCGGCAACAACGCGTCCCGGCGCGGGAGGAGCTGGCAGCATGATTGTCAAACGCAACGAACTGACCTGGTATGAGCGGCTTTATCTGCCTGCCTTGATCGGCGGGCTGAAGGTCACGTCGCGCCATTTCATCAACACCATCACGGGCACCACGAAGGTCACCCAGCAGTATCCCGAGGAGCCGACCAAGGTGCTGCCTGGCTACCGTGGCGCGCCCTATCTGGTCCGCGATCAGGACGGCGCGACCAAGTGCGTCTCCTGCCAGCTCTGCGAGTTCGTCTGCCCGCCCAAGGCCATCCGCATCACCCCGCCCGGTCCGACCGGCCAGCCCGCCGACCGCACGAATGCGGAGAAGATGCCGGAGGAATTCGAGATCAACATGCTCCGGTGCATCTTTTGCGGCCTCTGCCAGGAAGTCTGCCCGGAGGAGGCGATCTTCCTGAAGAGCGACTTTTCGCTCACCGGCCTCGCCCGCAGCGAGATGATTTACGACAAGGAAAAGCTCCTCGCCCTCGGCGGCACGCACCCCGGCATCCAGAAGTGGAAACACAAGCTGGAAGAGGCGAAGGAGCAGGAGACTTTCCCGGTGAAGGTGTAATGATGCGACTGACCAAGCTCCAAATTCCAATGGCCAAGCTCCAAAGAAATCCCAAACTCCAAGCTCCAATGAGCGGCGTTTCGTCCGCTGCGTACAAGGGCTTTGGAGCTTGGAACTTGGAGCTTCTTTGGAGCTTGGAACTTGGGGCTTGGAACTTTTCGAGATGACTCTGCCCGACCTACTCTTTTACGTCTTCGCTTTCCTCACGCTCCTCTTCGGCGCGCTGGTGGTGGCCAATCCGTTCAGCCGCAACCCGGTTACGAGCGCGATGTTTCTCGTGCTGACCATCTGCGCGCTGGCCGGCCTGTTCGTGCTGCTCAACGCCTTCTTCTTGGCGGCAGTGCAGATCCTCGTCTATGCGGGCGCGGTGATGGTGCTCTTCCTCTTCGTCATCATGCTGCTCGACCTCAAGGAGGAGCAGCGCCGGAAGATCAACCTCTTCGGCATCGTGACCGGCACCGGCGCGGTCCTGGGCCTGGGCTTCCTGCTCATGCGCACGATCTGGGCCGGCGAGCTGGAGCAGGCCGGCAACCCGCGCATCATCGGCGATACCAAGGCACTTGGCTTCGAACTGTTCACCAAAGGCCAGTTCCTCCTCCCGTTTGAAATTGTCTCCGTCCTCCTGCTGGTCGCGATGGTGGGCGTGATCCTCTTGAGCAAGAAGGAACTGAAATGAACCACCGAGGCCATAGGCAATTGGGAATAGGGAATAGGGCGTCGTCCGCTCGCTTCTTCCCTATTCCCCATTCCCTATTTCCTATTCCCCATCCTTGATGAACGTCGGCCTTGAACATTACCTGACCGTCAGCGCGATGCTCTTCTGCCTCGGGCTGCTGGGCGTCATCCTGCGGCGCAACGTGCTGGTCATCTACATGTCGCTGGAGCTGATGCTCAACGCGGCCAACCTCGCGCTCGTCGCCTTCTCGCGCTTCAACGAAAACCTCACCGGGCAGATGATGGTCTTCTTCATCATCACCGTCGCGGCGGCGGAAGTCGCCGTGGGCCTCGCGCTCATCGTCGCGCTCTACCGCAAGCGCCAGTCCGCGCACGTGGAAGACCTGACCTCGCTGAAACTCTGACATGGAACCCACCCTCAGCCCCGCCGGCTACGCCGCGCTGACGATCCTGCTCCTGCCGCTCGCAGCGGCGGTGATCGCCTTGGTCTGCCCCCGTCGCGACCCGGAAAGCACCGCCAACCGCTCCATTGGCGCGATTGCCCTCGGCTTCGTCCTGAGCCTCGGACTCTTTGCCTTCACCGGGGACAAGCCGCAGGAAGCGAACTTCAACTGGCTCTCGGTCGGTGACCTGCACGTCGCCTTCGGCTTGCTGCTGGACCCGCTCTCCAAGCTCATGCTGCTGATCGTGACCGGCGTCGGACTGATGATCCACATCTACTCGCGCGGTTATTTGCATGGGGATCGTTCGTACAGCCGCTACTTCGCCAGCTTGAGCCTCTTCACCTTCTCGATGCTCGGGATCGTCCTGGCGAACAACCTCTTCATGATGTTCGTGTTTTGGGAGCTTGTCGGCGTGTCCAGCTACCTGCTCATCGGTTTCTGGTTCGAAAAAGGCTCCGCCGCCGACGCGGCGAAGAAGGCGTTCCTCACGAACCGCGTGGGCGATTTCGGGTTCATCCTCGGCATCATCCTGACTTGGGCGGCGTTGGGCTCGGTGAACTTCACGGAGCTGGCTGGCTCGGTGGAACTGGGCGGCCGGCTCGCCGACAAGGCCGCCGGGTTCTCCGTGCTTGCCGAGCCGTTGGGGAAGATTTTTAACTCCACCGGCTGGTGGATCATTCACCCGAACGTCCTTGTCACCTTGGTTGGCCTGCTGCTCTTCATGGGGGCGATGGGCAAATCCGCACAGTTTCCCCTGCATGTGTGGTTGCCGGACGCGATGGAGGGCCCCACGCCGGTCAGCGCGCTGATTCACGCCGCCACGATGGTAGCGGCTGGTGTCTTCATGCTCTGCCGCATCTTTTTCCTCCTGAACATTCCCGGCTCTCACGCGCTGGAATTCATCGCGTGGATCGGCGGGTTCACCGCGTTGCTCGCCGCCCTCATGGCGCTCCAGCAAAACGACATCAAGCGCATCCTCGCCTACTCCACCCTCTCGCAGCTCGGCTACATGGTGATGGCCGTGGGTCTGCACGCGCCCGGCCCGGCGATGTTCCACCTTACCACCCATGCGGCTTTCAAGGCGTTGCTATTCCTCGGGGCGGGCTCGGTGATCTACGCCTGCCACCACGAGCAGGATATCTGGAAGATGGGCGGGCTGCGTGAGACAATGCCGCGTACCTGGTGGACTTTCCGCTGGGGCACGCTCGCCCTCTGTGGCGTGTGGCCGTTCGCCGGTTTCTTCAGCAAAGACGCCATCCTCGCCAGCGCGCTTGAGCACAACAACATCCCGCTCTTCGTCCTCGGCGTGTTCGTCGCGGGCCTGACGACCTTCTACATGAGCCGACTCGTGCTGGTGGCCTTCTGCGGTCAGGCCCGCAGCGAGTCAGCCGGCCACGCGCACGAATCCCCCGGCGTGATGACCTGGCCGCTGGTCGTGCTCGCGGTGCCGACCCTGCTCGCGGGGGCGTGGGGCATTGACGCCTATATCGCAAAGGCTCTCCCCAGCGAGCATCCGCCCCACGATGGTGGCTTTGTGGACAACCTCTTCGCCCCGTTTAATCACAACATCCTGGCTGCCGTCTTTGGCCTGCTGGCGGTCGTGGCAGGCTATAAACTGGCGCGGGCGCTTTACGCCAATGCCGCGAGCGACCCGCTCCCCGGGAAGATCGGTTTCCTCGCGAACCTGGCCCGTGACCGTTTCTATTTCGACGAGCTTTACGGATGGTTCATCTCCGTCACCCAGGAGACGCTCGCCAAGGTCGCCGACTGGATGGACCGTTGGATCATCGCCGGGTTGCTGGTACGGGGTACCCACGGCACGACGGAGCTGGTTGGCCGCGTCCTGCGGCTGGCGCAGACCGGCAGCCTGCAAACCTACGCCTTCCTCTTCGCCGCCGGCGTCGTGCTGGTGCTGGCCTGGCAGCTCGTTCTCAATTCGCCCGCTCACTGAATCATGTCGTTGCTCTCCGCCATCTTTCTGATCCCGCTGCTGGCCGCACTCGTGGTGCTGTGCATCCCGCGCAACTATAAGTTTGTCATCCGGCTGGTCACGCTGGGGGCCACGCTTGCCTCCATGGTGCTCGCGCTCGCGTTGTTCGCAAAATTCAACGACGCTCCGGTGGAAAACGGTTTCCGCTTCAATTACGAGAAGGAATGGGTCCATGTGGACGCGCTGAAGCTCGACATCGGGTATCACGTGGGCGTGGACGGCATCAACCTCGGCCTGATCGTCATGGGGGCCATCGTGGCCTTCGCGGCGGCGTGCGTGTCCCGTGAAATCAAACGGCTGGAGAAGGAATATTACTTGCTGCTGCTGGTGATGACCGGCGGCATCCTCGGCGCGTTCGCTTCGTTGAACCTGTTCTTCTTCTACTTCTTCCACGAACTGGCGCTGGTGCCGACCTTCATCATGATCGGCGTCTGGGGCCACGGGGAGAACCGCAATTACGCAACGTTCAACATCTCGGTTTACCTGAGCCTCGGTGCGTTGATCGCGCTTGCGGGCCTCATCGCGCTCTACCTTCAGTCCGGTGCGAACACCTTCGACATCGTTGCCCTGACCAAGGCCGTGAAGGCGAAGCCGCTTCCGCTCGCAGCGCAATCACTGATCTTCCCACTGTTGCTCTTCGGCTTCGGCATCCTAGTTTCCCTCTGGCCGTTCCACACCTGGGCTCCGCTCGGGTACGGCTCCGCGCCAACCGCCACGGCGATGCTGCACGCCGGCGTGTTGAAGAAGTTCGGCCTCTACGGCCTGCTGCGGGTCGGCATCCCGCTCATGCCGGACGGGGCGACGGCCTGGCTGGAAATCCTCGCCTTCCTCTGCCTCGGCAACATCATTTTCTGCGGCTTCGTCGCGATGCGCCAAAAAGATTTGAACCTGCTCATCGGCAATTCGAGCGTCGCACACATGGGCTTCATCTTCCTCGGCATCGCCAGCCTGACCCTCGTCGGCGTGACCGGAGCGGTGGTGGTCATGGTGGCGCACGGTTTCCTCGCGGCGCTGACGTTCGGCCTCAGCGGCGCTCTCCGTGAGCAGACCGGCACGCTGGAGATCGAGAAGCTTGGTGGACTCCTGCGGCAGATTCCCTTCCTCGGCGCGGCCTTGGTGATGGCCATGCTCGCGGGCTGCGGGCTGCCTGGTTTTGCCAACTTCGTGGGCGAGGCGATGGTGCTCTTCGGCTCGTGGCGGGCCTTTCCGCTGGTGACCACGCTCGCAGCGTGGGGCGCTCTCATCATCGGTGCGGTTTACATGCTGCGCGCGGTGCGCAACATCCTGCACGGTCCAGCGAAACCCGAGTGGGCTGCGCTCAAGGACGCGAACGCGTGGGTGAAAACCCCCTTCGTCCTCCTGCTCGCCGCCCTGCTCCTGCTCGGCGTCTGGCCGCGGCTGCTGACGGACAAGATTCAACCGAGCGTCGCTGGAATCATTGCGATGGCGGAAACGAAGACGGCCGACAAGGCCACCCGCTCCGGCGAGGTGAAGAAGGCCGCTGGCGAAATCAAACACCGTGCCGTCCAGCCCCGCTAATTTTGACCGCTGAATGAACGCCTCTCTCATTGTTCTCGAACTCGCCGTGGTGCTCCTCGGCCTGGTCGTGCTCGTGCTGGACTGGTTCACCCCGGCGCAGGACCGCCGCACGCTCGGCTACGGCGCAGCACTCGGCATCGGCGTCGTGCTGCTCTACAGCTTCTTCGCGTTCGACGGCCGTGACCCGCTCTACGCCTTTGGCAACGCCTACGTCCTCGACGGTCTGGCACTCTGGTTCAAGCGGTTCTTCCTGATTGCCGCGCTGTTGGTGCTCATCATGGCCACGGAGTTCAGCAACCGCTTTGAGACCGGGCAGTCGGAGTTTTTTGCGCTGACCCTGTTTGCGCTGGCGGGCATGATGTTCGCCGCTTCGGCCAACGACTTCATGCTGCTGTTCGTCTCGCTGGAGCTGATCACCGTTACGTTTTACGTGTTGGTCAGTTTCCTCCGGCGGCGAGTGGATTCGCTCGAAGCCGGCGTGAAGTATCTCATCCTCGGCGCGCTGTCGTCGGGCTTCCTCGTCTATGGCATTGCGCTCGTGTTTGGGGCCGCAGGCACGATGAATTTCAACGAGCTGGCTGACAAACTCACCAACAACGCGGCCCTCAGCCACAAGTCCCTGCTCACCACCGGCGTCTTGCTCGTGCTCGTCGGCCTGGGTTTCAAAATGGCCGCCGTGCCGTTCCAAATCTGGGCTCCCGATGTATATCAAGGCTCACCCACGCCCACGACCGCCTTCCTGTCCGTCGGTTCCAAAGCAGCGGGAGTCGTGCTGCTGATGCGCCTGCTCGGCACGGCCATTCCCGACCTCGCCTTCACGCTGGAGCGGCTGCTCATGGTGATGGCCGGGGCAACAATCTTCTATGGCAGCCTGTGCGCCATCCCCCAGCGCAACCTCAAGCGCCTGCTCGGCTACAGCAGCATCGCCAGCGCGGGTTACCTGCTGCTCGGCTTCGCGGTGATGAACCGCGCGGGCTCATCGGCGATTCTCTACTACCTCGCCGGTTACCTCTTCACCGTGCTCGCGGCCTTCACCGTCATCGCCGTCGTGGTGCAACAGGCGGGTGAGGAAGACATCTCGGCCCTGGCCGGACTTTCGCAGCGTTCGCCGTTGTTGGCGTCGTCGCTTACCCTGGCGATGGTCTCGCTCGCAGGCATTCCTCCGCTAGCGGGCTTCTTCGGTAAATTTCTCCTCCTCAAGGCCGTCATCGCCGAGGGCATCCGCTGGCACGCCTACTACTGGCTGTTCGCCGTGGCCGTCGTGGGGGTCCTGATTTCGCTCTACTACTACTTCAACGTGATCCGCGCGATCTACTGGAGCAAGGGAGCCACTGACCTGACGCCCATCGCCGTCTCGTTGCCTACGAAGTTCGTGCTTGGCGTCTGCATCGTGGGCATGTTCTGGCTCGGCCTGAACCCCGATGGCGCGCTTGAAATGGCCGTCGAAGCGGTGAAGGTGCTGAAGCTGGCATCGTGAAGGGGGAAAGTGATTAGTATTCAGTAATCAGTGTTCAGTTTCAGTGACGGTCGCAGGCCTTGTCACGTGACTGAACACTTAATACTGAATACTTCAGTTCAACCCCGCCCTCAGCAACACCCCCACCGGCACCTCCGGTTCGCCCACCGACACCAGCCGTTCTGACAGGTCGTTGAGCGCGAGACGGGTTTCGTGGAACCGCTCGGACAGGGTGGTGAACACATTGCTGAGTTCATACTTCCGGGCCAGTCGATGATCGCTGGCCGCACGGAAGTTCGCCTGTCCGAGCGATTCGTAATAGCTCAGGTCCGGAAAACCCCTGCGTTCCGCCCGGGCGCGGATGCGATCGGGGAAAATGCCGGACATGAAAAGGGATTGGTTGCCGATGTGCGTACGGATGAGGAAACGGGTCGGTTCATCGGCTGTTTGGAGCGCCGCCAGCATCTCGAAGAAATAATCCAGCGTGGCGGATTGTCCCGGCACGCGCAGGCGCGTCTGCTCCGTCTCGGAAAATTCCGTAAGCACTTCCGCCACGTAGTCTGTCACCGGACGTTCCGTGATGCCGGTGCGCCGCAGCACTTGCCGCACCAGCACATAGAAGTAGAGTCGCGCGGATACCCGCAGGCAGCCACGGTGCTCTTGCAAGGCGCGGAAGAGCCGCTCGTCATCAAGGATCAGGTCACGCGTATCCTCGTCGGCGAGCAGGCGCGTGAGACAGTCGGTATCACCGGCTCCGTGACCCAGCATGGTGATGATGAAAGCGACGTCCTCGGCGGTGAACTGGACCCGGCAATTCGGTTGAATCACATGCATGATCGCTGGCCTCTCTATCGGCTGATTTCGCCGTTGCTTCAATCGGGTGTTAACTGCATTCGTCTTGGCTGGCCATCTCGACACTGCCCCGAGGTGCGAAATCTGCCGGAGCGCGGCTGTGTCGCGGAGACCAGCCGCAGCGGCTGCGCCTGACCGGAGGCGTTGTGGCGTTCCGCCCCCATCGGAACTTTGACGTTGCTGCGGCTGATCCCGCGCCGAGCGGGACACAGCCGCGCTTCGGGGCAGAGTGATTTTTGATTTTCTTGCCGCCCGGATTCCGTGAGACTCCACCCATGACTCCAGACTGGTATCGTGTCTCGAATGTGGCGGAAGTGCCTTCGCCCTCGCTCCTCGTCTATCCCGAGCGCGTGGCGGAAAACGTGCGGCGGATGATTGCCATGGCGGGCGGGGCCGCGCGCCTGCGTCCGCACATGAAGACGCACAAGATGCCCGACCTCATCCGGCTGCAGCTCGGCATGGGGGTCACGAAGTTCAAGTGCGCGACCATCGCCGAGACCGAAATGGTTGCGGGTGCCGGTGCGCCAGATGCATTGCTGGCGTATCAACCGGTCGGGCCGAATGTGGGCCGGCTGCTGGCGCTCGCGCAGAAGTTTCCCGGCACGAAGTTCTCCGCCGTGGCGGACGACGCGGATGCGATCCGTGCGCTGGGCGCAGCGTTCGCTGCGGCGGGCCGGAGCTTGGACCTTTATCTCGACGTGGACGTGGGCATGCACCGCACCGGCGTGGTGCCGGGCGCGAAAGCGGTGGAACTGTACCGGCTCATCGCCAGCACGCCGGGCCTGCGAGCGGCGGGCCTGCACGTCTATGACGGCCACAACCATGTGACGGACCTTGCCCAGCGCACCGCCCAATGCGAGCGCGAGTGGGCATCGGTTTTGACGCTGCGCACGGACTTGCAGGCGGCGCAACTGACGGTGCCCAACATCGTCGCAGGTGGCACGCCCACCTTCCCGATCCATGCGAAACGCGCCGATGTGGAATGCAGTCCCGGCACCTGCGTGCTGTGGGACTTCGGCTACGGTGAGAAACTGCCGGACATGGACTTTCTGCCCGCTGCCATCCTGCTCACGCGTGTCATCAGCAAGCCGGGCGAAAACCGCCTGTGCCTCGATCTCGGTCACAAGGCCGTCGCGGCCGAAAACCCGCACCCGCGCGTGAAGTTCCTGAACCTGCCGGCCGCCGAGGCGGTGATGCAGAGCGAGGAGCATCTGGTCGTCGAGACCGCGCAAGCGAAAGAATTTGCCGTGGGTGACGTTTTGTACGGAGTCCCGCGCCACATCTGCCCGACGGTGGCATTGCACTCGTTCGTAACGACCGTGCGCGATGGCAAGGCCGATGGTCGCTGGCAAGTCACGGCCCGCGAACGGCAGTTGACCGTGTGAGTTAACTCCGTCGCAAGACGAGAAAGAGCCCAATAGCGGCGCACCCGGCGGCTCCCAGCCAAAGTGCCAAACCGGACTGCGTTTCAGGCACGACAGCTGGAATGAGTTTTGCACCGCTGGTGATGCTGACGGTTTCGGTGATGTTGGTGGGTGTGGGCGAAGTAACCGCTGTCGCCTCGGCGGCCTTGACGGCGGCAGCTTGCAGTTCTTCCGGCCAGTTCACATTCATCAGCATGTCCCAACCGGGGTTTTGACGTTTCACCTGGCAGGAACACGCCCCCAGCAGGAAAAGGCAGGCCTCCTCAATCTCCGCATCCCCAAAATCAGCCGCCGGCCACGCGCCGAGGACCCGGCCACGACCGAAAACGGCGGCGAGCCAGGAACCGTCGGCAAGGCCTTCGGCAGGCTTGGGACCGGCGAGCATTTTGAGTAGCAGGGTTTCCGCTGGAGCGCCGGTATCCGACCCGCCGTTAACTTGGGCGGCTTTGGAACGCGCCGGGTCACCGACCGCAGCTCCGGGGATGCGCATCAGGGAGAACTTCACGCGCAACGCCGGACCAGGGCCGAGCTTGCTGTCGGGATCGTTCGGGTCAATGCGCTGAAGGATGGCGACCTGTTCCAAGTACCTCAGCCGCTTCTCCACGCGGGCGGCCAGGGCATCGTCCTCCGCCTGCTTGCCGCTTTCAACCAGCACCCAGACCACCGACTCGCCGCTGAGGATGCGCCGGGCAATTTCGCGCCGCGCCGGTGAGTCGGTCAACGCGGCGAGGTTCGCAGGCGTGAGTAGACCCGACCAGACGAGGGGCGACCTGGCTTCCTCGGCGTGTGGGAACAGCAAACGGGCTTCGAGTCCGGTACCCGGTTTGGCCTCCAAGTTTAAGGGCAGCGCCGTTCCAAGGTTTCGGAAGAACTCGGCGAGCTGGCCGTCCTGCGAGGCATTGGCGGGGAGTTCGAGCCGGTAGTTGTCCGCCTGCCAATGGTCCAGTCCATAACGGAAGACGGGGACGGTGCAGGCGGGGCATTGCGTTGCCCGGGCCAGGGTGACGGCGAGGAAGAAAATGGCGAGTGACCAGCGGCGCACCCAGCCCATGACAACACGCGGTTGGAGCGCAGCAGCGCCCAAGCCAGTGCGGAGTAGAGCACGATGGACCACGCCCAGAACTTGGCGGTGCCTTGCCCTTCCGGCAAGGAGGAAACGGCTGGCCGGCAACAGCGCCGTGTCAGGCCTTCTCCTCGATCAACTCACGGCGGCCACCGCCAAGGAGCTGTTCGATGAAGTTGGTGGAATAGACGCCGCGCCGGAAGTTCGGGTCCTGGAGAATCGCCTGCTGGAAGGGAATGGTGGTCTTGACCCCGGTGATCATGTACTCGCTCAGCGCGCGGGACATTCGTTCCATGGCTTCACGGCGGTCCTTGCCCCAGACGATGAGCTTGCCGATCATCGAATCATAGTGCGGCGGGATGGTGTAACCAGCGTAAGCATGACTGTCGATGCGCACCCCGGGACCGCCGGGCGCGTAATACATGTCGATGCGACCAGGCGATGGGCGGAAATCGTCGAAGGGGTCTTCGGCGTTGATGCGGCACTCGATGGCATGACCGCGTACGGTGATGTCACTCTGGTTGATCCGCAACGGTTCGCCGGCCGCGATCATGATCATCTGCTTGAGGAGGTCCACGCCGGTGATTTCCTCGGTGACGGGATGCTCGACCTGGATGCGCTTGTTCATCTCCAGGAAGTAGTAGTTCGCGTGGTCATCCACGATGAACTCCACGGTGCCGGCACTGGTGTAGTTGGCGGCCTCGGCGATCTTGAGGGCGGCCTTGCCCATCTTCTTCCGGAGATCGCGGAACTCCTTGCGGTCGAAAAGCGGCGAAGGAGATTCCTCGATCAACTTCTGGTTGCGACGCTGGATGGAGCAGTCGCGTTCGCCCAGGTGAATGAGGTTGCCCCGCGTGTCCCCGAGGATCTGGAACTCGATGTGATGGGGGTTCTCGATGAACTTCTCGATGTAAACACCGGCGTTGCCGAACGCCTTTTCGGCCTCGGAACGGCAGGTGTGGAACCCTTTGACCATCGAGATGTCGTTGTGGGCCACGCGCATGCCGCGGCCACCGCCTCCGGCGACCGCCTTGATCATGACCGGGTAACCAATTCGCTTGGCGACCGTAAGCGCTTCCTGCTCGTTCTCGATGATACCTTCGGAGCCAGGCGGCAAGGGCACGCCGGCCTTCTTGGCCAGGGAGCGGGAGACTTGCTTGTCCTCAAGCGCGTTCATTGCCCGGGAGCTGGGACCGATGAACCGGATGTTGCAGCTTTCGCAGACATCGGCGAAGTGAGCGTTCTCTGAAAGGAAGCCGTAACCCGGGTGAATGGCGTCCACATCGGCGATTTCCGCTGCGCTGATGAGCCGGTCGATGCGCAAATAACTCTCCTTGCTAGGGCCTTTACCGATACAGATAGCTTCATCAGCCATCTGGACGTGCATGGAGTTGGCGTCCGACTCGGAGTACACCGCGACCGTGCGGATATTCAGCTCCTTGCAGGCGCGGATGATGCGGACGGCGATTTCGCCACGGTTGGCGATGAGGACTTTCTCGAACATCGGGTAGGGTCCGGCGTGAGGCTGGATTTAAAGGGGACGAATCTTGAAGAGCGGTTGACCAAACTCGACGGGTTTGGAGTTCTCCGCGACGATCTGGGTGATGACACCCCGGGCTTCGGCCTTGATCTCATTCATCACTTTCATGGCTTCGATGATGCAGACCACGGTGTCCGGGCCGACTTCCGAGCCGATGTCAATGTATGGAGCGGATTCGGGCGATGGCGACCGGTAAAACGTCCCAATCATGGGCGATTTAATCTCGGCGTCCGTCGAAACCGGGGCAGCAGGTGCCGGAGCCCCCAGCGCGACCGGGGCCGGGGCCAGGGCTTGCTGCATCACAGGACCATCCTCGTAGGCGACCTGGCCGCCGAGGTTTCCGCGTTTGAGGCGGATTTTGAATTCCTGCTTTTCGAGTTCAAACTCCGAGATGGAGTTCTTCTTCATCAAGTCGATGATGGCTTTGATGTCTTTCAGGTCCACAGGTGCCTCCCGGTTGAGGGATTTAGGTTGGTTTGCGAGCTTTGGCTCATGCTAGTGAAGGACAGCCCGGCTGGGCCTGACTGCGCCTGCAACGTTTCAGTGGAGGCGGAGCGTAGAGAGCGGCGGGCGGAGCGTCAAGCGGACATTCTGGAAGAAAATGTGGCCACGGAATAGCACCCCTTTTTCCTCCAAAAACACGTCCTAATTTAACTTTAACTGTAAAGCTGCTTGCAAGGCGAGGTAATAGGAGTTTTCTCCGAAACCAGCAATCTGCCCCTTGCACACTGCTGCGATCAACGACCGGTGCCGGAACTCCTCACGGGCATGAATGTTGGACAAATGAATCTCGATGGCTGGCAGGGCCACCGCTGAAATGGCATCCCGCAGGGCCACACTGGTATGGGTGTAGGCGGCGGCGTTAATGACGATAACGTCGAACTTTCCCATAGCCTGCTGAATCCAAGTGACCAGCTCGCCCTCGTGGTTGGACTGGCGGAAATCCACGGTCACTCCGGCTTTGGCGGCCTGTTCTTGCAGGCGATTCGCAATGTCGGCGAGGGTCGTGCGACCGTAAATCTCCGGCTGGCGCTGGCCGAGGAGGTTCAAGTTCGGACCGTTCAGGAACAAGATGTTCATGGGATAGGGAGGTTAGTCACGCCGGGGCAGGGTGTCGAATCATAAGTCGAGCGGCTGCTGGGATCGGGCGCATCTTGGTACTGCCCTTGGAGCGCGGCTGTGTTCCGCTCGACGCGGGATCAGCCGCAGCAACGTCAAAGTTCCGACGGGGGCGGAACGCCGCAACGCTTCCTGCCAAGCGCGGCCTCTGTGGCTGGTCTCCGCGACACAGCCGTGCTGCGGAAGATTTCGTTCCTCAGGGGCAGTGTCGAAATCACCCCCTGTCTCGGCTTTTCTTTTGCTCCCCTACACCGGTGAAACTCCTTTCCGGTTGGCAGCGACCCGACTCTCGGGTAATTACCCTTCGTGCCCAATTGTCATCCCAACCCATGGTCTCGCCGCCAGTTCACCGGTGCGATGACCGGGGCGGCGGCGGGCACGGTGCTCCTGCCGACTGCCGGCCTGACTGCCGTCAAGCGCCCCGCCAAGCCCAAACGCGTTGCTCTCGTCACTACCATCGTCCGGAAATTTTCGCATGGGCAACACTTCGTGGACCGGCTGCTCGAAGGTTACGGCTGGCACGGAGAACACCACACTTCGCCGCTGGATTTGGTCTCACTTTACGTCGAGCAGTTCCCGGAGACGGATTCCAGCCACGAACGGTGCGCCCGTCACGGGGTGAAATTGTGCCCCACCATCGCCGAGGCTCTCACGCTCGGAACCTCCCGGCTGGCAGTGGACGGCGTGCTCATCGTCGGCGAGCACGGTGACTACCCGCGCGATGCCAAAGGCCAGCCGCTTTACCCGCGCTTCCGCTTCTTCAAGGACGTGGTGAAGACCTTTGAGCGCACCAACCAGTCCGTACCCGTTTTCCAGGACAAGCACTTCGCCATGGACTGGCGCGAGGCGCAGGAAACCTACCGCGATGCCCAACGTCTCGGCTTTCCACTCATGGCCGGCTCGTCCCTACCCGTCACCTGGCGACTCCCGGCCATCGAGATCCCGCTGGGCACCCCGCTCGTCGAGAGCGTCGGGGTGGGATACGGGCACCATGGCTATTACGACATCCACACGATCGAGACAGCCCAGAGCATGTCCGAGCGCCGGGCGGGCGGTGAGGCCGGTGTGAAGTCCGTCCAAGCCTACAAGAACGACGCCGTCTGGCGGCTGCTTGAGGAGCGCCCCACCACCCGCCGCCTCTGCCTGGCCGCATTAAACCGCAGCCAGACCCTCGCCCCTGCGCCTGGCTACACCTTCGCCGAGCCGAGTGTTGAGCATCTTAAGCGCGTAAGCCCCTTCGCGGTCGCCTACGTCTTCGAGCATCTCGATGGTTTCCGCACGACCATCTTCCACTTTAACGGGACGGGCACCGCATTCAGCCGCGATACGGCCGCGCTGAACGACTTTTCGTATGCGGGCCTGACGCAGTCGGGCGAGGTCTTCTCCACGCTGATGTATCTGCCCATGCCACCGACGATGTCCACCCTCGCGAGCTTCTTCAGTCCGCTCGTAAACCACATCGAGCACATGGTCCTCACGGGTCGGCCGTCCTGGCCCATCGAGCGGAACTATCTCACCACCGGCATGACGCTCTTCGCCGTGGACTCCCTCTACGCCAACGGCGCGAAACTCGACACCCCGGACCTGCGCATCCGCTACCAGCCCACGCCGGGCCCGCATTTTTGGCTGGAATAGGAAAACCGCTGATGAACCGAACCAGGCAATCCAAAGGAAGAAACGTTCAACGTCCAACGCTCAACGTTCAAAGTTCAATGGGGCCAAGGGCGTCCGCGTCCCTGCGGGTTGCGCGGGAAATACACTTTACTAGACTGCGCACCTTCGACTTTGGACTTTGGACCCTTGGACTTTGGGCCCTTGACCTCTGACTTTGGACTTTAAGCAATGCCTCCGCCCCGCCAAATCGCCTTCCTGCTCGACGACTTCGCCCTGCAAACTCCGGCGCAGCAGCTCCTGGACCGCTTCCTCCTCGGCTACCGGCGCAATGGCAGCTTCCATAAACCCGACGCCTTTCGCGTTTCCTACTCCCTCTCCCCCACCGGGGGAGAGGGTGGGGTGAGGGGGCGGCCGAGCACCGAAGCCAGCTCACTGCTGCAGCAACGCGTCACCGGCCACGGCCTACAACTCACCGCCGACCTCCCCACCGCCGTGCGTGAGGCAGACGCCCTGGTCATCGTGCCCGGCATTGGCAGCGCCTCGCCACCGGAGCCCCTCCTTGCCGCCGCGCTGGCACATGCCCGGCGCGGGACCGCGTGCTTTGTCTTCGGGGCCCTTGCGTCCAGCCTGGCCACCGCCCGTACCCGCGCCGCCCTGGCCAACGCGCGACAGGTCACGCTCGCCTCCGGCACCGAGTGGCCGCTGACATGGCGGCTCCCGCAAATTGACTTGCCCGTGCGCGCCTCGCTGGATGAGGCCATCATTGTCGTGCAAGGTCCGTCCCCGCTCGCCGAGTTGCAGGCGCTGGACGCTTTGCTCCCCATCCTCGAACGCCGTGCCGGTGGCGAACGCGGCGTGCGTCAGGTCAAATTCCTCGCCGACCGCGAACTCTGGCGCGCGGGCGACCGCCGCGAATGGTCCTGGCCGCTGCTCTCCTCCGCCCTTTCGCGTTCCGATTCCCCGCAGGGCGACACCCTGCTCGATGGCCGCACGCAGGACCTCGTCGGCCTGGGCGTCGTGCCGAAGCTCGCGCGCAATCCGCGTGGCTGGCTACTTGAGCACGCCGACGGCGTCCGCACGGCCCTGCTCGTGCTGGAGGGCGTGGTAGCCGACTGCAACTTCGCTCTGCGTTTGAAGGACGGCAGTGAAATCTCCGCGCAACTTTTCCATGCGCCCGTCCCCGGACAGGAACATTTCAGCCCCCTCGCCGCGACCCTGGAGGATTTTTTTCGCACCGGCCAAGCCCCGGCTCCCTTCGCCCGCAGCCTGCTCACCGCCGGCCTGCTCGACGCCTGCCGTCAATCCGCCGCGCAGCCGGGCACCTGGCTGCGAACTCCGGAAATCACCGGTCTGTGAAATCCGCGTCGCGTGCGCGAGGGCTGACACTGCGAATGTCTGTCGAGCCGGTGAAGCAGGCGTAAGCGAGCCTCATACCTGTGGCGGCAGGCGTCTCGCCTGCCATAGAGCCGGGCGTCCCGCCCGGCGGATAGAAAGCCACCGGTTCGTCCACACGAAGTCTTCCTCGCGTCTTCTTATACCAAATGCGGGAATAGTTTGGTAAAATGGGGCGAGATGTGGAATTGCGTAGCCGTTCTCCCTCACCCCAGCCCTCTCCCGCTGGGAGAGGGAGAATCTTCGGCTGTCTTCAACCAAGCGCTGCCTTTTGCCAACCACGCCGGGCTTGGGGGCTCCCTCTCCCAGCGGGAGAGGGCCGGGGTGAGGGAGAAAACGTTCATTGATTCACAGCGCGGAATTCGCCCAGAGTATTCCAGTAATTGGTATTACGAGTGCCACCAACTCTTCGGCATTCATAGTCTGCCGGGAGAGTCACTGGATCAGCCTAGTACTTCGACCTTCACGCCAGACACTGCACCTCACTTCGCCCCCGCCACCTCCAGCACCGTGTGCCAGATGAACTCGGTGAACTGGCTCAGGCCCTTGATGTTGATGCGTTCGTCGTTGCCGTGCATGGCGGTGACTTCCTTGTCCCCGTACACGGTGCCCACGCCGTAGGCTTGCACGCCTTTGGCGCGGAGCTGGGCGGAATCGGTCGCGCCTACGACCATCAGGGGGATGGTGAGCGCGCCGGGGAACTGCCGCTTCTGCGCCTTCTCCAGTGCGCCGAACATCTCGTTGTCGTGCCGGGACGGCGGGGCGGTGGGCCGGCCGCCGACGGGCGGGACCACTTCGATCAACGGGTCGTTGATGAGCTTGCGCAGGGTCTCGGCGAGCCGCTCCACATCCTCGTCGGGCAGCGCGCGGACATCGATCTGCGCCAGGGCGTCGCCGGGGATGACGTTGATGCGGAAGCCGCCCTTGATGATCGTCGGCACGAGCGTGGTGCGGGTCATCGCGTAGTAGGTCCCGTAGTTCAGGCGCAATTTCTCCTGGGCCATCGCCCCCACGGCAGGGTCTTCAAGATGCGTGAGGATGAAGGCTTCCGACGGGTTGCTGATGGTGGCGAGGCGCTTGAAGAACTCGCGCGTCGTCTCGTTCAGGCGCATGGGGGCCTGCCACTCGCCGACCTTCGCGACAGCGGCGCAGAGGTGGACGATGGCGTTGTCCGGGCGCGGACGTGAGGCATGGCCGCTGGTGCCCTTGGCCGAGATGAGGAACGGGCGCGGGACCTTCTCCGTGGTCGAGACGCCCACGTAGGTGACCTTGCCGTTGACCTCGTGGATGCGTCCGCCCTCGTTGAGCGCGTACTCGCACGCGATCTTTTCCCAGTACTTCGCGACGAGGAAATCAATCCCCACATGCGTGGTGCCTTCCTCGCCTGATTCGGCGACGAAGAGAATATCGCGGTCGAGCGGGACCTTGAGCCGGTGCAGCAGCAGGAAGATTTCGAGGAAGGAGGCGGTCATGCCCTTGTCATCGAGGGAGCCGCGCCCGTAAACCCAACCGTCCTTCACAATCCCCGCGAACGGCTCCACGGTCCACTTGTCGCGCTCGACGCCCACGACATCCGTGTGCCCCATGAGCATGAGCGGCTTCTTCTTGCCGTTGCCCTTGAGCCGCGCGACGAGGCTGCCGCGGTCCTTTTCCAACGCGAGGATTTCGCTGGGGATGCCCTCGCGGTCGAGGATGGCCTTCAGGAACAGCGCGCCGCGCGTCTCGTTGCCGGGCGGGTTCACCGTGTCCACGCGGATGAAGGCCGAGAGGTTCGTGACAATCTCGTTGTGCGCGGCGGCGAAGTCCGGCTGCGGCACCGGCGCGGCGGACGATAAAACGAGGGGAACAACCGCGAGCGCAAAAAGTAAGAGCCGTTTCATAGTTGGAACAGCACGAGTGGTAACGCAGCCCGGCGGGCACGGCAAGCGGGATGCGGACGCGGGATGTGGACGCGGCGACGTTGAAAGGACGTTGATTCGCGCAGGCAGATTCCCTCTCCCCCATCGGGGGAGAGGGTTAGGGTGAGGGGGCGGGCAGCGAAGTTACAGTCAGCAACGGCCAACAGGACCGGCTGCGAATAATCTGTGATCGCTTGGCAGACCTCAGCCGGGACGATGCAGTTGGACTTCTATCACCCCACTTGAACGCAGAGACGCAGAGCCCGCAAAGCGGCGCAGAGCAGCGATTAATAAAGGGTACTCAACGGTAGCCCCGAATGGCTTGGCCCAACTCCGCGTTTCTC
>RFSE01000097.1 GCA_009924135.1 Pseudomonadota bacterium | reverse complement strand
CTGCTTGCTTTCTCATCGCGCGGAATTAGGCTCCGCACCCTATTTGACATATGCAATTGAGCAACGAAGAAATCCGCCGCTACTCGCGCCACCTCATCCTGCCCGAGGTCGGCATGGCCGGGCAGAAGAAAATCAAGGGCACCTCCGTCCTGTGCATCGGCGCGGGCGGCCTGGGCTCGCCCATCGCGATGTACCTCGCCGCCGCCGGCATCGGCAAGATCGGCATCGTGGACTTTGACACGGTCGATTACTCGAACCTCCAGCGCCAGATCCTCCACACCGACGCCGACGTCGGCCGCTCCAAGGCCGAGTCCGCCAAGGAAACCCTCGCGGGCATCAACCCCAACACCGAGGTCGTCATCCACAACACGCGCATCTCCGCCGAGAACGCCCTCGACCTCATCCGCCCCTACGACATCGTCGTGGACGGCACGGACAACTTCCCCACGCGCTACCTCACCAATGACGCCTGCGTGCTGCTCAAAAAGCCGAACGTCTACGGCTCCATCTTCCGCTTCGAGGGCCAGGCCAGCGTCTTCGCGCCGCACCTGGGCGGGCCGTGCTACCGCTGCCTTTATCCCGAGCCCCCGCCGCCCGGCATGGTCCCGAGCTGTGCGGAAGGCGGCGTGCTCGGCGTGCTGCCCGGCATCATTGGCTGCATCCAGGCCACGGAAATTCTCAAGCTCGCGCTCGGCAAGGGCAAGACCCTCGTCAACCGCCTCGTCCTCTTCAACGCGCTCGACCTGAAATTCCGCGAACTCAAGCTCCGCCGCGACCCCCAGTGCCCGCTCTGTGGCGACGCCCCGACCATCAAGGAACTGATCGACTACGAGATGTTCTGCGGCATCCAGCCGGCCCCGACGGAACCGGCCGCGAACCCCGACGAAGTCACCGTGCAGGACATGAAGAAGGCCCTTGATGACCCGAAGCTCGGCATCAAGGTCATCGACGTACGTGAGGCGGACGAATACGAGATCGCCAAGGTCAACGGCGTGCCCTTGCTGCCGCTGAGCGAGCTGAACCAGCGCTTCACCGAGCTGGACCCGAACCAGCAGTATTACCTCCACTGCAAGGGCGGCGTGCGTTCCCTCAAGGCCTTGAAATTCCTGCGCGAACAAGGCTTTAAGTATGTGAAGTCCGTCAAAGGTGGCATCGCCGCCTGGAGCGACGAAGTGGACCACAGCGTGCCCAAGTACTGACCGCCGCAGCGGCGGCTGGCGTTCTCGGATAATTGGCGTGCCCCCAAAAAACGGGGCTGCCATCTCTCAGTCTGGCCCCAAGCCATTCGCGACCAGAGGCGCAGCTTGACCCGCGCTCCGGCGTAATCTTGGGCAGTGCCAAGATACACCCGGCGTCCAGTCCCACCGCACCTTTTCCCGTGCGTTTGCCGGACGGCTGTGGCACCTTCGGGGTGTCGTCCACTCGGTGGACCGACATGTGGACAATTCGGGCTGGGATGATTAAAAACCCTCCGACTGGGCATGGCCTCGGGATGGAAGGATTTAAGCAGGCCAGCCTTGCGAAATGGTACTCAACGCCAGTTTAGCTCAGTGGTAGAGCAACGGTTTTGTAAACCGTCGGTCGTCGGTTCAAATCCGACAACTGGCTCCAATTGATAATCAAGGACTTACAGCGATTTCAGAGCCTCGTTTTCAAAATCCTTTTGCGAAAAGTGCAACACTTATGCAACAGTGTCGCGCATGAGAACGAATGGAACGCGCAAGCCCTCCCGGAAGTCCGACTGGCCCCGTAAAGTGTCCTTTGGCCGCGAGAGCGTCGCTGTTTACCGGCGGCAGCTTCCGTCCGGGGGTTACGGCTTCATGGTGGCGAACTACTCAGCCGGGAAGCGCCGATTCGATTCCTACCCCACCGAAACGGAAGCCCTGGATGCCGCCCAGCGGCTCGCCCGCCAGTTGAGCGAGCGGCAGGTTGTCGCCGCCAGCATGACCAACGGGCAGGCCTCTGAATACGCCGCCGCCGTCGCGACGTTGAAGCCCTACGGCATCACGTTGACCTCTGCCGCCGATACCCTCGCCAAGTGCCTTGGCACCGTCCACGACCTGTCGAACCTTATCGCCGCCGTGGAATTCTACGCCGCCCGGCACAAGACCCTCACGCGCAAGCCCGTGTCCGAAGTCGTCACGGAACTGCTCACCGTGAAGGAAGGCCGCAAACAGTCACCCCGCTACCTCCAAGACCTCCGCGTGCGGCTGGCCCGGTTCGCCGATACCTTCCGCAAGGATTGCTGCGACGTGACGACCGCCGACGTGCAAGCGTGGCTGGATAGCCTGAAACTCTCCCGGCAGTCCTACAAAAACTACCGCACGGTTGCCCACCTGTTTTTCAAGTTCGCCATGGCCCGTGGTTACGCCGCCGACAACCCTGTCAGTGGTGCCGATAAGTTGAAGCTGGATGGTGGGGACGTGGAAATCTTCACCCCCGGAGAAATCCGCCGCTTACTGGCCGCCGCTACCCCCGATTGTCTGCCCTGTCTCGCCTTGGGCGCATTCGCTGGATTGCGGAGTGCCGAGATTGAACGCCTTGCTTGGGCGGACATTCACCTTGCGGAGCGCCTCATCATCATCGGTAAGAAAATAGCCAAGACCCCCAGCCGCCGGGTCGTCCCGATTTCCGACAACCTCGCCGCTTGGCTCACCCCCTACACCCAGCGGACGGGCACGGTGTGGCAGGGCACGCACGAAGGCTTTTACGAAGCCCAGCAAGCGACCGCTGCCGCCGCCGGGATGAAGTGGAAGCAAAATGCCCTCCGGCACTCCTACGCCAGCTACCGCTTCGCGCTCACGAATGACGCGGGGCGTGTGGCAGGTGAACTCGGCAACAGTGCCGCCGTCGTGCATCGCCATTACCTCGAACTGGTGAAGGCCACTGACGCGGAAGCATGGTTCGCCGTGAAGCCGGAAGGGCAGGCCGTGAACGTGGTGCCGATGATGTCCGCTGCCGGATAGCAAGACCTAACACAATTAAAGTGCGCCGCTGGTTGACTTCCGCGTTAGGTGCGTATGGCGACGCTTTGTCGCACAATTAAGACGCATCAGCCGTTGACTTCGCGCTACACGTAAAAGATTCACGCACAATGAGTTACTACTGAGCAGGCATTACAGCCGTTGACTTCCCGCTTCAAGGTAACACGCAAAGACGTGAACTGTGCGGACTCCGGTTGACTTGGGCGCATAGCTAACACGCAAGCGCGTGTAACTATGACAACTCAGAAAAACACGCCCGACGCGCCAACGGGCAACTTCAAGTTCGGCGGGAAGCGGGACGTGGCCAGCATGTTGGTCGTTTGCCCCCGTACAGTGGACAACCTCATGGAGCGCGGCCTTCCGCACTTGAAACTGGGCAAGCGCGCCGTCCGGTTTGACATGGAGGAAGTGCGCGCCTGGGCAAAGCGCGAGTTCGGCAGCGCCCGCACGGGGAAGGTGGGTGCCCATTGAAACTCTCCGGCAGCAAGATCCGTTTGATCGAAAAGATTCTCGCGCGTGGCTGGCAACCCGGCGACCGGGTGCGCGATTTCCTGCCGAGTCGGAAACGCCGTTTGGGGGCGGCTCGCCGTGGGTAATCCACGCGGGACACCCGGCGAGGAAGCCCCGTTTGTATGGGCATCCTCTGCGGCGTTGGAACGCATCGAACGCAACCTTGGCGGGACGCGCGCGGCCTTCGCGACGGCAACCTACATTGCCCTCTGCCGTCTCGCCAACGAGCGCGGCACGCCGACGTTGAAGGAACACGTTTCCTTGATTGCCCACTTGTCCGGCCTGGGCACCACGACGACCCGCGAAATGATGCGGGAGCTTGAACGATTGGAGCTGGTAAGCGTCACGCTCAACAAGCTACCGCACTCTAAAGGCAACGACGCCTCCTCCTACGTATTGCGGAGTACCTCCCCCGCAATGCGGGACACGTCCAACGCCGGGCAACATACCTCCCTCGCCGCAGGTGACACCCAGCGCGTTGGGTGCTTAAAGAAAGGGAGAGAAGCTGAGATAGAGAGGGAGGAGCATCCCGTTCAACTTCCCAAGGGCTTTCCAGCAACCGAGGCCGACGCCGCGAGGCACGCGGCGTTTGTCGGATGCACCGAGGACTTTGCCCGGCTCGCTTGGAACGAATCAGCCGCGCGGGGCGGGACCGATTACGGCGGCAACCCCATCGGGAACTTTCGCGCCTACCTCGCCGCGCGGACCGCCAAAGAGCGCGGACGGCAAGGCGAATCCAAGGCCAGCGGACGTGGCCCAAAGCCCAAGGGCAGCGCGCCCGACCACAGCAAAGAGTTTTTTGAAGGAACCGGATTATGACCACCACTGACGAACCCATCTACCAAAGCCGCCCGTGCGCGGAGTGCAACACCCCATTCAACGCCCCCGGTGCCTACGTGCTGGAACGTTTCACCGCGTGGCAGCACTTCTGCCCGACGTGTCTGCCTGCTGTGCGAGCGAAACAGGAACAGGAACGCGCGGACCTGGCCCGCCGGCAACGAGAAGGAAAGTGGCTTGAAATCTGCCCGGCTGAATTCGTCACCATTGACCGCCGGTTGCTGCCCGACCCTGGCTTGTTCGACCGGGTTCAAGCTTGGCAATACGGTCCGCGCGGAATGGTCGTGGCCGGGGAAACCGGCATGGCCAAGACCCGATCCTGTTGGGCCTTGCTTCACCGCGAATTCATGGCTGGGTACTCGGTGCGCGCACTCAGTGCTTACGACCTGGCCCGCTGGCCGGCGATGGTAATGAGCGAACCGGCCCGCGCCGACACCACGCTCAAGCGCATTGTCTCTGCTGACATTTTTTATGCGGATGACCCGTTCAAAAGCCGGTTGACGCCTACTGTCGAGGAACTGCTATTCGTCGCACTCGACGAACGGACCAGTCGCAAGCTGCCCTGCTTCTTTTCCTTCAACGATTCCGCCGCAACGCTTTTGGAGCGGTTGTCCACCGACCGGGCCAAAGCTTTCCTGCGTCGCATCCGTGACTTCGCCGACGTGGTGAAGCCGACGCCAGCGGCAACGCAATGAACACCCGCCCCTATTGGCCACCATCTGTTTTACGGTTCCGAACAGGTTACCAATGAACCCCGACACATCTCCATGAACTCCAAAAAATCCAAAGTCAGCGACAGGCCCAAACCATTCACGAGCGTTGAACAAGTCGCCCAGGAAACCGGCATTGCATGGCGTACAGCAAAAGCGCGCCTCAAAGCCGCCGGGCTTCTGCCTGTCGAGGGCCGCACCCGTGCCGAGATTCTTGACGCTATCAAGCCGCCCACAGGCGACAAGCCCGGCGACAGCATAAAGGAGAAGCTCGTCTTTGAGCAGTGGCGCAAGCTCAAGCTGGCAAACGATGAACGCGAGGGCTTGCTGATTTCCAAAGCCAGCGTCATCGGCAGCATTCAGCGGCTAAACCCGAAGATTGACGCCCTCATTGAACAGAAGATCGTCAACGAGTACCCAGCCGCCGTCGCGGGGCTGGACGTGCCAGCCGCGCGGGAGTTTGGGAAGCGATTCGCTGACGAACTCCGCCGCGAGTGGGCCGCGTTTGCAGAAGAATGGCAGGGATGAACACGACCGCGTAAGGACACCCTCCGGTAAAGCCCAACGCCCCTTTACTAGCGGCACAAGTGCGGGCTGGCGCAACCGGCACGCCAGCCCGCCTTTTCGTTTCCGCCGTCTTCACCCTCGCCACGAATCAAAGTGCCTGTAATCGAATCCTAGAGCCTTGGCGGGTGCGCTGCGGCCATGCTCACCATCGGATTTCGAGGCGTGAAAACCCGATGCGAATTGAAAAACCGTTGGTTAGGTTCGCCTAACAAATGCAACAGAATGCAACAGCGGAGATGCGTTTTCGTGCGTTATCGTGTCACTTTTGAAATTTGAGTGAAGAGTGTTTTCCCCCTTTATCCATGCGGGTTGGCGAGTGTTTTTGATGTTTTTTCAAAACCCCTAGTTATGGATTTGTAAACCGTCGGTCGTCGGTTCAAATCCGACAACTGGCTCCATTTGATAGTCGAGGTGGCAAGCCCCCCCCCAGCGCACCCATCCTGCATCACCAGCACTTGCGCGGGCTCTATGGTCTCTATTTTTATTGCTTGGTCCTGCTCCTGAGCCCGAACCTTGAGAATTACGAACAACGATTCCGCGAAATCACTTCTTCCGAACGCCATGCAGCGCATCCAGGTCATTGACTCCCACACCGGCGGCGAACCCACGCGCATCGTCATCAGCGGTGCGCCCGATCTGGGCGGCGGCTCCGTCGCCGACCAGCTCAAGGTCTTCCGCGATCAGCACGACCGCTTCCGCTCCGCCGTGGTCAACGAACCGCGCGGCTCGGACGTGCTCGTGGGCGCACTGCTCTGTCCGCCGGCGGACCGGACCTGCGTCACCGGCGTCATCTTCTTCAACAACGTCGGCGTGCTCGCCATGTGCGGCCACGGGACCATCGGCCTCGTGGTTACGCTCGCGCATCTCGGACGCATCGACCCTGGCGAGCACCGCATCGAGACGTGCGTGGGCGTCGTGACCGCAACCCTGCACCCCGACGGCTCCGTGTCCGTCGCGAACGTGCCGAGCTGGCGCCAGGTGAAGGCCGCCACCGTGGACGTGCCGGGGCTCGGCCGGATTACCGGCGATCTCGCATGGGGCGGCAACTGGTTCTTCCTCGTGGAGAACCACGGCCTGTCGCTCGACCTGAAAAACGTTGAGCAGCTCACCGACGCGAGCTGGCGCATCCGTCAGGCCGTTAATACGCAGGGCTTTCCCGAGGTGGACCACATCGAACTTTTTGCCCCGCCGCAGTCCGGGGGCGACTCCCGCAGCTTCGTCCTTTGCCCCGGCAAGGCCTACGACCGATCGCCCTGCGGCACCGGCACGAGCGCGAAACTCGCCTGCGTCGCCGCCGACGGAAAGCTCGCGGAGGGCGAAGACTGGGTTCAAGAGAGCATCCTTGGCACCAAGTTCACCGGTCGTTTCCACTGGCTCGACCGCGCGAAAGGCCAGATCGCCCCGGTCATCACCGGCACCGCCTACGTGAACAGCGAGGCCACCCTGCTGCTGAACGACCAGGACCACTTCTGCTGGGGGATTCGGTGAGCCACAGATACACACAGATGGAACACAGATTTGAATCAGCAAAGCGGGTACCCAGGAAACCCTGGTAAGCGCGTTTCTCATTCCAGCTTTCCTGCCTTCCTGATTTATTGGTGTCTGCGTTTCATCTGTGTTTCATCTGTGGCTAAAGAACTCAACATCCTCATCATCGGCTCGGGCGTCATCGGCCTGAGCACGGCTTATTACTGCGCGCAGCGCGGGCATCGCGTGACCGTGCTGGAGCGCGTGCCGGAGTCGCGCGATGGTTGCTCGTTCGGCAATGCGGGCATGATCGTGCCCAGCCATTTTATCCCGCTCGCCGCGCCCGGCATGGTCGCGCTGGGGCTCAAGTGGATGTGGAACCCCGAGTCACCGTTCTACATCAAGCCCCGGCTGGATATCGACCTGCTGGATTGGGGTTTCAAATTTTGGCAGGCCGCGACGGCGCAACGCGTCGAACGCGCCGCCCCGCTGCTCCGTGACCTGAGCTTCGCCAGCCGTGCCTGCTTTGAGGAACTCGCCCACGGAGCGCCGGTCTCCGACCCGGCGTTGAATGCAGACAAGCCGGGTAACGCCGGGTCGGAGACCGGCGCTCCGAGAGGCGGCGGCATCGGCGATTTCGGCCTCACCACGCGCGGCCTGCTCATGCTTTGCAAGACCCAGCATGGCCTGGACGACGAGGCCAAGTTTGCCGAACGCGCCAACGCCCTCGGCGTTCCCGCGCAAGTCCTCGACGCCAAGCAGGCCGCCGCCTTGGACCCCTCCGTCACCATGGACGTGGCGGGGGCCGTGCTCTTCCCGAAAGACGCCCACCTCACGCCCGGCCGGTTCATGGCCGCGCTGAAGGCGCAGTGCGATGCGGCTGGCGTGCGTTTCAAGTGGAACACCGAAGCCACGGGCTTCGCGCTGCAATCCACGCGCCTCACCAGCGTCCGCACCACGCGCGGTGATTTTGTGGCGGACGAAGTCGTCCTGGCGGGCGGCTCGTGGTCGCCCCTGCTCGCGCGTGAACTGGGCCTCAGCCTGCCGATGCAGGCGGGCAAGGGCTACAGCCTCACGTTGCCCAAGCCGCCGCAGCTTCCGCAGCTCTGCTCCATCTTTACCGAGGCCAGGCTTGCCGTGACGCCCATGGGCAGCTCGCTCCGCATTGGTGGCACGATGGAAATCGCCGGCCTCAACGAGGACATCAACCCCGTGCGCGTGCGCGGCATCATCAAGTCCGTGCCCAAGTACTTCCCGCAGTTCAACGCTTCGCACTTCGAAGGCATCCAGCCCTGGCGCGGCCTGCGTCCCTGTTCGCCGGATGGACTGCCCTACGTCGGTCGGACCGCGAAGTTCACGAACCTCTCGTTCGCCACCGGACATGCGATGATGGGCTTGAGCCTCGGACCCATCACCGGCAAGTTGATGGCCCAAATACTCTCTGGCGAAGCCCCGCAGTTCGACCTGTCGTTGCTCTCGCCCGACCGCTACAAATGATCATGCAAACCGCCCAGCCCCCAGGAGCGCGGACGCCCACGTCCGCAGCCGGAAATTTGGATCGCTCTCGCGGACAACTCGCTGCCGCATCGGCTTGGTGCGCGTCCTTCCCCCTCACCCCGGCCCTCTCCTTCTGGGAGAGGGGGAAAGTTAGCCAGCGAACGAAGGCACGGGGCGTCACTTCCAGCCGAACGCGGACTGCGTTTCTCCCTCTCCCAGCGGGAGAGGTCCGGGGTGAGGGAGAACGGCTCGTCCAGCCTAACCCCGCTCGCTGCTTCACTTGGGGCGCATCTCAGTTTCTTGCACACCGGGGTGCCACATGGGGAGCCTTCTCCCTTTGCGGAGCAAGGGGAGAAGGTGGCCGGAGGCCGGATGAGGGGTTGGGCCACCCTCGCCCACGCACGCAACCCCTCACCCCAACCCTCTCTCCTTGCTCCGCAAAGGGAGAGGGAGCCCAAGGCCTACGACTTCGTAGCCGTGCTCGCTTTCCGCTGCCTCCTAGCCAAGCGGTTGAACTAGCTTGGCATCAACAGGGCCAATGGACTCCGAGCTCAAGCTGGGAACTCCTGCGGTGTCAAAAAACTGAGATGCGCCTCTTCACCTGTCGTGCTTCAGGTGCAAACGCCCTCGCTCCCTGGCTCATCGCCCTCCTCGCGTGTTTCACCGCGTTCTCCGCCTTGGCCGCCGATTCGTCTGAGACCGACCGTGCTGCCCTGATCAAAGATGTAAAAGAGATTACCGGTCCCGGGTCGCCCGGTCAGGTCAGCGTGTTCGGACCACAGGCCTTCGCCTTGGTCGCGGGCAAGGAAGGCAAGACCGCCAGCGGCGTGGTCGTCGCCGCCGCCCGTGCGGGCAAGGGTCGCATCGTGGTCTTTGGTCACACCGGCTATCTGGATGCAGGAGTTCTCGGCGTGGCCGACACCGGCAAGCTGATGGACAATGCCATTGCCTGGTCGGGCGCGGCCCCCAAGCCCGTTTTGGTGGTGCCCAAGTCCAAGGCGTTCGCCGATGCCCTCGCGCAACGCGGCTTCACCGTCGCTCAAACGCCCCTCGCGCAACTCCAGCCCGGCCAGGTGCTGGTGCTCTCCGCGCATTCGCTTACGGAGGCCGACGTGCCATTGGTCGCCAAGTTTGTGGCCAACGGTGGCGGGTTCATCACCGCCTCCACGGGTTGGGGCTGGGCGCAGGGCGGCAAGAGCCTCGCGAACGAATTTCTCGGCAACAAACTCCTGCCCCCGTTCGGCCTCGCCATCTCCGGCGGCTTCGTGGGCAAGACCACGGCGAACGGATTTGCCGTCGGCGCGGTCCCGGAGCTGGTCCATGCCGGCAAGGCGCTGGAGGCCGCACGCACGGGCGCAAAGCTCTCGAAGGACGACCTTGCCCAGGCCAGCGCCTCGCTCACCGACGCCGCACAAAGCCTGCCCGCTGATGACAAGACTTTCCTGCCCAAGCTCCGCGGCCTGCGCAGCCAGTCCGGTGTCAACACCACGCCCACCGCGAAGTCGCCGGTGAAGGCGGATCAACTGGCCGCGCGCGTGCTCGTATCGCTCGAAGGGCGCGAGTTGAACCGGCTTCCTCCGGGACAGGTAAAGGCGCATCCCGCTGCCGCGTCGTTCCCGGGCGCAGTCCCAGCCGACGCCCCGCGTGACAAAGCCACCGTGGTCGTGCAGACGCGCGTGCCGGAGTGGCATTCCACCGGCTTCTACGCCGCGCCCGGCGAGACCGTGACCGTGCGCGTGCCTGCCAATGCGGCGAAGGCGGGCTGGAAGATTCGCATCGGCGCGCACTCGGACAAGCTCTGGCATCTGGACACCTGGAAACGCTTCCCGGAGATTTCACGCAATTTCCCCGTGACTGCCGAGGAGACGAAGGTGGCCAGTGCGTTCGGCGGGTTGATCTACGTGGAGACGCCCAAAGGCAAAGACCTGGGCGAGGTGAGCGTGGAGTTCGCCGGTGCGGTGCGTGCGCCGCACTATGTTCACGGCAAGACCACGCTGGCGGAGTGGAAGCAACTTCGCGATGCCCCGGCGCCGTGGGGCGAACTGGAAACGCGCAAGGTCGTCGTCACCTTGCCCGCCGGTGTCTTGCGTACCCTTGAAGACCCCGTGGCCTTGATGAAGACATGGGACGAGACGCTGGACCTCATTGCCGATCTGGCGGCCATCCCGCGCGACCGCCCACGGGCCGAGCGCATCGTGTGCGACGAGCAGATTTCGGCCGGTTACATGCACAGCGGCTACCCGATCATGACGTGGCTGGACATGCCGCCCCGGCTCGTCACTGAGACGCACATGCACAAGGGTGACTGGGGCATCGGCCACGAGATCGGCCACAACCATCAGGTGGGCGACTGGACCTTCGAGGGCACGGGCGAAGTGACGTGCAATCTCTTCACGATGTATGTGATCGACCAGCTCGGCGGCACGAAGCCGGCGAACGGCCGAGTGGGCCTGCCCGTTGTGGCGGAGAAGTTCAAGAATTACACGGCGGGTGGAAAGCCTGACTTTGCCAAATGGCAGGCTGATCCGTTTCTTGTACTGGCAATGTATGTGCAGCTCCAGCACGCGTTTGGCTGGGACGCCTACAAGAAGGTCTTCGCCGAATATCGCGCCCTGCCTGACGCCGAGCGGCCCAAGGGCAACACCGAGAAGATGGATCAGTGGATGGTCCGCTTCAGCAAGACCGTGAACCGCAACCTCGGCCCGTTCTTCCGTGCGTGGGGCCTCCCCGTCACAGACAAGGCCGTCGCCAGCATTGAGAAACTCCCCGCCTGGCCAAAGGAGGAATGGCCCGGGACGAACGGGAAATTTTAGCCGTGATTTTGGCCGCGAAGGAACGCAAAGACCACATGGAGGACAGGCGTAAGCAAATTTTGATTGTTCGCCTTCTTAACACACCACTCGCCGAAATTCTCTTTGCGATCTCTGCGCCTTTTCGCGGCTAATCAATCAATTCATGCAGGCCTGGCTTGAACACTTCGGCATCGCCGTCGCGGCCCTCACGGGAGTGCTCGCGGCGCGTGGGCGGCGCGTGGACTTGTTCGGCGTCGTGGTGCTCGCCATCGTCACGGCCCTGGGCGGCGGGACGTTGCGCGACCTGCTCACGGGCGATACGCCGGTGCTGTGGGTACGACAGCCAGAGTACCTGATCAATGCGGTGACCATCGCGGTCGCAGGCTTTTTCATCGCGCGCCATCGGCAGCCGCCGCTGGCCGCGTTGCAGGTGGCCGATGCTTTCGCCCTCGCGCTCTTCAGCATCATCGGAGCAAAGAAGGCGCTCGGGCTGGACCTGAGCCCGTCCGTCGTCGTGGCGATGGGGGTCATCACGGGCGTGGCCGGTGGTATTCTGCGGGACGTGCTCGTTGGAGAAATCCCGCTGGTCTTCCGCCCGGCCATCCACCTGTACGCCACCGCCGCGCTGGCCGGCGTGGCTTTGCACGTATTCCTCCGCCCGCACGTCAGCAATGAAAGCGCGCTAACGATCCTGAGCACTGGTACGATCCTCGTCCTCCGGCTGGCGGCGATCCGCTGGCGGCTGGCGCTACCCCTCTTCGAGGCGGAGCAAAACGAGCCCAGAAAGCCGTATTGATTGGCTGCGAAGAACGCGAATTGAGTCACCATGATAAACTTGGTTGCACGCACTATGAAAACGCTTCGAATGACGCTTGGCTGGTTGCTGCTGGCCGTTTGCCTCTCCCTCAACGCCGTCGCCGCCGCACCAGCCTTGCAGACCCGCCATGTACTGCTCGTCATGGTCGATGGCTTGCGTTGGCAGGAGGTTTTCACCGGTGCGGAGGAGCAGCTTATCAGCAAGGAGTTCGGCGGCGTGGTGAAGTCGAATGACGTGCGCAAGGTCTTCTGGCGCGACACTCCGGAGGCGCGTCGCGAGGTGTTGATGCCGTTCTTTTGGAGCATGCTCGTCAAGCAGGGGCAGCTCTACGGCAACCAGCACAAGGGCAGCGTGGCGCAAGTCACCAACGGGAAGAACTTCTCCTATCCTGGCTACAGCGAAATCCTCTGCGGCTTTGCCGACCCGCGCATCGACAGCAACGCCAAAAAGCCCAATCCGAATACTACGGTGCTCGAATGGCTGAACGGCAAACCCGCGTTCGCGGGACACGTTACGGCCTTCGGCAACTGGGAGGTCATTCCTTACATCCTCAACCGCGACCACAGCCATCTGCCCGTCTGGACGGGCTTCGAGAAGACGGACCCGAAGTTCAATCCGCACTTGGCCCTGCTGGAGAAACTGGTGTCCGACCACACGCCAACGTGGGGCACGTTGATGACCTACGACACCTTCATCCATGCTGCCGCGCTGGATCATCTCAAGTCCCGGAAGCCCCGGGTCATGTACGTTGCCTATGGCGAACCGGACGAGTGGGCGCACGAGGGCCGTTACGATCATTACCTCCAGTCCATCCAGCATTTCGACCGGTTCGTGCGCGAGCTGTGGGAAGCCGCGCAGGCCGACCCGGAAATGCGCGGTCACACCTCGCTGCTGCTCGTCACCGACCACGGGCGGGGCACGAGCAATGTCTCCTGGAAAAGCCACGGGCAAAACATCCAGGGCTCGGGTTTCATCTGGATGGGCGCACTGGGACCGGACACGCCTGCACTCGGTGAACGGAGCAACGTGCCGGTCGTGACACAAAACCAAATTGCGCCGACCGCCGCCGCGCTGCTGGGCCTGGACTACAAGTCCGAGCAGCCCCAGGCCGGCCCGGTGTTGGCGGATGTGTTGCCGAGGGTGGGGAAGTGATCCACCGGGTAGCAGCCGACGTAAGGAGGCTCTGATTGAATTCCGCACTCCGCATTCCAAATCACGCATTTGAAGATGGAGCCTCCTCACGTCGGCTGCTCCCCGACGAATCATGGCTCCTTCTCAAATCCGGTGCCTGCGCTCCGGCCTTCAACATGGCGTTGGACGAGGCGTTGCTCGAAGCCGTGGCCGGCCTCGGCCAGCCCGTGCTGCGCTTCTACTCGTGGACGGAGCCGGCGGCGACTTTCGGTTACTTCCAGCACTATGCCGAGATCGAGCGCGCCACGCATTTGCGCCCGCTCATCCGCCGTCCTACCGGCGGTGGCCTCGTAGCGCACGACGCGGACTGGACCTACAGCATCGTGATCCCTCCGTCCCATCCGTGGTACGCGCTGAACGCCGTGGACAGCTACCGCCGCGTGCACGAATGGGTGCGCGCCGCCTTCACGCAACTTGGCGTGGCGACGGACCTGGCCGACTGCTGCCGCAAGTCCACCCCGGGACAATGCTTCGTGGGCTGGGAGAAGTTCGACGTGCTCTGGCAGGGCCGCAAGATCGCCGGCGCAGCGCAGCGCCGGAACAAACTGGGGTTGCTCATCCAAGGCTCCGTGCAACCGCCGCCGGTGGGATTGAAACGCGAACAGTGGGAAGTGGCGATGTCGCCAACCACTCATTCCGTCCTAGTCTTGTCCGCCACAATCCAGACCCGCACCCAATCCCTCCTAGCCGAAAAATATTCCCAGCCCACATTCAACGCCCGCCGTTGAACTTAGTCGCAGGGTTCAGGTTGCGAATGGGATCTCAGGTCAGATGTTCTCCCGAATTTGACAGGAGAATTGAGGGCAGAAGAATTGACTTCAATTACTTTGCCCCGAATTCCACTGCCATCTCGGGTGCCGAAGCCGATTGATGAGAACACCGGTTCGGAGAACGGCACTCCAAGGACACTTGATGCGCGGTTAAACCCTGCGCGTCAAAGGATTCGCAACCTGAAGGTTGCGACTACATGCCAATGGGATGCCGCGCCGTCTTCATCTCGACGTGTCCAGAATCCAATGCGGGTCTTCGCCTTTCTCCGTGAACCAGTCGGTCTCGGGCAGCGCGTGGTTGAAGTAGCGCTTCAAGTTCGTGGTCACTCCGGCCTGCATCTGGGCGGAGATTTCCGGGATGCCGGTGCCGTCCACGATGGCGTTCACGTCCACGTGCGAGGCGATGTGCGGCACGAGTTCGGCGCGTTTGCCGGCCAGGATGTTCACCACGCCGGCCGGGAGGTCGCTGGCCGCGAGGACCTCTGCAAAGGTCAAGGAGGGCAGGGGAGCGCGCTCGGAGGGGATCACCACCGCCGTGTTGCCGCTGAGGATGACCGGCAGCAGCAGCGAGACCATCGGCAGCATCACCGGCAGGTCCGGCGCGAGCACCACCACGACACCCATCGGCTCTGGCGTCGTGAAGTTGATGTGCGGCGAGGCCACCGGGTTCTCGCTGCCGAAGACCGGCTGATATTTGTCCGTCCAGCCCGCGTAATGCATGAGGCGGCCGCAGACGCGGCCCACGCCGGTACGCGCCTGATCGAGGGTGACGCCATGCGAGCGGGAGACCTCCGCCGCGAGTGCTTCACGGCGGCTCTCCAGCATCTCGGCGGCACGGTAGAGAATTTGACCTCGGTGGTAAGGCGTCGCCTTCGCCCAGCCGTCCTGCGCGGCCCGGGCAGCGGTCACGGCATCGCGGAAATCCTTGCACGAGGCCCAGCAGTAATTGTCGAGGTGTGCGCCATCAGGCCCCTTGGCTTCGAGACTGCGCCCGCTCTCGCTGCGGACAAACTTGCCGCCGATGTAGAGCTTGTAGGTTTTGCGAACGTCAAGGCGCGTGCTCATGTGAATTCTGGGTGAACCCTGACGAACCATCCGCCTCCCGGCAACGATTCAATGGTGTGCCCAAAGATTTGAGGCGGACAAAGATGGCAGCGGCATGGGTTTCAATTGTTTATTCTCCAGTGACTGTAGTTCTCCATTGAAGCGGCGGCACGCCTACCCGCGAACGCGAGTTAAGGCATCCTAATCCCGACCGCCACGAAGCAGACGCTCTTCGCGTGATACCAACTGCGGGAATGGTTGGTAAAATGGGGGCGAGTTGTGGCTGGCGTAGCCGTTCTCCCTCACCCCGGCCCTCTCCCACATCGGGGGAGAGGGCCGGGGTGAGGGGGCAAGCCGTACGAACAGAAGGGACGGTCCTCTGCGCAAGCAGCCCATCCCCTCACCCTAACCCTGAGCGCGCTCCGCCCCATGAACCGAGATTTTGTCAGGATAACTGGGAGAAACCGTTCGTTGGTTCAAATCCGGGATTCGACCAGAGTATTCCAGTAATTGGTATAATTCGAAAAGGTGACACTCAGGTCCGGCATGTCAGTTGACGGGAAAATCTATTCCCCATCAGCGCCCGATGAAAATCGTGACACAATCAAGCTGGCTAGCCAGCGTTGGTCGGTCCGTGCGATTTGTCAGGTGTACATGGGTGGCCCAAGCCGTGAATTGTGGAATGGAAACATGAATGCGAAGCCCGAGTAGGGGTAACGCATGTTCACCCAGGGGTGATGTGCATTTGCGTGGTTTGGCAAACCACCACAGCAAGACCGCACTTGCCCAGGGGACAGCAAAGCTGACCGTAAACAGAATAGGCAGGTGATTGGCAAGTTCGTCGAGATCGTGCCACCCGCAAACCTCTTCAACGGCTGTGACGGCAAATAAACTCAGAATGAACGAGCAAAAAATGGCGATTGCATTCCAAAGGCGTGGTGCGCGGAGAAACCCCGGCCTGAAGCAAAGCTAGACACCCAAGTTGAACAGCGCGAGTAGGTGACCTGACCAAAAGGTGAGGGCGACAAGAAGTCCTCCAGCATCAGCATGAGCTTGTGCCGTGCTTGCGAAAAAGCCGCCGGCGATCAAGCTGACAACTCTTCGCACGGGCGAATTCATGGAGGCTCCTGCCTACTTGATCTTCTTCAACTCCGCATCCGTCCACGCGGACTCGCGGTCGGCGGTGGCGGCGCGGACCTTCTTCATGAAGTCCGGCGTGATGGGGTCGTAGCCGTGGTCCCATTCGCGGCGGATGAAGGTGAGGATGCTCGCGAGGGTTTCGTCGTCGAGGGTGCCGTGGCCGGGCATGTCGAGGTCCCACTTCTTGCCCAGTACGGTGACGGGACCGCCCAGGCCCTGCAACGCGATGCGGGCGATCCGGTCCGGGGAGCCGGCGACCCATTCGCTGTCCACCAGCGGGGGCGCGAGGCCGTCCATGCCGTAGCCGTGGGCCTGGTGGCAGGCCGCGCAGGTGGCTTCGAACGCAACCTTGCCCTGGGTGAAGAGCTTCTGCTCCGGCTCGGTGAGCGGGCGAATAACCGGGAGCACGACGCCGGGCTTGCCGGGCCAGACAACGACCTTGTCGAGCTTGGTGAAGGCCGACTGGACGGCCTTGTCATCGGACTTGGCAAGGGTGGCCATCGCGGGCGGCTCGGCGGCGAGCTTCACGTATTTGACCCGGGGCGGCGGCTCGCCCTTCTTGCCGGACGGAGCCGGAGCGTTGAGGCTGGCGAGCACGGCGAGGGTCTGCCACTTGGGCGTTTCCTTGCGGGTGATCTGTTCGAGCAGGCGGTTGACGGGTTCGCCCTTGGCCTGCTGGAAGACGCTTTTGGCCAGCGCGCTGATGAACGCCTCGCCACCCGCGATCTTAGCCTTGTCCGACCACGCCTTGTCCTTGAAGACGCGTTCGAGCATATCAACTTCGCGCAGGGCCAGGCCGCTGATGACGGCGTCGCGGATCATCGTGTTGGTGCCGCCATTGCGGGCGAGCGTGAGCAAGGCAGCATCGGCGGCGGGATCCCGGATCTCGCCGAGGGTGAAGGCGAGCTGCACCTGCACGTTGAAATCCTTCGTGTCGGCGAGCGAGACGAGCTTGGCGAGCACTTTGTCCTTGTCTGCGAGTTTCAAGGCGCTGTCGGCGACGCGCACGGCGGCGGCCTTGACCTTGCTGTGCTTCTCCTTGTCCAGCGAGGCGAGCAGCGTCGCGGTGTCCAACTGGCCCATGCCATCCAACGTCCAGAGCGCGTGCAGCCGGGCGCGCGGATCGGCCCCGGCGAGGGCCAGTTCCTTGAGCGGCGCGAGGGCGGCGGTGGCGGGCTGCTCGACGAGCAGGCGCTGCGCGGTGTCGCGCACCCAGCCATTCGGGTGGTTGAGGCGGTTCACCAAGTCCACGGGCGAAGCCGACGCGAGCTGCGGGATGGGCGAAGGCTGCTTGCCCTCGTGGACAATGCGGTAGATACGCCCGCGCCGGTGGACCTTGTCGAGTCCGCGGTCCTCGGCCTGCTTGCGCAGGTAGCTGGTGAGGAAGACGCGGTGCTGGAGGATGCCCTGATACATGTCGATCAAGTAGAGGCAGCCATCGGGACCGGTGTAGGCGTTGATCGGGCGGAAAAGTTCGTCGGTGGAGGTGAGGAATTCGGCCTGCTTGTAGGGGTTCACGCCGGACATTTCGCCGGGCTTCTCGGTGAGCACCATGCGGCGGACCATGTTGGCAGCGGGTTCGGGGATGAACGCATTGCCTACGTACTCGGCGGGAAAATTATCACCGCGATAGATGCCGGGGCCGCAGGTGGCGGTGTAGGTGGCGAGCGTGCCGTCGGGCTTGAGGGTCTTCTCCTGATAACCACGGTTGACACCGGGATTCACGCGGGCGGGCCAGACCGTCTGGTCCTTGAGCGGTTGGACGTTCAAGCCGGAAGTGCTGCGGAAGAACGGATTACGGAGGTAGTATTCGCTGGGCACCAAATCCGTGCGGAGCTGGTCGGAGTTCGAGTTGTAATACGGGCGGCCCCAGTCATCCATCGTCATGCCCCACTGGCCGCGAAATGACGTGGGCAGGCGCTTCCAATCATCATCCACGCGGCGATAACGGAAGGTCAGGTTGGCGGAGATGATCCAGTTGTTCATGAACCACGTCGGGCTGTTGCCGGTGTGCTCGGGGTTCTTCAAACCATTGGGGGCGTAGTTCTTTTCCACGAGCACGCGCTTGCCGGGCTTGAGGCCGGTTTCGATGGGATACCAGTAAAGCGCGGGCGGTTCGCAGACCAGCACGCCGCCGTAGCAGAGGCAGAGGGCGCGCGGCATCACCAGCTTGTCGAGGAACACGGTCTTCTTGTCGTACTTGCCATCGCCCTTGGAGGATTCGAGGACGCTGAGGCGGTTGATCGGTTCCTGTTCGCCGTCCGCCGTGGGGGTGGGCATGTAGCTGGGCATTTCGACGACCCACAGGCGGCCGGCGGCATCCCACTGCATGGCGATGGGCGTCTCGACCAGCGGGTCCGCAGCGGCGACTTCGATGCGGAAGCCGGGCGGGAGCTTGAAGGTCTTGAGCGCGGCCTCGGGCGAGAGCGGCGGGTTGGCCGGGATTTTGTCCTTCGGCACGCGGGATTCCTGTTTCTCGCCGGGCTTGTCGCCGTTCTGGGCGAGCACGACCGAAGCAGTGAGGAGGAGCGAAAGCAGAACGCGGAACGTCATGTTGTTGTGAGTCACAGTGTCAAACCAAGCCGCGACATAGACGCGGCTGGTGGGAAGAAGTTACCGGGAAGTCATGACAGTGCAAGGTCCGTAGTCGCAACCAGCAGATGGCGTTGGGGGTTCGGCCCAACCGGTAAACCACCACAACTCTGCGAATATTCCTGACGGGTGGCAGTACCGCCGACGGCGTAAGCAAGTTACTCCCATCGCAGAGGGGACATTCGAACGAGTTTTGACCTGACCGAACTGGGTCATTGACGCCGCGCGGGCTGGCCCTACTCTCTGCCGCTCGTCGCCGCCGACGCCTGTGCAACGCTCCGGCTGCGGGGAGTAATCGTGCTTTCCCCCCGAGTGCTGCGTCACGCATTCACCGGCGACCTGATTTCATGCTCACTATTCGCGATCTCAAGATGACCCTCGGCGGCCGCGTGCTGTTCGAGGAAGCCTCCTTCGGGGTGAACTACGGCGACCGCGTCGCCCTCGTCGGACCTAACGGCGCGGGCAAGACCACGCTTTTCTCCATCATCCTCAAGCAGAAGGAACCAGACTCCGGCACCATCACGCGTGATGAGTGGACCATGGTGGGCCATCTGCCCCAGGAGGCCGAGGCCCATGGCGAGGAAACCATCCTCGACGTGGCCACCGGCCGCGTGGACGAGCTGCCGCGCCTCGAGAAACGCCTGCACGAACTCGAAGCCGCCGGGGACGTCTCCAGCCCCGAGTATCTGGAAACCCACGCGAAGCACGACGCTTTAAACGACGGCCAGGTTGAGGCCAAAGCCAAGAAGATGTTGCGCGGTCTCGGCTATCGCGAATCGGACCTGGGCCGCAAGGCCCGCGAGATGAGCGGCGGCTGGATCATGCGCGCCCGCCTCGCCCGCCTGCTGGTCATGGAGCCGGACCTGCTGCTCCTCGACGAACCGACGAACCACCTCGACCTGCTCTCGCTGCTCTGGTTGCAGAATTACCTGAAGAATTACTCCGGCGCGCTGCTGCTCATTTCGCACGACCGCCAGTTCATGGACGAGGTCATCACGCAGGTGCACGAGATTTCGAACAAGAAGCTCATCGCCTACACGGGCAATTATTCCGACTACCTCCGCCAGCGCGAGGAACGCTACGAACAGCAGCTTGCCGCCTACAATAACCAGCAGAAGGAAATCCGCGCGTTGCAGGAGTTCGCCGACCGGTTCCGGTCCGTGGCTTCGAAGGCTTCGCAGGCCATGAGCAAGCTCAAGCAGATCGAGCGCATGGAGCTGATCGAGAAACCGCTCGCCCCTCGCAAGCCCTTCCGGTTCCAGATTCCGTCTCCGCCCCGGGGCGGCCAGCGCGCGGTCTCGCTCGAAGGCATCCACATGGCCTACGGCGAGACGCACGTGTATCGCGGGCTCGATCTCACCATCGAACGCGGCGAACGCACCGTGCTCGTGGGGCCGAACGGCGCGGGCAAGTCCACTTTGCTGAAGATTCTCGCCGGGGTCGTCGAGTTCCAAAAGGGTGAACGCGACCTTGGACACAACGCGAAGCTCGGCTATTTCAGCCAGCACCGCGCCGACACGCTCGATCCCGAAAAGACGGTGATCGATGAGGTGCTCGCGAGTGCGCCGATGCTGCGCGAGGACGAGGCCCGTGCCGTGCTCGGCTCCTTCATGTTCCGCAAGGACGACATCTTCAAGAAAACCGCCGTTCTGAGCGGCGGTGAGAAGAGCCGGTTGAACCTGGTCAAATTCCTCGTGGACCCGCCGAACCTCCTGCTCATGGATGAGCCCACCACGCACCTGGACATTCATACCGTCGAGTCCCTCACGCTCGCTTTGGAACGTTACGAGGGCACTCTGGTCTTCATCTCACACGACGTGCATTTCATCCGGCATCTGGCCACGAAAGTCCTGCACGTCAAAGCGGGGCAGGTGACTCCCTACGTGGGCGGCTACGACTACTTCCTCGACAAGACCGGTACCGCCGACGACGCCCGGGCTGCGCTCACGGCGGGGTGAAACGCCCCGGCGGTCTCGGGTGGAACCCGCGTCTCGCGGGTCGGTTCGGGCGTCCCGCCCGGACCGTTGGCTCACGAAGTCACGGTGGGAGCGTCCAACCCTGAGCCGCAGGGAGGCTCCGAGTTTTCGGCGGGACGCCGATAACTACCCGCGAGACGCGGGTGCCACCCGAGGCAAACGCACGCGTGGGTTTCAGGCTGGCTCTTTCGTTTATCCCACCGGAACCCTCCAGTCAGCGTTCCGTACCGCAGTCGTCCAGCCCGCCACTCCCCGGTAGGGCGAGACTCCCGTCGAGCCCTGTTTGCCTACGGAGTCGGCGCGAGCGCAGCGAGGATCGCCATGAGCACCTCGATTAACAAAGATGCTCACTGCGTTCGCCTCGCTCCGCTCGGAATGGGGCTCGACGGAGTCTCGCCCTA
>RFSE01000096.1 GCA_009924135.1 Pseudomonadota bacterium | reverse complement strand
CCTGCCGTGGTTTGCGTCGTCCCAGTGCCATGCTCACCATGGACGCGCCGCATTGTTCGCGCGTTACAGGAGGAAACGATTTTTAACAGGCTGCTAGCTCTCTTTCTCCTTTTTCACCGCCCTCTTCAGGGTGACAAGCGCGTCCAACAGCCCCTCCAGGTGAAACCGGTTCGTCGTTCCGATTCGCATCTCCCGTTTCAAATAGCCCTTCTTCTCCAAGCTGGCTGCCCACCGCCGCGCTGACTTGGCGGAGACATGCATTCGTTGGGCGATTGTTTTGTAGGCCGGAAACGGCGCGTTCTCGTCCCACTTGTGCTGCATCAGGTGAATCACAAACATTGCCTCCCCGTAGGTCAAATCGTAAGGCTTCAGGCGGTGGTAGTTCTCCAAGAAGAACGTGCTGACCAGCACGAACCCGTCCGCTTTCAGGGACGGAGCCCAACGTTTCTCAAAACTAAATTTGTCCTTCGCGGTAGCAGTTGCTTTCACGTCTCTAAAGTCCTCGGTTTTCAGGTTCGCAGCAACCTCCGCGTGAGTCGTGCACTGCTTGTATCCTGTCCTGTGCTTGAACTTGAGCGGGTTCTGTCTATGTCTATAGTTTGGTGGACATGTGCGACCAGACGACCTGCCCAAATGCGTCCAGCCCCCCTAGCCATGGTTGACCACTCCGGGTCTGGACACATTTTCCTCCGCTGGGCGGCGAACATTCATGCGTTTTAGTGTGCAAAATCAATCGCCACGGGCGTCCAACCGAGCACCACCGGTGCGATGTCCAGCGTGGTCCGAATCGGCGGCATTTCGTCCGCAAAGATGCTGACCTTCACTTGTCGTGTGGACTGTGGAGTGTTGCCGTTGTTGTCCAAGAACTTCACGCCCCTATGCAGTTTGCGAGTGAGCGTGACGTCAGAGCCGGGGAAAATTGGCGCTGCCCCCGGTTCGAGGGCCAACCGGAAATGGTGGCAATTCCCCTCAGCGGTCGTCTTCGACAAAACGGGTGGGTCAACGGCTATCCATCCCTCCAAGTTAATCGGCAACTCAAGCTCGACCATCACGTGCCGAGCCATTACGCGGCCCACGTTCTCAAGGCGAACTAGCACCATGCCTACCGCCTCAGTCCGTGATGTGTTGCGATTGACGTAAATGAAGCCACGAATTCTCGGATAGGTACGCCGGTTCATCACGTCCCGCACCTCGTAGTCTTCCATTGCAAGCGTCGTGAAGTTGTGTCGCTTGTGGTATCGATTGTCACGGGCCATGTGTGCGGTGTGGGACTGCGGCACTTCGACGACGTAGCAAACGGTGTTATCTTGTTCAGAAATCGTCACCGAATGAATCACCACGCCTTCAATGCGCGGCTGGATCGTCTGGACGACCTGGTCGAGCCACTCTTTGGAGATTTCATTTCGTTGGATTGGGTCGAGACGTTCAGGAAGATGACGTCTGGCCTCGTCGCGGAACTCGGCAACGCCGTATATGAGCACGCCACCTGACGAATTCGCGAACGATGAAACATCCTTAGTCACCTCGGCCTTTCTTACATCTGCCTTGGCAAGGGAATCCGCCCGCTTGTAGTCGAGCGACAGATGTTCCTCCACTCGGTCGGCGATCATCTGCTCCAGACGTTGTTTGGTCCATTCGCTCATGGTGTCAAATCGGTGGTAGGGTTCAAGGGTTCCGCAAGCTATCCATTCCTCGATTTCCCCTGTGTTATTGGCTGTCCGGCATGGATTCGAACCATGACAAAGGCCTCCAAAGGGCCTTGTGCTACCGTTACACCACCGGACAAGCCGTGGCGGGAACCTAGCGAACCGGGGCGGACACGCAAAGGATTTTCCAGCGCACTTGGGGCTTTCCTTCCCGGCCCGGATGACTATGGTGGCCCACGGTTGCGCTGGCCGTCGCCAGCCGCGTGTCTTCCCACCACACCGCTCCCGCTTATGCGCCGCACCAAAATCATTGCCACCCTCGGCCCCGCAACGAGTTCGCCCGAAATCCTCGGCCAGCTCATGGACGCCGGCATGAACATTGCCCGGCTCAACATGTCGCACGCCCCGCATGACTGGGTGCGCGCCACCGTAAAGCATCTCCGCGCCGGCGCCGTGGCCCGCAAACGCTCCATCGGCATCCTCATGGATACGCAGGGGCCGGCCATCCGCACCGGCGACCTGCCCGTGCCGCTGGACCTCAAGCCCGGTGAGAAGTTCACCCTCACCGTGCGCGGCGAGAAGAGCGAGGAAGTCCAGTCCGTGGACGTGAACTACGAGCATTTCGTCAACGACATCAGCGTGGGCGACGTGGTGCTGCTGGATAACGGTTCGATCCACATGAAGGTGCTTTCCAAGCACGCCAACCATGTCGAATGCGTCGTGCTTACGCCCGGCAAGCTCGGCAGCCGCCGGCACATCAACCTCCCCGGCGTCAAGGTCAGTCTTCCCGCCCTCACGGCGAAGGACATTGCGGATGTCGCGCTCGGCCTCGAGGTCGGCGTGGATTACATCGCCCTCTCCTTTGTGCGCGAGGCCAAGGACATCATGCAGCTCCGCGCCCTCACCGAGGGGTCCAAGCACCGCCCGCAGATCGTCGCCAAGATCGAGGACCAGTCGGCGGTCAAGAACATCGACGAGATCATCACCGAGGCGGACGCGATCATGATTGCGCGCGGCGACCTCGGCATCGAGGTGCCTTACGAGGAGCTGCCCATCATCCAGCGCAAGATCGTCAAAATCTGCCTCCGCGTCGGCAAGCCCGTCATCGTCGCCACGCACATGCTGGAGAGCATGATCGAGAATCCCATGCCCACGCGCGCCGAGATCACGGACGTGGCCAACGCCGTGTTCGAGCAGGCCGACGCCATCATGCTTTCGGGCGAAACCACCGTGGGCAAGTACCCGGTGAAGTGCATCGAGGTCTTTGACAAGATCGCCCGCCGCATCGAGCGCAGCGGCAACGCCGGCTATCACGAGCGCGCCGAGCTGACCAGCCCGCGCCAGAAGCTCGTCAAGAGCGCCATCGTCATGGCCGACCAGCTCCGCGCCGAGGCCATCATCGTCTTCACCGTGCGCGGCGCCATGGCCCGCTACACCTCGTGGCTGCGGCCGCGTTTTTCGCCCGTCATCGCCGTGTGCGAGAACTGGCCGATGGCCGACTCCCTGGCCTTGAACTGGGGCCTCACCCCGCTGGTGTTCCCCTTCGACCACGCCCATCCCGAGAACAACATCGACGTGGCCCTCACCAAGCTCAAGGAAGCCGGCACGTTGCATCGGGGGCACACGGTGGTCATCATCAGCGCCATGTCCAGCGGCACGCAGATCGTGGATGCTGTGCAGATGCGGGTGGTGGAATAGCGGAATTGCGATTGGCGAATGCCGAATGGCGAATATTCCGCCGCCCGCCTTCGTAGCATTCACCATTCGAAATTCGCCATTCTCCATTCCGATGTCTTGGAAACGTAAAATCTCCGGCGGCACGCTCGCCTTTGTCGGCTTCATGCTTTCGCCTTTGTCGTGGTGGAACGATCTGTTCGTGAACATCCCGCTGGCGCTGGCCTTTGCGTGGATCGTGAGCCTGTTCTGGCCGTCCGTTTACCTCGCCAGTTTCATCCTGGGCTACTGGATCACCAACCTGCTCGGGTTCGTGCTGCTGCAAAAGGGTGCCCAGCAGATGACCACGGAAAAGCCCGTGCCCTACACGCGCTGGTCGTTCCTCCGCGACGTGCTCACTTCGCTGGGCTATACCTTGCTCATCGTCGCCCTGGTGAAGTACGGCATCCTCAAGCCGCTGCCTGATTACCTGCCGAAGCAGTAAATCGCTGACCGGCCTACCCGGGTTGGTCGCTGGTACCGCCTTGCGAAAGGAGCGCGGTGCCCTCGTCCGGATATACTGGTTCGATCCCGTTCAGAACCTCCGGACGATTTCTTCCGCCGGGCGGGACGCACCGGCTCTACGGCAGGCGGGACGCCTGCCGCCACGGGGCGGCTTCGGGCCTACTCCTTCGCCTTGGCCTTCGCCCCTTTGCCGGCGGGCACGGGGTTCGTGTATTCCAGCACCTGGCCGTCCTTGCGCAACTGCTCCCGCAGCTTCGCGTAGGGCACGTCCTGCGCGGCGAGGTTGGCGTCGATCGCCATCGCTGCCGCCGTGGCCGTGCTCTGGCCCAGGATCATGAACACCGGTTCCATGCGGATGCTGCCGAAGGCAATGTGCGAACTGGAAACGGCGACGCTCACAAACAGGTTGTCGCACTGGCCCTTCTTCGGCACGAGCGCCCCGTAGGCAATGGCATAGGGCGTGATGCCCACACCGATGTCGCCCTCGTTCTGCACGTAGCCCTCGGGCGTGATGTAGCGCTGGATGTTGTGGGAATCAATGCCGTAGGACCCCATGCCCACGGAGTCGGGCGTGGGCTTCTTCTTGGTCAGCTCGTTCTCGGTCATCACGAACTGCCCGACCATCCGACGGGCCTCGCGCACGTAGATTTGGTGCGGCCAGTTGCCGTTGTCCCGGAACTCATCCTTCGGCAAACCCCATTTGCGCATCCGCTCCTGGGTTTCCTTCGGCACACGCGGATCGTTCGCGATGAAATAGAGCCATCCCTGCTGGTAGGTGCGGTGCTCGGCAAGAATCTCGCGCCGGCGCTCGTAACTGGCCTCGGGGTAGTCGTAGTTCATCCCGATGTTGTCCGTGCTGAACGGGCCGTGGTTGTTGGAGTCGGTCTTGTGATTGGGAATGGGATCGAACTTGTCGAACGTTTCCTTCCAGCCGGCCTCGTAGATGCGCACGAGCAATTCGTATTGCTTGGGGTCGTAGCCGTCAGGCTTCGGAAAGGGGATGCGGTTCTCGGGATGGTCGGTCACGCAGTAGCGGTAGCAATAGGCCTGCACCAGCTTGTCGCCGGAGCCGTACGCGCCCATCGGCGCGGTGCTGATGCGCGGGAGCACGCCGGACTTGGGATCGCCGGGTATGACGAAGGGGCTGATCTTGGTCTTGAGCACGCCGAAGTGGTGCCGGTGATGCAGCACGCCGACCTGCACCCCGTTCCATTGCTCGCCGTAAACCGAATTCGCCTCGCGCCCGACGTGGTAATCCACGCCCGCCGCCGCCATGAGATCGCCTTCGTACGTTGCATCCAGGAACATCTTCCCGGTGTAGCTCTTCCCCGAGAGCATCGTGATGCTGGTGATCCGTGCGCCGGTTTTCTTCACGCCCTTGGCGCGGTCGAGCCACTCATCGCGGTGGACGGGGAGGTCGAACTCCTTCACGTAATCCTCGAACACGCGCTCGGCGACGCTGGGCTCGAAAATCCACATCGTGCGGTTCTCTCCGTCCATCGCGGGCGTGCCCTGACCCTTGTTCCCGTACTCCGAGGGTTTCTGCCATTTCCACGTCCCTGGCTTCTGGTACTCCTGCCAGATGCGGTGGTAGAAGTCGCGCGCCAGGCCACCGATGACCGCCTTGTTGCCCGTGTCCGTAAAGCCCAGCCCGCCGCTCGACAGCCCGCCCAGATGCTTGTCCGGTCCCACGACGACGACGGACTTGCCCAGCTTCTTTGCTTGCACGGCGGCGATGACCCCGGCGGACGTGCCGCCGTAGATGACCAGGTCGTAATCAGCAGCGCGGGACGAACCAATCAGCGCGAGCAGCAGCGCGAAGGAGGCGAGTTTCATGCAGTGGGTGTAACGGTTTACCGCTGAGGCGTCGAGGCAGGAGTCGTTGGGGGAAGTAGGCAGTGTTCAGTAATGAGTGTTCAGTGTTCAGTGGGAAACCGGGCGGTGGGGTGCTGGCTCGCCAGAGGGGGTGGACTGATTACTGGACACTGATTACTGAACACTGAAAACTTGCCCTCATCCCGGCCCCGCCTTACAACCGCCGCATGTCACGCAAACTCTCTTCCCTCGCCCCCGCCTGGTGGGACTACACCACGCTCGACACCAGCATCATTGAAGCCGCTGCGAAGCTCACGCCGGAGAAGCTTCTAAAACTCTCCCGGCCCGGTTTCAAGGTCGTCTACTACGACACCCTCGAGGACTTCTACTGCGCCGAGGCCCTCGAATACATCCACGCCTGGAAGCAGGCCACGCCCGACAACCCCGCTGGCATCTGCGGGCCCATCGGCCCCACGGAGCAGTTGCCGCTCGTCGCGCGCATCGTCAATGAAACCGGCCTCAAGCTCCACGACGCCCACTTCTGGGGCATGGACGAGTGGGTCATCGACGGCAAGGAAGCCGCCGTCACGCACCCGCTTTCCTTCGAGAAGTGCGACCGGGAAATGTGCTTCAACCGCATCGACAAGAAGCTCGTCATGCCCGATGCCAACCTGCACTTCCCCAAGGCCGACACCCGGGCCTACCGCGCGACGTGGGGTGCCGGCGTGCGCTGCGTGGTCATGCAGGGCGGCCAGGGCGACATCAAGCACTGGGCCTTCAACGATCCCTTGCCCCGTAAGGGCAAGCACAAGGACGCCCCACCGTCCCCGGCGGACTACCGCAAGCTCGCCACCCGCGTCGTGGACCTGCACCCGGTGACCATCGCGCAGAACGCGCGCACCAGCGGCGGCGGCAACGTCACCCTCGTGCCCAAGCAGGCCATCACCGTCGGCCCTGCTGAGACGTGGCTGGCGGAAAAGGTCTCCATCTGGCACGCGGGCTGCCATGACAACCCCTTCGGCCAGCGTCTCACCGCCTACATGATCGCCAACCGCATCGTGGACAGCGCCGTCCCCATGTCTCTCCTGGCCGACCACCCGAACGTGCAATTCAACTACTACCGCAAAGGCATCGGCTCGTGCGATGTGGAGATGCATTGAGGGAGGCGGGTTTATCAGGAAAGCAGGAAGGCAGGAAGAAGCTGGCGAACTCTGATGCCTGCTGGAGAACGAGGCGGTAGAGACACGAAGGCTGCTTCTCCGGCGAAGTTCTGGCTCAAGTCAGCGCTCATCATCCTTTTGGTGGGCATGCTCTTGGCTTGGGTTTGGACGCCCTCATGCCCTGACGAACTGGTCTACCAAGGCAAGCCGTTGAGAGCTTGGCTGAAGACCTACGTGGGCAGTTCGAAAGACATAGAAGTGCAAGCCGAGGCAGTGGCAGCCATCCGAAAAATCGGCACCAATGGGATTCCAACGCTTTTACGGATGATTCAGGCGTCCGATTCGAACCTAAGAACTAGACTCCAAGCCTTGGCTGAGAAACAGTCCTCCATTAAGTTCAACTTTGCAGACGCCGAAAGCATCCGGGACATGGCAATGTGGGGATTCCAAGTGCTCGGTGAGGATGCAAAAGAAGCCGTCCCTGAGCTACTCACTCTGGCAAAGAAACCGAAAGGCACCGACGGGCAAGGACACGCAATTGTTGCGCTTGGCTGTATTGGTCCGTCGGCAAAAGCAGCTGTCCCGGTTCTGATGGCGATTGCATCAGATGCAACAAACCTGGACAGGAGCGATGCAATCCACGCACTGGGATCCATCCATTCCTCTCCTGAGTTGGTTGTGCTTTCCTTGAGCGCCTGAGTGATACCGAAGAACACATCCGAACCCAAGCAGCACATGCACTGTCCAAATATGGCGAAGCGGCGCAATCGTCGGTTCCTTCCCTGATTAAATCACTAGCTGATCCATCAAAGTATGTGCGCCAGTATGCAACCAACGCCTTGAAGCGCATTGACCCCACCACAGCAACCAGAGCCGGCATTCCCTGACGCCAAACCGCCGCCTCAGTTCCCATTAGCACCCGGCTTCAGCCGGGTGTCCCGGTCCATGCGTGCCACGACCCGTTTCAACGGGTTTTCTTACGCTCCGCAGCCCAGTCGACCGAACCACCAAAACGGCACTGCCCCCGGAGCGCGGCTGTGTCCCGCTCGGCGCGGGACCAGCCGCAGCAACGTCGGAGTGCCGAACGGGGACGGAACGCTGCAACACCCAGCCCGATTCCTCTTGCTGGCCGGCTGGAGCCATGTAGCGTTCGATCAAATCCACGCTCCGGCCATGAAGAAATTCGCCTGTCTCACGCTTGTCCTGCTACTGGGATTGGCTGCTGCTGCTCAGGCCGAGTCGCCGATCATCCTCGTGGCCGGCCATGACAGCGACAACCTGGTGGAGTTCGATGTTGGCACCGGCCGCTGGAGCGAAGTGGCGCAGTTCCCCGCCGGCAGTCAGCCGCGCGGGATCGCCGTCGGAAACCAAGGCGAAGTCTTTGTCGGCTTTCATGGCGGCGGCCGGAACATCGTGCGGATGACGCGCGGGGCGGATGGCATGCAAATGCATGACATGACCCAGGCCATCGGCAAATTCGGTCCGGGCTTCATGGCTGTCGCTGCGGGTCAGCTTTGGGCAGCCGGTGACACGGACCGCGTCATCTACCAGATCGAGCCTTTAACGGGTGAAGTCCGGACGCCTTCGGACTTCCGGAATCGGAACAACCTCCTCGGACTGGCCGGAGCGGGTGAGGTCTTGTATGCGGCGGAGTATTTTCAACGGAGCGTGCTGCGGTTTGATGTGGGCACCGGCATGGCCAATCCGACCCCCATGATCACGAACAGCCCCCATCTCGACCGGCCGGCGGGCATGACCGTGGGCCATAATGGAAACCTGTATGTCGCGAACGTCCGGGTGCCCACCGTGGTCGAATTCGACATTAAGACGGGTGAGTATGTGCGCACTTTGGTGAACCTCGGGGCCGGTGGAGCTGAGGGCATTCACACGGTGGTCTATTCGTCAGAAGCGGACCGGTATTACCTGGCTTCGGGCAGCGATGTTTTCGAGGTGGACCCGCAGGGCAGGATTCTGGCCAGTTACAACAGTCCGGCGCTCAAGCGGGCGTATGGCATAGCATTGCTGCCCTCTCGCTTCAGGACCATTCAGCCCGAAAAAGGCAGCGTTGCAAAGACCGCTTCGAAGAAGGCGGCTTCGACGGCACTGGCGACCCGGCCCCTGACCACGCTGAAAACAGTGGCGGGTGAACTGCACATCACCGGCACTCCGGGGGAGCGCTACCGGGTGCTGGCCACCACGGACTTCAAGAACTGGGAGGGTTGTCGCCACCATCACCAATCCCAACGGCCTGACGCGGTTCACCGACCCCGACACCAACCGCTTGAAACACCGTTTCTACCGGCTGGAACTGATCGCGGCAGAGAAGTGAAACCACGCCTCTCGCACGGAGAAATATTGCCTTACTGGCCGGTTTCCTTTAATTCGTCTCCCTTGTTGTTTAAACGCTGAAATTAATATGGCCTACACCACGTGCACCGTCCCCGCCGGCGGCAAGATCACCATCGCCGATGGCAAACTCGTCGTCCCCCACAATCCGATCATCCCGTTCATCCGTGGCGACGGCACGGGACCGGACATCTGGGCCGCGAGCGTGCGGGTGATGGATGCGGCCGTGGAGAAGGCCTACGGCGGCCAGCGTAAGATCGCATGGATGGAAGTCTTCGCCGGCGAGGAGAGCTTCAAGAAGTTCAACAACTGGCTGCCCGATGACACCGTCGATGCCTTCCGCGAGTTCCTCGTGGGCATCAAGGGCCCGCTCACCACGCCCATCGGTGGTGGCATCCGCTCACTCAACGTCGCGCTGCGCCAGATGCTCGATCTCTACGTCTGCCTGCGCCCCGTGCAGTATTTCACCGGCGTTCCTTCGCCCGTGAAGCGCCCCGAAGCCGTGGACATGGTCATCTTCCGCGAGAACACCGAGGACATCTACGCGGGCATCGAGTTCGCCGGCGGCACGCCCGAGGCGCAGAAGGTGCTGGACTTCATCGCGAAGGAATTCCCGAAGGATTTCAAAAAGATTCGTTTCGGCACGCAGCAGGCGGGCATTGACTACATGAAGCTCGCCGCGCCGGACCACACACCGAAGAGTGCGGAAGTCTGCGTCGGCATCGGCATCAAGCCCGTGTCCGCCATGGGCACCATCCGCCTGATGAAGGCCGCCGTGGACTACGCGCTGCGCTTCAAGCGCCGCAGCGTGACCATCGTGCACAAGGGCAACATCATGAAGTACACCGAAGGCGCCTTCCGTGACTGGGCGTACGGTGCCGCCGAGCGCATTTACGGCGACAAGGTTTACACCTGGGCCAAGTGGGAGAAGACCAAGAAGGAAAAAGGCGAGGAAGCCGCGAACGCCGAGCAGAAGGCCGCCCTCGCCGGTGGCGCACTCCTCATCAAGGACGCCATCGCCGACATCGCCCTCCAGCAGGTGCTCACGCGCCCGACCGATTTCGACGTCATCGCCACCTTGAACCTCAACGGCGACTACCTCAGCGACGCCCTCGCGGCGCAGGTCGGCGGCATCGGCATCGCGCCCGGCGGCAACATCAACTACGTGACCGGCCACGCCATCTTCGAGGCCACGCACGGCACCGCGCCCAAGTACGCCGGCAAGGATCAGGTCAATCCTGGTTCCGTCGTCCTCTCCGGCGAAATGATGCTCCGCCACCTTGGCTGGGTCGAGGCGGCCGATCTCATCCTCAAGGGCCTCAACGGGGCCATCGCCAGCAAGCGTGTCACCTACGACTTCGCCCGCCTCATGGACGGCGCGACCGAGATCAAGTGCTCTGCGTTTGGTGACAACATGATCGCCAACATGTAAGCTCGTTGCCCCCCAGCGACCCGGTAAACGGCTACACCGGCGGTTCTGCGCAAGCGGAACCGCCGGTTTGCTTATGCGTGGGCTGTGGACCGGTGGGAGGAGGTGGCATGAACCTCCCACCCGACAAGAAAGGCCCAAACGGTGCCAAGAACCGTCCTTCCCAACCATCCCTGGCTCCGTTTCATTGAGGATGCGGAAGCCGCTTGGGTTTGGCACGCGCATCAAACCAAACCGCCGAAGCGAGCAGCGGGAAGACATGAATACAAACGCCAACACTCCACCGAAAGAGCTCCGCGTCCTGGTGTTGGAGGACGACCCGCTGTGCGCACACGTGAACATTCTCGAGCTACGGCGGGCTGGATTTGCCCCGGATTGGGAATGCGTCGAGACCCTGCCGGACTTTGCCGCCGCGCTGGACCGCGCTCCCGAGGTGATTCTAGCCGACTACGATCTGCCCGGCTTCCACGGTCTGCAGGCGATGCAACTGCTGCGGGAGCGCCAGCTCGACATCCCGTTCATCATCATCTCCGGCGTGCTTAGCGACGCGACAGCGGCCGAATGCATCCGGCAGGGGGCGAGCGACTGCCTCCTCAAGGACCGGCTCGCCCGTCTGGGCCCGGCCGTAACCCTTGCGCTCGAACAGAAACGCCTGCGTGACGAGGCGCTGCGGGAAGAACGGGTGATGAAATGCTCCGAGCAACGCTATCGCCACCTCTTCGAGACCGCTCCCGATGGCATCCTCATTCTCAACGGCAAGACCGGGCAGATGGTGGACGTGAATCCGTTTCTGCTGCGGATGCTCGGTTACACGCGCGCGGAATTGCTGGGCCAACGTATGTGGGCGCTCCCCGCTTTCCACCGCCTCGCCGCCTCCGAGGCCGCTTTCAGCACCTTGCAGACGCACGACATCATCCATTTCGACCACGTGCCACTCACAGCCAGGGACGGCCGGACTTGTGATGTGGAGTTCCTCACCAACACCTACATGCTGGAGAGTTATCAAATAATCCAGTGCTACTTCCGCGACATTAGCCGGCGGCGGCGCGCCGAGGAGCTCCAGGCGTGTCGCGTTGTGGAACTGGCCCAGGCGAAGGCGGAATTGAACCGGATCGAACAGCTCGCCGCGAACCGGCAACGGCAGGTGTTCGCGCTGAGACAGCAAGTTAACGAACTCGCGACCCGGCTTGGACGGGCTCCCCCGTATGGCCCCGCTGCCAGCCCGCCCGGGGATTCGCTGGGCGAGCCGCTGTCGGCCTTGGCACACGAACATTCCTAGCAACCACTCCGGCTCGTTCGCGGCGTCGCAGCTGGTTCCCACGTCCCTGCGGAGTTCACCGGGGCATGCTGCCCGGCCGAGGTGGTGGTGTGCATCGCTTTCTTGAATTCCACGGACCACAGGTTTCATCTCGCTGCGGGGATGCGCCGGCCGCGGCGCCTTGGCCAATCCCCAAATCCAGATCCACAGGGCCCCTCCCAATTTTCAGACGGGTTCCATGCCTTTGTCCCAAACATGGAATTCCTTCGTACGCGAGGCCGGCACAACATTGCCTGCCTTGTCGCTTTTCGAGCAGCCTCCAACTTGGGTAAATAGATTTGAAGTTCCAGCTGGGAACCCAAGTCAACTGTTGGTTACCTCAAAAATGAAGACCTCTCCAACCTCACGCCGACTGCGGAAAGGTTTTACTCTGATCGAACTATTGGTGGTCATTGCCATCATCGCGATCCTGGCCGGGCTGCTGCTGCCCGCGTTGGCCAGCGCCAAAAAGAAGGCGAAAGGTTCCGTCTGCACCAACAACCTCAAACAATGGGGAGTGAGCATTCAACTGTATGCTGGAGACCAGGATGATCGCCTCGTGTTTTCTTGGGCACATGCCGACATTTATGGAGCCCCCAGCCTCTCCCCCCCTTACTATAATGCCTGCGGTGCCGGCTCTCTCCTTTCACCTTACCTGGCAACTCCCAGCGCCATCGCCGGCGAGAACAACAACAACAATTTCGACTGCCCGGCATCACCGCACGACGCCAACAACGCAGCACCTAACGTCAGCTTCACTTGGGGCTCGTTTAAATTCGTCCAGAATCAACGGTATCGCGTCAACCCCTACTTGGGGTGCTACGGATTAGGTCCCCTCGCGAATTACCGGTTCAATGGAACCAACCACTCGGCTGTCCGGCTCACCGTGGTCAACAACCCTGCAACCAAGGTCTTTTCCTTTGATACGCGTGACATTTGGCGGCCCTACGGCAACAGCCCGGGAACATCGGTTGCAACCTTCACGGGTGGCGATGCGACCGATTCCAACAATTACAACCCATACTGGCAGGCTCCCAACATCGGTTTTTTGCACGAGAGGAAAACCACCACCACCTTCCTGGACGGGCATACCGAGATGCTTCCGACTTCGAGTCCCGTCACCTACGGAGCAATCGTAAGCGCGGCCGTTAATATTGACGACAACTGGACCCTGCCATGAGTGGGCGAGCGAGACTCCGCGAATATCACTCCATTGTCCCCGCGTAGTTCACCAGAGCGTGTTGCACGGCGGAGGTGGCGGTACGCATCGCCTTCTTGAATTCCACGGACCGCAGGTCTTTTCCCGCTGCTTGGCAGAGGCTCATCGCCTGGACGGCAACCGCCTCGTCATAACCGGCCAGGGCAGGGAAGAGCTTCACGGCGTCGAAGCCGTGCCGTTTCACCAACTGCTCGGCGTAGGCACGGGCGGATGTTAACTTTCCATCGCCGTCCCCATCCACCCATACGGGGTTGGTCGCCCCGAGGACCCGGGGGGTGAAACGCTTGGAGGAAGGCTGATACGGGCGGGGCGTCTCCCAGAATGGGGCGGTCACACCCGGACCGCTCGCGATGGCGACGAGATGGACATCGTGACGCAGGCGCGGGAGCTTGAAGGGGACGCGGGCTTTCAGGACCCCCGAGGCCGGTGCGAGGCGTTGCTCGGCCACCTTGATGCCATTGGCAAACAGCTCCACCCGGTCGGCCTGTACCCACGCGGGCCCGAGCACCGTCACGACAGCCGTGATACCGCCATGCGCGCGCGTCGCCATGTCCCCCACGCCGAAACGGTCGTTTACGGTGAGATCGGCCAGCAGGCCAAAGCTCACCAGGACCCGGCCTTCGCGCAGGCTGCGGCAGGCATCAGTAACGTTGATAGCTGCGGGGTTCGTGTCGTCGCATCTCACATAGGTCCGGCCCTGGCCAAGGATGAAACGGCTGACATCGTGGGAATCGCTGGAACCCAGCGCCGTGATGCGCTGGCCGTGGTTCAGCAGCGCGAACCAGTCACGGAACAGCAGCATGATGTCCGACTGCATCGCGGCGGACGTGATGACTTCCATGCCATCGAAAGCGAACTCCTGCCCGCGCAACGCCGCTCCGGACATCGCGTTGAAGTTCGCCGGGCCCAGCGGAACGAACCCGCTGTGCAGATCGCGCGGGTGGTTTAGCGTGATGACTTGAACGCCGGGCGTGGCCCGAATCGCGGGCAGCAGGGCATTCCAGTTGGTCACATTGGCATCGACCACGTCGCTGCCGGGTTGGATCGGGAACGCATTGAAATGTCCGGCCTTCGTCGTGACTTCATTGCCGATGACAGAAGTGAAGTAGGGGCTGGTCAGCGTACGCGCCCTCGCCTCGGTGTAGTCGGCGTGGTGATTGTGGTCCGTGGCCACGGCGAGTTCGATGCCTTCGCCAGCGACGGTGAGCATTCGTTCGTCTTCGGTCGCATCGCCGTGCTTGCTGTGCGTGAGCGTATGGATGTGAGTGTCCGCGGCAACCCAACCGGGGGTGGGCACCGCACGACGAATGGCGAGCGCGACGGCTTTGGTCTCCCCGGTGACCACGGCCACGGACTGCGTGGCCACGGAATACTCGAACCCGCGGGAAGCAAAAATGGTGTAGCTGCCGGGCAACAGGCCAATGCGCGCCATGCCGTTGGCAGTGTAAACCACTCCGGGGCGGACCGCCGTCTGGGTCTCGTTGGTACGGTTGGGCAGTAACGCTGCCAGTTCTCCCCGTTCATCCACGATGGTAAGGCGACAAGGCGAGGTCTGCCCGTCCTTCCGCGAGGCGTCGTTCACTGAAACTTGCAAAAAGGCTCCGCCCAACGCCTCGCGCAAGGGTGTGGGGATCAGCCGGAAATCACCGGCCACGATGTCGTCCACGGCGGTCGGCGGCAGGATGGCCAGCAAGTTGGTGCCATCACGCAGCGCCCCCGGTGGCACCGCGAGCGCATGGACCAGGGCGGTTTCCTGCGCGACCAGCGTGCCCAGACGACGGCCATTGAGTTGCACCTGCCAGGATTGCTTCACGTCCCGCTGGCGCAGAACCAGCGTCTGCTCGGTGTCATTGCGCTGCGCGTCGAAGGTGACCTCCAACTTGCGTCCATGCGGCTTCTTGCCGACAAACTCCTCCCATTCCGGAAAGCCCTCTGTGCCAAGATGATACCGGGCGGCATCCAGCACGCGGCCCTGCCCGCGAAGCTGGGAAGCTGCGGTTAGCAGCAGCAACAGCGTCGTAAGCCAGCCCGGCCAATAGGAACAGCGCGGCATCGCGCAGAGCCTAGGACCAAATGGCACTGCGGGGCAAGCTGCGGCAGCGTTCAGTTAAATTTGGCCAGCTCACTGCGGGTGAGCGCCACAAGCGGTCGCACCGTCTCCGCGGAGAAATCGAACCGGCAACCCGCCGCGGCGAACAGCTCAGGCAGGGGCCGCGATCCGCCGAGCGCGAGCCCGGCTTTGTAGTCGCACAGCGCCTTCACCGGGTCGCGATGGGAGTTGGCCCAGACCTGCAAGGCCCCGAGCTGCGCGATGCCGTATTCCACGTAGTAGAACGGGTGCAGGAAGATGTGCAACTGGCGATGCCAGTGATTCGCCCGGGCGGCCTCGTGGCCGGTCCAGTCCACATCGCCACCGAACCGGTCCATCAACGCCAGCCACGCCGCCGTGCGTTCGGCGCGGGTGTGGCCGGGATGCGAGTAAATCCAATGCTGAAAGGCATCCACCGTGGCCATCCAAGGGAAGAAGCCGATGATGCCTTCGAGGTGGGTCTTGCGCGCCCGGTTCGCCTCGGCGGGGGCGTAGAACTCTTCGAGATGCTGGTTGCCCAGCAGTTCCATCGCCATCGAAGCGACTTCGCAGAACTCGATTGGGGCACCCCGATAGGCGTAGAGATCTTCGTTCTTGGCCGCCAACGTGTGGAAGGCATGCCCGGCCTCATGGAGCATCGTCTCCACGTCCCGCTGCACGCCCACGGAGTTCATGAAAATGAACGGCAACCTCGCCTCGGCGAGCGTGGATTGGTAACCACCGGGGGCCTTGCCCTTGCGGTTGGCGAGATCAAGCAGGTTCAGCTCGCGCATCTGCGCGAAGCCGCCGGCGAGTTCCGCGTCCAGGTGGTCGAACACGCGTTGCGTGCGGGTGACCATCTCGGCCACGTCCACGAACGGCCGGAGCGGCGCGCGGTTCAAGGGGTCCACCGCCGTGTCCCACGGACGCAGCGAAGCCACGCCGAGCTGGCGTTTGCGCTCGGCCTGCAACTGCCGCACCACCGGCATGATCTCGGTGTCCACGGCGCTGTGGAACTTCAGACAATCTTCCGGCGTGTAGTCAAAGCGTCCCTTGGCCCGGAAAGCGTAGGCGAGGTAATTGGGGAAACCTGCGTTGCGGGCGATCTGTTCGCGCACCTTGAGCAGCGCCTCGAAATTCTCCTCGATCTTGTCCACCTCTTCCAGCCGCCGGCGGGCAACGAGCGTCCACGCCTCCTCGCGGAGCGCGCGGTCCGGCTCTTCCAGGTAACGGCCCATCTGGACGAGCGTCTTTTCCTCGCCCCGGAAGTTCACCGTGAGCGAGCCGGAGAGCTTTTGGTATTGCTGGCCGAGCTTGGACTCCTCGGTTTGCAGCGCCACGTTCTCCTCGCGGAACAGTTCGACCAGCAGGGCGGTGTCGCGGTCGAAAACCTCGTAACGACGTTTGTCCAACTGGGAACGGAGCGAGTGGGCCAGAAAACGCTTGGCCAGATTGAACTGGCGCGGCTTCAACTCCGGCTCGATCTGCTCGACGAACTGGAGGTAGGACTTCTCCGCCTCCGGACTGTCGGTGTGGCAGGTCATCGCGATGTAGCGCTGGCTGCCCTCCTGATCCAGGGCGGCGGACAGCTCGCCCTGATCGAGAATCCAGCGTTCGAATTCCGCCACCGTCTGGCATTGCGCCGCGCGGGCGTCGAGCTGATCGAACAACGGCACGATCTGGCTCCAGTCCCCAAGGTCGATCTGGGCGGGGACAAAGCGGCGCGGAGCGTGGGTGGGCAGGTTCGCGAACGGCAGCAAATTCATGGCGGCAGAGCGTGGCGGAAGGGCGTCCGGCAAAAAAGCCAATTTTGCTGGTGCCCCGGCGTGGGGGCGCATCTTGGTACTGCCCCCGGAGCGCGGCTTGATCCCGCTCGGAGCGGGATCAGCCGCAGCAACGTTGGAATAGCGAGGGGGTGGAACGCATCAACGGCTCCTGCCAAGCGCAGCCGCTGCGGCTGGTCTCCGCGACATAGCCGCGCTCCGGAAGACTTCGTTCCTAGGGGCGGTGTCAAGATGCGCCCCCGGCCCGGCCAACGGCGCAAACCCCGGCTTGCCTCCCGTACGCAAATGCCTACACTGCCACCATGCGTATCCCGCTTGCTCTTGGCATGGTCTTGTTAACAGCCTGGTCGGCTGCTGCCGCTACGCCCGTCCGGGCGGCCGTCCAATTCAAGGCCACCGTCCAGCAAAAGCTCTTTCTGCCCGGCGAGCCCATCCCGGTCGATCTCTCCTTGCTGAACAATTCGGGCCAGACTTTCAACTTCAAGCCGGAGGACGGATGGCTGGATTTCACGGTGTCGAACCAGACCAAGGCCAATGGTGAAGGGGTGGCGGTGCCCAACCTCAAACCGGTGGTGATCAACGAGGACTTTACCGTCGTTCACACCGCACTGGCAAAAACGCAGATTGACCTCATGCCGTGCTTCGACCTGACCCGGCCGGGCCGCTACAAGGTCACCGCCGCCATGATGTACCCCGGGGCCACCGAGCCGGTCCGGGCGGAAACCTTCGTCATTGAGGTGACCACCGGCGCCAAAATTGAGGAGCAGGAATTTGGATTCCGCCCTGCGGCCGATGACGCGGCGACGGAAGTCAGACGCTACTCGCTCCAGCGCCTCACTCTGACCACGCCCAGCGAGATCCGGCTCTATGTGACGGTCATGGATGTCGCCCAGGAAACCCTGGTCCGCCAGCTCAAGATTGGCCGCGTGTCGGGCAATGACAAACCGTTGGTCATGCTCGACCGCCTCAGCAACTGGCACGTCCTCCACCAGAGCGACTCCCGGATCTTCACCCATTCCGTGGTCAGCCCGCGGGGTGACCTGCTGGTCCGTGAATCCTACACGCCGACCGGCCTGCGGCCTGGTCTGAAGGCGGACGAAAACGGCGAAGTGTCCATCACCAGCGCGGTTCGACGCAGTCGTGCCGACGATATTCTGCCCATGCAGCTCACGAAGCCCTCGACGCCGGCGCTCGCCACCCCCTGACGCCAGACTGCCGGGCTTTCGACGGAGCGCATCTTGACACTTCCCCGAGGAACGAAATCTTCCGGAGCGCGGCTGTGTCGCGGAGACCAGCCGCAGCGGCTGCGCTTGGCAGGAGGCGTTGCGGCGTTACGACCCCGTTCGGCCTGCTGACAATGCTGCGGCTGATCCCGCGCCGAGCGGGACACAGCCGCGCTCCGGGGCAGTGCCAAGGTTTACCCTTTTCACCGGAACCGGCGGGAAGAATCTTGCCTCGCCGCCGCGCCTGTGAAATTTTCGCCGCCTGTTTATGGCGCACGTCAAACTCCACATCCCGGGTCCGGTCGAAGTCAGCGAGCAAACCTTCAAGGCGTTCTGCTCGCCGATGATCGGCCACCGCGGCCAGGGCTACAAAGACCTCGTCGCGAAGATCCAGCCGCAGCTCCAGACCCTGCTGGGCACCAAGCAACTGGTCTATCTCTCCACCTCCAGCGCGTGGGGCGTGATGGAGGGCGCGCTGCGCAACCTCACGCAGAAGAAGGTGCTCAACTGCATGAAGGGCGCGTTCTCGGACAAATGGTTCGATGTCGCCAAACGCTGCGGCAAGGAAGCCGAGGCGCTCCAAGTCCCGTGGGGTTCCCCCATCCGCGCCGAAGCCATTGATGCGCGGCTCGCCACCGGCCAGTTCGATTCCCTCACGCTCATCCACAACGAGACGAGCACGGGCACGATGTCGCCCGTCGCCGAGATCGCGGCGCTCAAGGCGAAGTATCCCGACGTGATGTTCATCGTGGACGCCGTCAGCTCGATGACCGCGCTGCCGCTGAGCTTCGACGCCCTGGGCATTGATGTGCTGCTGGCCGGCACGCAAAAGGCCTTCGCGCTCCCGCCCGGTCTCACGGTCTTCACCTGCTCGCCGGCTGCCCTCGCCAAGGCGGCCACGGCCAAGGATCGTGGCTACTACTTTGACTTTGTGGAGTTCGAGAAGAACGCGAAGGAAAACATGACCCCCAGCACACCGAGCATCTCGCACACCTACGCCCTCGCGAGCAAGCTGGACGAGTTCTTCGCTGAAGGGTTGACCGCCCGTTATGCCCGTCACACGCAGACGAATCAGTTGATCCGCGACTGGGCCGCGAAGCACGGTTTTACGCTCTTCCCCGAGGCCGGTTTCGAGTCGATCACGCTCAACTGCGTCAACAACGGCGCCAAGCCCGGCGGGCGCATCGTGGACGCCGCGAAGCTCCAGAAGCTCGTGAAGGAACAGGGCTTTCTGATCGACGGCGGCTACGGGAAGATCAAAGGCACCACCTTCCGCATCTCGAACATGGGCGACGAAACGCCCGCCAGCATGGCCCCGCTCATCGCGGCCCTCGACGGCGCGATGGCGAAGCTGTGAACGCTGGCGCGGGTGAACTCACCCGTTTCAATTCGATCCCGTTCCGGTTCCTTAGCCACGGATGAAACACGGACCGAACATGGATGAAGATACGGCACTGCCGTGGAACTTTCCGTGTTTCATCCGTGGCTAAAAAATCCCCGCCCTACTTTTTCAGCGTCTTCAGGAACGCATAAAAGTCCGCCACGTCGCTGTCCTTCAGCCCCGCCAGCAATCCCATGGGCATGAGGGACACGCGCGAATCCACCACGCCAGTCACCTCGTCGCCGGTCAGCCGCACCGTCGTGTCCGGTCCGGTCTGTACCAGCTTGGCCGTGGGGGAGTCATAGACGAGGAAACCTGAGTAGGTCGCGCCGGACTTCGTCGTCAGCAATTTCGGCACGTAGGCCGGCGAGATGTCGCGGCTGGGGTCGAGGATGGCGATGAACAGGTCCTCGCGCGACAGCCGGCTGGCCACGCCCGTCAGGTCCGGGCCGATGCGCGTGCTGCTGGAATGGCACCGGTGGCAAAGCCGTTCCTCATAGAGCCGCTGGCCACGCTGCGCATCGCCCGAGTCCCAAGCCACGGCGGGCAGACGTTTGAGAAAGGCTTCGGTATCCTCGCTCTCGCCGAGCAGTTCTTTCGCGGTCGCCGGGTGCGCCAGGGCGAACCACGCGAACCACGGCGCATAACTCTTCCCCAGTTCGGCGGTTTCCGTGACCGCGATGGCCTGCCCGCTCCACTTCGCGAGCAAGTCCGCGAGGGCGGTGCGGGCCGCCGTTTCCTTGGGAGCCGTGCATTGACGACGCAACGATGCGAGGGCCGCTGCGAGCTCCTTCGGCGTGGCTTCGCCGCCCAATTGAGTCAGTGATTTCGCCGCAACTTCGACGACTGCTGGCTGGAAGGAACCAAGCGCCGCCACCAAGCGCACGCGGTCCTCGGGCTGTGGCGCGCGGGCAAGCAGCCGCGTGATGGCGTCCTGCAAGCGTGCGTTGCTCCACTGCTGGCGCAGCGCGGGGAACAACTCGGCATCCGGCAAGGCCCCCAGAAATGCGACGAGTTCACCGGTCCATTCGGTCGCAGCGAGCAAACGCCGGGCGGCGGCGGGCTTGTCCTTGCCGTCCAGTCGTTGGGCAAAGAGCGCGTGGTCTGCGAGGTTGAAGTTCGGCGATGCGATCAGCGCGGCGGCGAGTTGGGGGTCGCGCTCCAACAGGCGGGTAAACAGGTTCGCCACGCGCACCGGCCAGAAGGTGCTCGGCTCCTTCTTGTCCGCGTTCATCTTATGATGCAGCCCGGCGATTCCCTGCGCGATACGAGCGGTGGTCTCCGCGTTCCGCTGCGTGGGCAATCGCGCTGCGACCATGAGATAGTGAATGTCGTCCTCCACGGGGCTGGTATCGGACGCCATGGCGGTGACGCGCTCCAACAGACCGGGCGCATCGGCGGAAAGCATCGCGAGGAGCCGGCCCAGCTCGCGGTCGAGATCGGCGCTGCCAGTGGGGAACGCGGGCGCAAGGCGCTCAACGACATGCTGGCGGAGCGGCGTGGGAACATTGTCCGTCTTGCTCGCGACGAAGCCGTCGTGCGTGTCCGGCTTGTCCTGAACGAGCTTCACGTCTCCCAGTCCAAGCTGTAGCACACGCACGGCATCGAGCCGCGTGACCGGGTCATGTGACGTGGCGGCGACGAAGGCAGCGTTGTTGAAGTAATGGGCCTGCCAGTCCAGGTCGTCGGCGCGCTCGGGACCAAAGGTGCGCAGGATACCGAGGCGCTGGCGCTCGCTGAGTTGGCGGGGCTGGGGCGCACTGGCAAATACGAACGGTCCAATCGCCCGCGCCGCGAGCACGGTGGCGGTGCGGACGCGCCGGTCATCGGAATTGAGGCCGCGATACCAATCCGGCAAAAGAGCACTCTCATTAGCACCGGGCTTCAGCCCGGTGTTATCGGCAGCGGCAGCAGGAAACCGTTTAAACGGTTT
>RFSE01000095.1 GCA_009924135.1 Pseudomonadota bacterium | reverse complement strand
GGCGCTACGACATGATGGATGAGCTGGGCGTCTTCCCGCACAACGCCTCGAACTGCTCGGTCCTCATCATTGGCGATGTGATCTACGTCTGCACCTCCAACGGCCAGGACTGGACGCACGTCAACATTCCCTCGCCGCTTTCCCCGAGCTTGATCGCCCTGAACAAGAAGACCGGCGAACTGCTCGGTGAAGACGATGCGAAGATCGGTTCACGCCTGTTCCACGGCCAGTGGAGTTCGCCCTCGACCGGCAAGGTCAACGGCAAGGACCTCGTGTTCTTCGGTGGCGGCGACGGCTTCTGCTATGCGTTCGATGCGATTCCGAAGAAGGAAGGTGACGGCAACTTCCTGAAGACCGTTTGGAAGTACGACGCCAATCCGCCCGAATACAAGGTGAAGGAAGGCAAGCCGATCAAGTATCCCGCTGCCGAGGGTCCGAGCGAAATCAATTCCACGCCGGTCTTCTGGAAGAACCGCATTTACACGGCCACGGGCCAGGACCCGGAACACGGTGAAGGCATCGGCCACTTGGTCTGCCTGGATGCCACCAAGACAGGCGACATCACCAAGACGGGTGTCATCTGGGAGTTCAAGGGCATCAACCGGAGCATCTCGACGGTCTCAATTGACCCGGACACCGGCCTGCTCTTCATCGGCGACTTTTCCGGCTTCGTGTACTGCCTCGATTCCGAGACGGGCAAGCTGCATTGGAAGCATGACATGAAGGCCCACATGTGGGGCAGCACCATGGTGGCCGATGGCAAGGTCTATGTCGGTGACGAGGACGGTGACTTCGTGGTGCTCGCCGCGAAGGGCGGCCCGAAGGCCCAAGTTCTCAGCGAGGTCAACCTCGGGGCGCCGATCTACTCGACGCCGGTCATCGCCAACGGCGTGATCTACATCGCCAGCAACACGCATCTCTTCGCGTTGCACGATTCGGCGAAGGCGAAGACGCCGAAGCCCTGAACATGCTGTCGCTTTACCTCCAGCTTCCCGCCGACCAACTCGCCGCGCTCTGCCAGCGCTGGAAGGTTTTGCGCTTGGCGGTCTTCGGCTCGGTGCTGCGAGTGGATTTTCGGCCAGACAGTGACGTGGACGTTCTTGCCACATTCGCGCCGGACTCGCATTGGAGCCTGTTGGACTTGGCGGGAATGCAGTGTGAACTCGAAGACTTGGTCGGGCGGCAGGTTGACTTGGTGGACCATGCCGCGCTTGACCATAGCCGTCGCGAGCAGCGGCGGCGGGCGATTCTGGCCAGTGTTGTGCCTGTCTATGAACGAGCGTGACCGTGACTCGCTGGAAGACCTGCGGGATGCGGCGCGGAAAGTTCTCCACTTCTCGGCTGGCCCGAATGAAGTCGCCTTGGCCGGCAACGAGGAAAAACTTTCCGCCGTGCTCTATCAATTCGTGGTCGTAGGTGAGGCTGCGCGGCGCTTGTTCGACGATTTCCGCCAAGCGCACGCGGAGGTCCCTTGGCGGCAAATCATTGCTGCCGACTTGCCGCTCTTCCTGCCTCAAGTGGAGGCATTGTTGGCCACCGCTTAACTCATGGCCGGATTCCGCCCCATCGTGCTCGCCTCGTTGGCTGGCTTCCTCGCCACGGCGGCTGTGGCGTTGGCGGAGAACTGGCCGCAATTCCGTGGCCCGACCGGGCTGGGCTATACCACGGAGAAAAGCCTTCCGCTCACTTGGAACGCCAAGACCGGAGAGAATATCCGTTGGAAAACGCCGTTGCCCAAGAGCGACAACGCGTATTCCTCGCCCGTTGTATGGGGTGACCGAGTGTTCGTTACTTACGTGGTCAACCAGCCGGTGGAACATCACGTCCTCTGCTTTCAGGCAGCCGATGGTAAACCGCTGTGGGACACGCCGGTGCCGCCGGGTCCGTGGCTGCTGAAGGATTTGCGCGGTGGCTACGGCGCACCGACGCCTGCGACCGATGGGAAGACGGTGTTTGTCGTGTTTGGCTCGGCCGTTGTGGCTGCGCTGGACTTTGAGGGCAAGATCGTTTGGCGGCAGGAACTGGAGAAGTATGCCTTCGACGTGGCACTCGGCTCCAGTCCGGTGCTCTTCCAGGACACGGTGATCCTCGACTGCGATCAGACCGGCAAGACTTCCAGCTTCATTGCCTACGACAAAGCCACCGGGACCATCAAATGGGAGGAGAAACGTCCGCAGACGGGTTTTGCGCACAGCACGCCGGTCATCGTCACGGTGAAGGGGCGGACTCAAATGCTGGTGAGTGCGTCCGGAGCGCTGCAAGGGCTTGATCCGGCGAACGGTAAGATGCTCTGGTGGTGCGTCACGCCGGGAGATGCTTCGTCGCCTGCGTTTAACGGCAGCCTGGTTTTCGCGGACAAGGGCCGGGGCAGCCAAGCCGTATGCGTGGACCCAAGTGGGGAAGGGGACGTGACCAAGACTCACCTGAAATGGACTTTCCCACAGATTCCCGAGGGAGTTTCCTCCGCGATCATCGTCGGCGATTTTGTCCTGCGCACCCACAACCCCGAGAACTTGCGTTGCCTGCGGTTGGCTGGCGGCGAGCCGGTGTTTAACGAACGGTTGCCGGGTGTGTCCACTTGGGCGAGCCCGTTCGCGACGGCGGATGGCAAAGTCTATTTCGCCAGTGCAGGCAGAACCTACGTGGTGCAGGCCGGGGACAAGCTCGAAGTGCTCGCGACCAACGAGATTGGCGAGGAGAACCGGGCCTCCGCCGCAGTCAGCAGCGGTAAAATCTTCCTTCGCGGCAACAAACATCTCTATTGTATCGGCCAGCCATGAATCCAGCTTCGTTCCTCGCTGCCGTCCTCGCGGTCGCCACGCAACTCGCCAATGCCGCCGAGTGGGTCAATATCTCCGACCCCTTCACGTCGGGTTTGCCGAAGCCCGGGACTTTCGGTCCCACGGCGGGCGTGGTCGTGGACCGTACGGACGGTTCGGTTTTCATGGTCGTGAGTGATTATGGCATCTGGCGCAGCGGCGACCATGGCAAGACTTTCACGCGCGTGGACGACAAAGCCATTGGTGGTCGCTGTGAGACCGGCTGGGCCTTGCAGGCGGACCCGGCGGGCGGGCGGTTGTTTTGCTTCATGATCTACGGCAGCAGCGCGATGACCGTGGATGGCGGCAAGACCTGGGCGAAGTCGAAGCTCAGCCATCTGGACTTCGGCGGCGTGGATTGGGCCGACACGGGCAAGCGCTTGCTGGGGCTGCGTCACGAGAGCGGCGGGATGCTGGCCACGAGCGAGGACCGCGGAGCGACCTGGAAGGACTTGGAAAAGGGCTTTCACAATTGCGGGGTCATCGATCGCAACACGTTCGTCGCGGTCAAGGCGAAGGAAAAGGGCATCTGGCGCAGCACGGACGCCGGGGCGACCTGGACCGAAGTCTCGACCAACACGCCACCCGCAGGCGTGCCCGTGGTCTTTCAAGGCACCGTGTACTGGCCGACCGGCAAGGGCCTGCTCGTGAGCAAGGACAAGGGGGCGACTTGGGCTGATCTCGGCACGCCGGTGGACGCGATGTTTGGCCCCATGTTTGGTAAGGATGCAAGTCACCTGGTGGTGGTTGGCAAGTCGGGCTTTCAAGAGAGCATGGACGGCGGTAAGACTTGGCAGGTGGCCGCGCCGCTGCCGGCCGGTTTTGGCGTTGGGCGGGTTGGCCCGAATTACGCTTGGGACCATCGCGCGAACATTTTTTACGCCTCCACCATGGGCAAACCCACTTTCAAGTTTGAACGTTGAAATCGAAATCTGTTAAACATCTCCGCACATGAGCATACCTACCGTCGCCCCCGAACTCGTCGCCAAGGCCAAGGCCGAACTCGACCAGCACCTCCTTGAAATCATCGAATGGCACTTCAACCCGGCCACGGGCTGCCCGTTCTGGCTGGACTGGGCGGCGAAGAATTTCGACCCGCGCAAGGAGATCACCCGGTTCGAGGACATGCTCAAGTTCCCGCACTTCCAGGACGAGTTCCTGCGCGACCTCCAGCCTGAGGTCTGGGTGCCCGCGCAGTTCAAGGGCAAGCCCTTCAACATCTTTGAGACCGGAGGCACCACGGGCATGCCGAAGCAGCGCATCGGCTGGAACGACTTCCGGATCGATTACTCGGAGTTCAGCGAGAAGATCTCCGACGAACACTTCCCGCGCGGCGGCGCGTGGCTGATGATGGGCCCCACCGGTCCCCGCCGCCTGCGTCTCGCCATCGAGCATCTCGCCAACGTGCGCGGCAGCTCCTGCTATTTCATCGACCTCGATCCGCGCTTCGTGAAGAAGCTCATTTCCAACAAGCAATTCGACGTGGCGAAGCAATACATGGCGCACGTCGTGGACCAGGCGGCGACCATCCTCCAGCACCGCAAGATCTCCGGCCTCTTCACCACGCCCAAGCTGCTTGAGGCCCTCGGTGAGAAGATCAACCTCTGGGACGCAGGCATCCGCGGCGTCTTCTGCGGAGGCACCTCCATGAAGCCGCAGGAAATCCGCTTCATCATTGAGGAACTCCTCGAGAATCGCATCGGCTTCTATCCCACCTACGGCAATACCCTCATGGGCCTCGCCGCCAGCGTGCCGCTCCAGCCCGAGGACAATTACAGCGCCACCTACTACGCGCCCCAGCCGCGCGCCGTGCTCCGCGTGGTGAACCCGAACAAGACCGACGAGACCGTCGCCTACGACACCTGGGGCCGCGTCGAGCTGACCACGCTCACCAAGGAGTTCTTCATGCCCCGCTTCCTGGAGCGCGATGAGACCATTCGCCGCGCCCCGCGCCCGCCCTATGCCTGGGACGGCGTCGGTGACGTGCGGCCTTTTGGCGCGATGGAGAAGAACATCGTCGAAGGCGTTTACTGACCAGAGTTCTGCCCCTTGCACGGGAGCGTCCTGACATCGGGGCGCTCCCGGTGCTGTTTTAGGGACGGAAATGCGGGACAATTTCCAGTTCATACGGTAATTGTCTCGCGGTCGCGGATAACCCGAACACCACATGGTTTATTTTACCGTCTATCTCAAGAACCTGAACAACGGTACCGGCTACGTGGACACCGCGCTGGCCGATGATCAGTTGATGCGGGACTTTCTCCAGTACTTGGACATAGGCGTCAAAGCCCACCGCGCGTATGCGGTGGTGGATGCTGCAGCCAGCGACCAGCCGGTCGGTGTCTTCGCCGTGAACCTTGCCGATGTTGCGGCCATCACTGCCACCGTTCCGCGTCAGGACAGTCAGCCGGAACTTTTCTCCGCCCCGGAGGCCCCCGTGGCCGCTCCAGCCCAGTCCGAGCCGGCCCCTGCATCTGACATTGAGCCCGACGACCGCGCGAAGTAGTCTTCGCCGCGAGTCATGAGCCAGTCCCCCGCATCACGGGAGCCATCACCAGCGCATCCGCCGGACGGCCCGGTTCATCCGCTGGCGGCCACGCTGCTGCTCTTCGTTGACAACCTGTGGAATCTGGCGGACTGGGCCGTGGTGGACTGGTTCATTACCATACCCCTGAGCTTCCTGAGCGTTTTCGGTCCCGTCGTGCTCATCCAGCGGCGCTTTCACCGCGATGGCTGGGTCAAATCGCTGGCCAAAGGATTTCTGCTGGGGGTGATCGCCGCCGTGCCCACTTCGGTCACGGGAACGCCCGTCGGACTCGCACTCCTGACCTGGGCGGGCATCATGCGTTCGAGAAACTCGGTGTCACCCATCGCGGCAGTGCAGGCCCTGCGGACTGCAAGAGGGCCGGCCACACCTCCGATTCCCATTGATGCACAAGTTCTCTCCAGCCCGCCGCCGATTCCGCCTCCTCCACCGGTGGCGATGCTGCCACCTTCTCCGCCGCCTCGCCTTGAGCCTTGGTGGGTGAAGCTCGTCATCGTGCTGATGCTCTGCGGCACAATGCTCGCCGGGACGAAGATGGTTCTGTCCCATACGAGCGGGCTAGCGGAGAAGTTCCGGTCGCAGCACATCACCGAGACGTTCCTCTCCGCGTTGCCCACGATCGCACGCACGCCCGGCGGCGCGCTGGAGCTTGCCACCGCCAATTCCGTCGAGACCATCCGGCGCGAGGACGAACGGACCGTCGGCTGGGACATGATTTATCTGGGAAAGACCATCTCCGAAATCTCCGTGCCCGTGTCCTACCGCTTCCATGTCCTGCTCCGCGACCCGTGGAAACTCGAGGTCGTGGGCAACACCTGTGTCGTCCACGCCCCGGCCCTACGCCCGAGCCTCCCGCCCGCCATCCATACCGACCAGATGCAGAAACGGTCCGAAGCCGGCTGGGCACGCTTTGACGCCAAGGAGCAGATGACTGAACTGGAACGCAGTCTCACCCCCCGGCTCGTGCGACACGCTGGCGATCCTCGCCGTTTAGCCCTCGTCCGTGAGGAATGCCGCAAAACGGTGGCCGAATTTGTGCGCGACTGGCTCCTGCACGAAGACCACTGGCGCAAGGACCGTTTCACCAGCGTCAAGGTGGTGTTTGCCGATGAGCCCGACGTAAAACCAGAGCTTGCACCGCCCGTTATCAATCTGAGATAGTCCGCACACGTAATAAATATGAGCACTGTTCCGCATCTTCCCGTACTCCGGCTGGGCCGCAACTACGAGTCTCTCGAAAAGTTCGAGGTGAAGGATCACAAGACCGGCGAGGTCAAGGCCCTCGTCTCCAACGTCAATGCCGGCATCGTCCGGCGCGACCTGGGCAAGATCGGTTCGGCCCGCGCGGCGCTCAAGAAGTTCACCTGCGCGCAGCTCGTCGAGCTTTCGGCCAGGGCAGGTGATCTCTTTCTTAACGGCACGTTGCCGCTCGGGGACAAGGGACACACGCAATCACCGCAGCAATACATTGAGACGTTGAGCTGCACGAGCGGGCTGCCGTGGAACATGGTGCGGCGCAACATGGACAAGGTGCATTTCGCACTGACGAACATGAAGTTCGTGCTCAACGGACTTTCGCGCGGGCTGGACCTGAACATTCTCGACAACGGGACGGGCGAGCAGTTCGGCACCAAGCTCAGCTATTTCCCGACCTGTGCTGCCCTCGGCCTCGTGATGCCCAGCAATTCCCCGGCGGTGAACTCACTGTGGATTCCCGCCATTTCGCTCAAGACGCCGGTGGTCATCAAGCCCGGCAAGGAGGAGCCCTGGACGCCTTACCGGCTGATTCAGGCGTTCATCGCAGCGGGCGTGCCAGCGGAGGCGTTTGGCTTCTACCCGACTGACCATGAAGGGGCAGGGGAGATTCTCAAGCTCACCGGCCGTTCGCTGATCTTCGGCGACAAGAACACGATGGCGCAGTATGCGAACAACCCGGCCATCCAGCTTCACGGGCCGGGCTGGAGCAAGTTTCTGATCGGTGACGATTGCATCGAGAACTGGCGCGATTACATCGACGTGATCGCGGGTGCCATCTCGGACAACGGTGGGCGTTCCTGCATCAACGCGTCGGCCGTCGTGGTGCCGAAATACGCTGCGGAGATCGCCGAGGCGCTCGCGCAGAAAATCGGACCGTTTGCCCCGACGCGTGCGGATGACCCGAACGCCCGGCTGTCCGGCTTCGCCAACGTGAAGATGGCGGATTTCATTGACGCGCAGATCGAGGACGGCTTGAAAGTTCCGGGTGCGACCGACGTGACTGCCAAGTATCGCAATGGTCCGCGCAAGGCCAGCTTCGAGGGCGGCACCTTCATGCGTCCTACGATCGTGTTGTGCGACAGCTTCGCGCACCCGCTCTCGAACAAGGAATTTCTCTGCCCCTACGCCAGCGTGGTGACCTGCCCGCAGTCCGAGATGCTGCACAAGATCGGTTACACGCTGGCCGCGAGCGTGATCACGAAGGATGCAAAGTTCATCGAGGCCGTCACGGATTTCGCGGAGATAGACCGCCTGAACATCGGGCCGGTCTCCACGATGAAGATTTCCTGGGACCAGCCGCACGAGGGTAACATGTTCGAGTTCCTCTGGAAGCGCCGCAGCATCGAGCGGGCGTGGTAAGGGGCTGGCGCGCGGGCGGCTTTCTGCTACGTTCACGGGCGTGAAGCTGGAATATGATGATCAGGCCGTGCGCCGCTTCTGCCAGGAGCGAGGGGTGACGCGGCTGGAGTTGTTCGGTTCGGCTCTCGGTGAGGAGTTTGGACCGGACAGCGACGCAGACCTGCTGTGCACGGTGCGGCCCGGCATCAAGTGTGGCTTTTGTTCGAGTGGGTGGCCATGAAGCTCGAACTGGAGTACATATTTTCGCGTGAAGTGGATCTGGTCAGCCGACGGGCCATCGAAAACAGCCGGAATCCCTACCGTCGCGCGGCGTTGCTGGCGCATACGTTGCCTTTGTATGTCGAGGGATAAGCTCCATTCCACGCTGGGAACGCTTCTTATCTTGAATTCCATGGGCGAAAGAGAAAACCACGGATCAACACTGATGAACACAGATGAAAACTACTGCCTGCCCGATAACCATCGGAGTGAACGGGCTCTTGGTTGATTCGCCCTGCCAATCCGTGTCCATCAGTGTCCATCCGTGGTTGATGTCGGTTTTCAGGTTGATGCCTCATGCACGCTGAAGCTGAACGTCACCTCGCCCAGGCCGATCCGGTCCTCGCGAGCATCATTCAAAAGGTGGGGCCGTGCACGGTCCGACCGCGCCGGAACTGCCCGCCGTACCAGTCGCTGGTGCAGGCGGTGGCGCACCAGCAGCTCAACGGCACGGCGGCCCAGCGGATTCTCGACCGCTTCATCGCGCTCTTCCCCGGAAAAAAGTTTCCGACTCCCGAGGCCATCGTCGCTGCGAGCGAGGAACAACTTCGCAGTGCTGGTTTATCACGCGCGAAGGCGGCGGCCATCCGGGATATTGCCCACAAAGCCACTACCGGCCATGTGCCAACCCGTCGCGACGCCGCACGATTGAGCGATGCCGACCTGGTCGAGCGCCTTACCGAGATTCGAGGCGTCGGGCCGTGGACCGTGGAGATGTTTCTAATCTTCACCCTGGGCCGGCGCGATGTGTTGCCGGTCGGTGACTATGGGGTGCGCTGTGGCTTTGCGAAGGCTTACGGATGGAAGGAACTGCCCACGCCCAAGGAACTGCTCGCGGAGGGTGAGCGCTGGCGGCCCTACCGCTCCATTGCCGCCTGGTACATGTGGCGGGTGCTGGACATGAAGTGAGACGGATGATGGGACAAGGGCGGACCATGGCACTGCCCCCTGAGCGCGGCTGTGTCCCGTTCGGCGCGGGATCAGCCGCAACAACATTAGAATCCCGAGCGGGACGGAACCCCTCTACGCCTCCTGCCAAGCAGCAGCTGCTGCGGCTGGTCTCCCCGACACAGCCGCGCTCCGGAAGGTCTTGTCCCACAGGGGCAGTGTCGAGATGCGCCCGTGGCACAGCACTGATCACCAAGGCGCTTGCCCTTCGTCTTGCCTCAGCCCAGCACTTGCTTCCGCTTCGCGATCCATTCGGTACCGAGGGTCTGGAGGGTCTTGCTCTTGAGCCATTTCTCGGCGAGCGGGAAGATGACGCGTTCCTCGCGGTCGAAGTGCTGGCGGGAGAGCACCACGGCTCCGTGGAGCATGGCCCGAGCTTTCTTCAAATCGCGGGTCGTGCGGACCTGGGCAAGCTGGGAGTCAATCTCGGCATGCTCGGCAGCCACCGCTTCATTCTGGCCGAGCTGGTCAAGGTGTTGCTCGAGCGGCTCCATCACCAAGGTGTCTTCCATCTTGCCGTGGGCCTCGAGCAAGGCTTCCAGCAGTCCAGCCAGTGCCCGCAGTTCGGCCAGCGTGCGCAGCCGGGGGGCGGCGCGCTCGATGTAGTCGAACAAATTGTGGAAAACGACGTGTTCGGCCAGCAGGGCCTCGGTGATTTTCATTCGCGGGTCAGACTGGGTAGGTGCGATGACTGTTCAATCACGTGCGAAACAATGGCGCCTATTGGTAGTTCTCCATCCCCGCGCAGGAGCACACGAGGTTGCGGTCGCCGAAAACATTGTCCACGCGGGCGACGGGCGGCCAGAACTTGTAATCCACCAGGCTCTTGACCGGGAAGGCCGCCTGCTCGCGCGAGTAGGGCCGCTGCCACTCGCCGGCGATCTGGTCGGCGGTGTGGGGCGCACCCTTGAGCGGGTTGTTGGCCTTGTCGGCCTGGCCGGTTTCCACGGCGGTCATCTCGGCGTGGATGGCGATCATCGCGTCGCAGAAACGGTCCAGCTCGCACTTCGGTTCGCTTTCGGTCGGCTCGACCATCAGCGTGCCCGCGACGGGCCAGCTCAAGGTCGGGGCGTGGAAGCTGAAATCCATGAGGCGCTTGGCCACGTCCTCGGCGGTCGTGGTCTTAAAACCCCGCAGATCGAGAATGCACTCGTGGGCGACGAGGCCGCCGGTGCCCTTGTAGAGCGTGGGGAAGTAAGGTTCCAGGCGCTTGCTGACGTAGTTGGCGGTGAGGATGGCGTACTTCGTCGCCTCGGTGACACCCGCACTGCCCATGCACGCGAGGTAAACCCAGGAGATTGGCAAAATGCTCGCGCTGCCCCATGGGGCGGCACTCACCGGGCCGATGGGGTCTTCGCCGCCCAGCGGGACGACCGGATGGTCCGGAAGGAAATCCACGAGGTGCTCGGCCACCCCGATCGGTCCCATGCCGGGACCGCCGCCACCGTGCGGGATGCAGAAGGTCTTGTGCAGGTTCAGGTGACACACATCCGCGCCGATGAAACCGGGCGACGTAAGCCCGACCTGGGCGTTCATGTTCGCGCCGTCCATGTACACCTGTCCGCCGGCGTCGTGAATGACCTGGCAGATTTCGCGGATGGTGCCCTCGAAAACGCCATGGGTGCTCGGGTAGGTGACCATCAGGCACGCGAGGTTCGTGGCGTGCGCGGCGGTCTTGGCGCGGAGATCCGCCACGTCGATGTTGCCCTGCGTATCGCACGCGACCGCGACGACTTTGAGGCCGGCCATGACTGCGCTGGCGGGGTTCGTGCCGTGTGCGGAGTTTGGGATGAGACAGATGTCGCGGTGGGTTTCACCCCGGCTGGCGTGGTATTTGGCGATGACCAGCAGGCCGGCGTATTCGCCCTGCGAACCGGCGTTGGGCTGGAGCGAAATGCCGGCGAATCCGGTGATCTCGCCGAGCCACTCCTCCAACTGCTTGAACAGCTCCTGATAGCCGAGGGTCTGCTTGAGCGGGGCGAACGGATGCAGCTTGCCGAACTCGGGCCAAGTGACGGGAAACATCTCGCTCGTGGCGTTGAGCTTCATCGTGCAGGAGCCCAGCGGTATCATCGCCTGGCACAACGACAAGTCGCGCGATTCGAGCTTGCGCAGATACCGCAGCATCTCGGTCTCGGAGTGATGGCGGTTGAAGACCGGCGCAGTAAGGAACTTGGAAGTCCGCGCGAACGCTCCGTAGTCGCAGGCTTCAGCCTGCGCGTAACATTCCTCCAGCTTGAACGGCAGTTCAAAACCCGCATTGAAAATGCGCACGAGCAATTCCACATCGGCCAGGTCCGTCGTCTCGTCGAGCGCGACGCCAAGGGTGGCCTTGCCGAGCACGCGGAGATTCACCCCGTGCTTTTCCGCGATGGTGATGATTTCCTTGCTGGTGTAGCCCTTGAGTTGGATGGCGATGGTGTCGAAGTAAGTCGTCGTGAGCATGGCGTGGCCAAGCTTCGTGACTCCGGCGGCGAGGACCCGGGTGTGCCGGTGGACGCGCTGCGCGATGGCCGCCAGACCCGCAGGGCCGTGATACACGGCGTACATTGCGGCGATGTTCGCGAGGAGTGCCTGGGCGGTGCAAATGTTCGACGTGGCCTTCTCGCGGCGAATGTGCTGCTCGCGGGTGCCGAGCGAGAGCCGGAGGCCGGCCTTGCCCCGCGCATCCTTGGAGACCCCAACGAGGCGGCCGGGCATGTTGCGCTTGTAGGCGTCGCGGGTGGCGAAAAAGGCGGCATGCGGCCCGCCATAGCCCAGCGGTACGCCGAAACGTTGGGCGCTGCCAACGCAAACGTCCGCGCCGAATTCGCCTGGAGCGCGCAAAACCGTGAGGGCAAGGATATCCGCCGCGACGACGACCAGCGCGCCCGCCGCGTGGGCCTTCGCCGCGAAGGCCGCGTAATCAAGCACGGTGCCAGTGGTGGTCGGATACTGCACCAGTGCGCCAAAGACGGAGTGGTCGAAGGCGAACGTCTCGTGGTTGCCCACGACGACTTCGAGCTTGAGAGCCTCAGCACGTGTTTTCACGAGCGCGATGGTCTGGGGGTGGCAGGCCTCGGAGACGAAGAACTTCGCCCGGTTGTCATTCGGGGGCATCGCGCGATGACACAGCGTCATGGCCTCGGCGGCGGCGGTGGCCTCGTCGAGCATGGAGGCGTTGGCGATGTCCAGACCGGTGAGGTCGCAAATCATCGTCTGGAAGTTGAGGAGCGATTCCAAGCGGCCTTGGGAGATCTCGGCCTGATAAGGCGTGTATTGCGTGTACCAGCCGGGGTTTTCGAGAATATTGCGCTGGATGACCGGTGGGGTGATGCAGTCGTGGTAGCCGAGGCCAAGGTAGGATTTGAACACCTGGTTCTTGCTGGCGATGGCTTTGAGCTGACGGAGCGCGTCGAATTCGGAGAGGGCAAGGGGCAGGTTGAGCGGTGCGGCCAGACGGATGTCCGCTGGCACGAGCGCGTCGATCATCGCATCCATCGAATCATAGCCGAGGGTCTTGAGCATCTCGGCGGCTTCGGCGGGGCGGGGGCCGATGTGGCGGCGGACAAAGGTGTCGGGATGGGCGAAAGCGGCAGGCGTGGCGGTCATCGAATCAGTTTTCAGTCGGTTGCGAATAATTTCCGTGCGAAGCACCCGGCGAAGGTAGGAACGAGCGGGGGCAATGCAAGTTCGATTTGAATGGGAAAGCGGCAGGCGCGTCTTGCCAAACTACTTGTCCTTTGCCGGGATGGCCTTAAGGAACTCTTCTGCGTCCTTCTTTGGGTCGTACTCCTTCGTGACGCTGTAGATGTCGCGAATGTGCATCAGCGCGTTGGGACGGTAGCTTTCCTTGCCGGCCATCGGGAGTGTCACCGTTTCACGTACTTCGTTGGAGCGACCGAAACTGACATGAATCTCACCGCGCTCGTGTGACAGGGTGCCGCCGAGCCGGACGAACTCAGCCAAGAAATGCCGGAGCTTCTCGTCGTCCTGACCCAGCTTGTCGTATTCCTCCTTCGCCAGGGGGAACCGGAAACGGACCTGCTGTCCGGTCAGGGAGAAGAACGGTTCGGGATGCGCGAGTGACTCGTTCATCAGCGCGCGCTCGGCGGCGGAATCGAGCTTCTTCATCTCCACTTCCAACGCCCGTCGCATCAAGGCGTTGCCGGCTTCAATAATTTTGCTGACGTTACGGATCGTGACGCGTTGCGTGCCGCAGGGCCGGCCCTGGTCATCCAGATAGAACTTCCCGTTCTCGACGCGTACGTTCGCCACGAGCAAGGCTAGGACGTTCGTCTGGGCCCGGCGGTGGGCCTCTTCCAGCGAGTTGCTCTTTGGGGTGGCGATTTCCGTGAGCTGATTTTTGAAGCCCTCGACGTTCAGTTCAAAAATCCAATTGGCGAAGAAGAAGGTGCGCTGGCCCTTCATGACCGAGGCGAGCTGTTCGCGCTCCTGCTGGCTCAACTGCGTGACGTCGTCCGCACCGTAAAGGCCGTGGTAAGCCTGATGGATGAGAAGCGTGTCAGCCTTGGGGTCATGCTCGTACGTGACCGTCTGGCGCTCGAACTCGATGCAGCCGGGAAGCAGCACGGCGAGGCCGAGGAGCAGGAGGATTCGCTTCAGCATGGCAAAGTAGTACTTGCTTATGCGGACGCTGCCAAGTGCGCAGAGGGGGGCGCAATTCACCAGAGGACATCTCAGCCGGACCGATTCATAGGCCACGGATGAAACACGGACGGAACACGGATGGGGACGAGGTGAACACGCGTTTTTGTCGAAGTTGCCTGCCTGGACCAAACGGTGCGGGTCAAGCAGCGGGGCGAGACGGCCACGGCACAGTTGGCTCCGTGTTTAATCCGTGTTCCATCCGTGGCTCAACTGCATCGCCCCGGCTCAGTTGCGTACTGATGTCGTGGACCGGGGCAATGCCCACGGCATCGTAGCGCGGGCAACCTTGCCCGCGCGTTGCAGCCACGGCGGGGGCGAGATCGCGCGGGCACGGCTGCCCGCGCTACGAAACCCGCACCTATTCACGTTACCGGCTCACCGTGACCGGCCCAGACCACGGGGTCGAAACGGGTGGCCCGCCGTTCTGGCGCATCTTCGGATTGTGCGCGCGGGCGATCAGCCGGGTATTGGTGGTTAGCATTATGGGACCGGTGTAGGCCATGGCGTTGGTACGGATTGCACCTTGCGACAGACGTGGGTCAAGGCCGTCCAAGGTGTAGTAAATCGTCGTGTTGGTGGAGGTCGGGGAGAACTGAATTACCATGGGGTTGCTTGCTCCCGGCGGAAGCAGTTGCGGGTGCGGCGTGAGCTGTTGATCCACGAAATCAACGCGGTTCGAGAGCCACGCTTTCATGTGGTTCATTTCGCTTTGATAGGAGCCGCCGCGCGGCTGGAAGTTCCAGCGACGATATTGGCGCGGCTGGGCCTCGCGCACTTCGTCGGCGAGGCGGTCGGCCACAGCGTGGAGGTTGGTCACGGAGAAATGCGTTTGCCGCAGTTCCTGCCAGCGGTCCACCCAGAGTTGCCAGAAGTCCGGATCGCTGAACAAGCGCGGCCACCACGGACCGCTGAAGAACGGTCCAGTGTTCCATTGCCGGGGATTGTCGTCGCGTCCGTCCGTCGAACCCAGCGCACGGTCGAAATCCCAATGCGGGCCGTAGGTCAGCTTGCCGTTGCGTGGCTTGTGGAAATACGTGCTCAACACGATGGAGTCCACGTTGCCGCTCAGGACTTCCAGCACGTGAAAATCAATCGCGGCGGACACATCAAAATAGGCCGGATAACCCACTTCGGGGTCGCGCCATTTCGGGCCTTGCAGGGCGCGGTCGAAGTCCTGGAAGTATTTGTGGACGTAGTTCAGTTGCGCTTGCCGTTGCGGCAGCCGCAGGGTGGCTTCCTTGGGATCGACATGCACCACCGTGGTGCCGCCCGCTCCGAAACCGCTTTCACCGGGGCCGGTGCGGTCGATTTTGAAGATGTAACCACCCGTGACATCCGGCGGCTCCAGGTCTTCCGCGCCGAGGTGGTCGATGTTCACGCGCCGTTTGCCGATCTTGATCTTCTCCTCGAGCACATAGAGGCCGTGGTAGCTGTTGCTTTGCAGCGGGGTGTTGCCGCTGGTCAAAAAGACTTCCACGAACCGCGTCCGGGACGAGTAACGGCCCATGTCGCGGCTGAGCTGGTGGATGAAGGGATTGTGGATCAGCACCGGATCGAAACTATTGGGCGCGTACATGACCCAGTCCGATTCCGCCGGCAGTCCCAGCGGGGCGCGTTTTCTTTCCTCGTCAAACGCCGCGTCGTAGAAATGGACGGCAAATCCCGCCTGAGGCATGCCGGACGAGGAGGAGCCGCGTGTGTGAAAACCACCCCGGGTGCTCAGCGTTGGTGGATTGGTAAGGGATGAAACGCCGCTGAGCGGCTCAAAGAACGAAAGCTGAAGCGGAGCACTGCGGCCCGGTCCGGGGATGTCTTTGCTGCGCGAGTGCATCACCAGCAAGGGCAGGGTGGAGGTGAAGTTGAACGTGTTCGTTGCCAGCCGCAGATAAACCTCGCTGTGCGGCGCGCCCGGAAGCAGCCCTGCCTGGTAGGCGCGGGCACGCAGGCTCACGGTGTTGGTGATGAGCAAAGGCCCCGGCCACACGGGCGAAGTCTGTGTGGGCAGGTTTCCATCCAGCGTGTAACGGATGACGGCGTTGGTCACGGGACCAGTCGATAGCGTCAACGTGAACGGCTCGGTAAAATTCCCGCTCGGGTGCGAGAAGGCGATTTCCGGTGCGAACCCGATTCCGCCGCTGGCATTCGGACGACCGGGCGTGGGTTGGTTGAAGTAGCCGCGAATCGCCGGTTCACCTCGCACCCGGCCATCCGAGACATCGGGTGATTGAGTTGCTGGCGCGAATTCGGACACGACCCCGCCTTGCGGGTTCACCAGCGCGAGGTAATTGCCTTCGGGCGCGAGCTTGAAGTTCGTGTGCAGGTGCGCGAGGTCCTTCGTGCGGTCCTTGGCCGAGGCGAAGACCAGCAGGTATTTGTCCGGCAGCAGGACCACTCCAGGGAAGCGCCAGCGGGTGAGATTGGTGCGGGTGTCCGTGAGGTTCCAGCCGGCCAGATTCACCGGGCTGTTGCCGCCGTTGTAGAGCTCGATCCAGCCGGAATGATCGCCGTCATTGTCGCGCAGACCCGCGCGGTTGATCGCCAGGAACTCAGACAGGTAAACGGAATCGAAGCGTTCAGCGGCAGTCAGTGCAACGAACTGAGCCAGCCCCAAGGCCATCAGGAAGCCGACTATGCGTTTCATGCTGAAGCTGGCGTCAGCCCTGCGTCACTTGCTGGCAGCGTTGGCCGGGGTGTTGGACGCGGGCGTCTTCGCGTCCGCCTTCTTGGGCAGATCCGGCACGAGGCTGGGATCGTATTTGGCACCGGCAGACACCTGCACCACCGTGATCCGCATTTTGGTGGGGAAGAACTTCTCGTGGTCCGCGCGCTTGTGGGCATGACCGCTGCCGCCGCTGTTATCCTTCATCACCAGGTCCATCTGCTTGATACCCTCGGTCCATATGATGGCATCGTTCTGCCAGAACGACTTCATGGGCACGTCTTTCTCATAGACGCCCTTCTCACGGTAAACGTCCGTGCCGGTGCAGCCGTAACCATTGCCCTGTCCGCGATTGGGAATGTAGCAAATGCTCCAGGTGGTGGGCTCGCCGCCAGCCGGCTTCTCCAGAACCTCGGTGCGGATGTGAATGGTCCCGTTGCGGTAATCCACCGGAGCCGTCCAGTCGCGCGGGCGGTCGGGGTTCAACCGGTCGCCGCGGACGTAGTAATGCGACTTGCTCGGGGTGGAATTGTCCGCGTCCGTCTTGGTGAACGTAAACGTCACATCGAACAGGACGAACTGAGCCGCGAAGCCCGGAACTAACGTTGCGAGCAGCATCAAACTACTGATGAGCAGCCTCGCTCCGATTTTGGAATGCTGCCGGGGTGTCGTCCCGGGGTGGTTGGCTGACGGAGAAGCTTCGGGCTGAGTGGGAACAGTTGGCGGACCGGATTTCATGGAGCCAGCGTGCCCCTAGTGTTTTTCGCTGTCCAGCATCCGCTGGCGTGAATCGCTGCCCAGGTCGATGCTCACAGTTGCCCCAGTGGCTGGACCATCGGCCAGAGCTTGATTTCCTCGGTCACGAGGTGGGTGGGCATTTGTGCGACTTGCACGAGCAAGGTGCCGAGGTCGGCGGGGGTGATGCACTTGGCGAGCACGTCGGCCGGGCGCGGAGGCAACTGGGCACTCTCGGTAAAGTCGGTCTGGCCCCACGACGGAAGCACGGAAGTAACGCGCACGCCATGCGGTCGCATCTCGGTAAGCAGGCAGCGGCTGAACTGCAACAGGCCGGCCTTGGCCGCCGAATAAACACCCCAGCCCGGCCACGCGTGCGTGGAGCAGGCGCTGCCGATGTTTACGATCAACCCGCTGCCTTGCGTTTGCATGATCGCCGCAGCGCGACGGCAGCCCAGGATCGTGCCGGTGAGATTGCTGGCGAGCGATTGGGCGATGGTCTCGTCCGTCTGTTCAGCGACCGGTCCGATCTTTACCCCTTCGCCGGCGTTGTTGATGAGAATGTCCAGCCGGCCCGTGATCGTGAGGATGGACTGCAGCAGTTGATCCCACGCCGCCCCGTTGGCAACGTCGGCAACATAGGGCGTCGCCCCGATGCGGGCGGCGGTGGCTTCGAGTTGGGTCTCATTTCGCCCGGTAATCCAGACCCGGGCGCCGGCCTGGACAAATGCCTCGGCGATGCCGGCGCCGAAGCCGCGGGTGCCGCCGGTGACGAGGACGGTTTGATTGGCCAACGAAAGGTCGTGTTGCATGTGCGTTGAATGGAAACAACTTCACCAGAGTTGTCACATGGAAAAAAGGTACGCATTCCAGTCTTGTCCCCGGCTGCACGGCGATTAGGCTCTGTCCATCAGCACATGAAATCTTTGCTCAGTTGCCTCATGGCCATTACGACCCTCACTTCTGCAATTGCCGCCGGGAAACCCCAGGCGCAACCGTTCGGCAAAACCGGCGACGGCACTCCGGTTGAAATCTACACGCTCACCAATACGAAGGGCATCAAGCTGCGGGCGATGACCTACGGGGCCATCGTGGTCAGCCTTGAAACCCCTGACCGCAAAGGCAAAAGCGCCGACATCGTGCTGGGTTACAACACCCTTGCCGAATACATCAAGGACACGCCGTATTTCGGGGCAGTCGTGGGCCGGTACGGCAACCGCATTGCGCAGGGTAAGTTCTCCATCGGTGGCAAGCAATACACGCTGGCAACCAACAACAGTCCGGGCGGCCTGCCGTGCTCGCTCCACGGCGGTTTGAAGGGCTTTGACAAGGTGGTCTGGCGTGGTGAGGCCTTGAGCAAGCCCGGCGCGCAGGGCGTGAAGTTCACTTACATCAGCAAGGACGGCGAGGAAGGCTATCCCGGCAACCTGACCCTCAGCGTCACCTACTGGCTCGGCGAGGACAACGACTGGCGCATTGATTACCTGGCCACGACCGACAAGGCCACGCCGGTGAATGTCACGCAGCACAGCTACTTCAACCTCAAGGGCGAGGGCAACGGCGACATCCTCGGCCACGAACTGACCTTCAAGGCATCCAAGACCACGCCGGTGACTGCCGGACTTATTCCCACCGGCGAACTACGCTCCGTCAAGGGCACGCCGTTTGACTTCTCCACGGCCCACGCCATCGGCGAGCGCGTGAACGCGACGGACGAACAGATGAAGTTCGGCGGTGGCTACGACCATAACTGGGTGCTCGACAGCCAGAATGGGAGCCTCGCCTTGGCCGCGATTGTGCATGAGCCCACGACGGGGCGCGTGATGGAGGTGCTCACCACCGAACCCGGCTTGCAGTTTTATTGTGGTAACTTCCTCGATGGCAAGCTGACGGGCAAGAGCGGCAAGCCTTACCAGTTCCGCAACGGATTCTGCCTCGAGACCCAGCACTATCCTGACTCGCCGAACCAGCCGTCGTTTCCGAGTACGATACTCCAGCCCGGCCAGACGATGAAGAGCACCACCGTTTATCGGTTTTCGGCGAAGTAGTAGCGGCCTGCTGCGCCCGCAACGGTAGGAAGGTCAGGTCTTCACCTGCGCGAGGCAGTGCGTGAGGTAGGGGAGCAACTGCTTCTTGCGGGAGACCACGCCGTCGAGCTGGTAGATGCCGGGTTCGAGCTTCGGGTAGTCCACCTTGTCGAGAAAGGCCTTCTCGCCGGCGACAAGCAATAGCGAGCCTTGCAGCACTACATCGGTCACCAGGAGCGTGGCCATGTAGTAGTTCTTTTGCTCGCGGTAAGCATCAAGCGCGGCGAGCACTTCGGCCTTGCGCTTCCAGAACTGGTCGAAACCCAGCTCCTCAATTTGCGCAACGCTGAAGGTGCGGCCGTTTTCCACATACTCCTTGCAGTCGGTGGTGATGGCCTGCGTGGCGGGCTTCGTGGTCAGGAGCGAGCCGGAGGCAAAAAGTTTCTCAGTGAACTCCGTGGCGTTGACGCCGGAAAGCTTCTCCAGCTTGGTGAGGATTTCGGCATCGCGGGCGGTGGTGGTCGGCGACGTGAGGTTCAAGGTGTCGGACACAAGCCCGGCGAGCAGCAGGCCGGCAATGCTCGGCGGCAGCTCAACTCCGTAACGGAAGAAGCAGTCGGCCACGATGGTGCTGGTGGAGCCCACCGGCTCGTTGCGGAAGAGGATGGGCTGCTGGGTGGTTAATGCCCCGATCCGGTGGTGATCGATGATCTCCAGAATTTCGACTTTGTCCGCGCCGGCGACGGCCTGGGACAATTCGTTGTGATCCACGAGGATGAGCTTGCGATCCACCTTCTTGAGGAAGTCGGACTTCGACAAAATTCCCACCGTGCGGCCCGTGCGGTCCACGACGGGGAAGGCCTGGAAGGCCGAGGCCGTTGCGACTGGCTGCACGTCGGTGAGCGACTCATCCTCGCGGAAGGTGAGGAAGTGCTCGTGCAGCATGTGACTCACGGAGATGGCGCCGCGGCAGAGCATCGCGGTGGTGGCGCTGTCGTGCGGCGAGACGATGAGGCTGACCTCGTTTTTCTTGGCGGATTCGATGGTCTTGGGCTCGATGTGCAACCCCCCTGTCACGATTACCAGACGTACGCGTTCGCGGATGGCGAGGTTTTGGATGTCCCAGCGGTCGCCCACCACGACGACGAGCTTGTCCCGTGGGTAGGTTTCGAGTCGTTCGGCGAAGGCCTCAAGACTCATCGCGCCAATCATCATCACGAGATCTTCCTCACGGTCGGGATCGACGGAGAAAAGCAGCTTGCCTTCCAGCGTGCGGGCGAGTTGGCGCATCGTGGAGACGACACGGCGGGAGTCGAAGAGGCGGTTGCCGGGAGCGAAGAAGAACTTGCTGAGCTTGAAGAGCGAGAGCAGGCCGCGGCAGGAGCGGTCTTCGTTGAGCACAGGGAGCACGCGGATGTTGCGTTCGTCCATGATGCCGAGCGCCTCGCTGACGGAGGCGGTCGGGGGCACGGCGATGACGTTGGTCTGCATGACGTCGCGCACCTTCGGCGACACGTCGGAAACGAAGCGCGGCGGCGGGACGAGGAAGGACTTGAGAACGAAGTCGATGCGGTCGTTGGTGTCGCCGCAACGCGCGGCCTCGACGTTGCGCATGCCCGTGCGGCGCTTGAACTCGGCATAACCGATCGCCGAACAGATGGCGTCGGTGTCAGGGTTCCGATGGCCGATAACGAGGATGTCGCTCATGTATGCACGGCGCGGACGCCGGGCGGATTGCATAGCCGCAACTGAGTCCCAGCGCAAGCTTCGGACGTTTGCGACTCAGCGCATTTCCGTCTGGTTCATGATGTTCCGGGATTGCCGGGCGGCCCCTGTGCCCGCTAGCCTGCGGCGAGTCGTCATGAATCCGTACCTGCACTTCGTCTCGGAATACGCCCGCCTGGCCAAAGCCGGCAAGGACTGGCCGCTGGGCGGCTTCCCGCGTTGCCCCCGTCCCAGTCTCGCTGCCGATGCGCCCGTCGCGCTCATCTTCTCCCCGCATCCGGATGACGAGGTCATCATTGGCGGGCTCGCGTTGCGGTTGCTGCGCGAGGCGAATTGGAACGTCATCAATGTCGCCGTCACCCAGGGCAGCAATAAAGCGCGGCAGGCCGGGCGCTGGGCTGAGCTTCAGGCGTGCTGCGACTGCATCGGCTTCGGCTTGGTGCCGACGCAACCGGGTGGTTTGGAGAAGGTGAATGTTGCAACGCGCGCGAAGGACCAGGCGCACTGGACGGCATCGGTTCAGACCATCGCGCAACTTCTCCTGCGGCACCGGCCGGCGGCCATCTTCTTCCCGCATGAGGCGGATTGGAACAGTTCCCACATCGGCACGCACCATCTGGTGCTGGATGCCTTGCGTACCTTGCCGCCGGATTTTCACACTGTCGCCGTGGAGACGGAGTTCTGGGGGGCGATGGCGTCGCCCAACCTCATGGTGGAGATCAGCGTGCCGGACCTTGCCGACCTCATCACCGCACTGACCTTCCATGTCGGGGAAGTCCAACGGAACCCCTATCATCTCACGCTTCCGGCCTGGATGATGGACAACG
>RFSE01000094.1 GCA_009924135.1 Pseudomonadota bacterium | reverse complement strand
ACTACCCGCTCCCCCCGGAACTGATCGCGCAAACGCCCGCCGTCGCGCGGGATGGCTCGCGTCTGCTGGTCGTGAACCGGGCGACTCAAGCACTGGAACACCGGCAATTTCGCGACCTGCCGGACTATCTCCGGGCGGGTGACGTGTTGGTGCTGAACAACTCCCGCGTCATCCGCGCCCGGTTGCGCGGACAAAAGCCGGCCAGCGGCGGCTTGGTCGAACTCTTGCTGGTCGAGGAAGTCGCCTTGAACGAGTGGTGGACCCTGTTACGTCCGGGCAAACGGGTCCGCGCCGGAACGGAAATCCATCTGCTGACCAATGCCGGCGCGGCTTCTCCCGTGCGCGTCACGGTTCTGGAGAAAAGCGCTGAAGGCCACTGCCGCGTCCGTTTCACGGGCACATCGAACATCTTTGACGAACTCGACGCACACGGCGAAATACCGCTTCCGCCCTACATCGAACGCACCGCCGGAGCGCAGGACGACACGCGTTATCAGACCGTCTTCGCGCAGCCGGCCGGCTCCGTGGCCGCACCGACCGCCGGACTGCATTTCACACCGGCGATTCTCGATTCACTCCGCGCACGCGGGGTGCAGATCCACTTCGTCACATTGCACGTTGGTCTTGGCACCTTCGCGCCGGTGAAGGCGGAGACACTCGCTGATCACGTGATGCACGAGGAACGTTTCGAACTCCCTGCCGCAACCGCCGAGGCCATCAATGCCGCCAAACGCGAAGGCCGCCGCGTCATCGCCATCGGCACCACCACCGTGCGCGTCCTGGAAAGCGCAGTGCAGCCTTCAGCCTTCAGCCTTCAGCTTTCAGCTTTGCAAAGCCGCACCCGCATTTTCATTCATCCGCCGTATCAATTTCGCATCGTCGATGCGCTGCTCACAAATTTTCACCTGCCACAATCCACGCTGCTCATGCTCGTGAGCGCCTTTGCCGCGCCGGGTGAATTGCGGGGCCGAGAACGCATGTTGGCCGCCTACGCCGAGGCCGTGCGCGCGCGCTACCGTTTCTTCAGCTACGGCGACGCCATGCTAATTGTTTAAGTTTCGGGTTTCGGGTTTTGGGTTTCGGGTTTTTAGTTCGACCGTCCATGCGCTCACGCCCGCAACGCGAAACTCCAAACCCAAAACGCGAAACGCCCTTGCTGCCCTTCGTCTTCGTGAACATGGCGATGACCGCCGACGGCAAGATCGCCACGGCCAACCGCGCCGTTGCCACCTTCAGCAGCCCGCGCGATCACGATCATCTCTACGAACTACGGGCGACTGCCGACGCCGTGATGAGTGGCGCACGCACCGTGGACCTGAACAACTACACGCTCAGCGTGGGTGCGGATCGCTATCGCAAACTTCGCCTCCGTCGCGGCCTCGCGGAATACGCGCTACGCGTCATTGTCTCCGGTTCGGGCTCCGTCCGGCCCGACGCTGAAATTTTCCGCCACCGCTTCTCCTCGATCCTCGTGCTCACCAGTGAGCGTGCCCCGGCAGCTGCTTTAAAAAAACTCCGCACCGTGGTCGATGCAGTGAGAGTAACCGGGAAAGACGAAGTGGATTTCACCGACGCGCTCGCCTGGCTCCGCAAGGAATGGAAAGTCCAACGGCTCCTCTGCGAAGGCGGCGGCGAGTTGAACGACGCGCTCTTCCGCGCCGGCCTCGTCGATGAACTTCACCTCACCCTCTGCCCACGCCTCATCGGCGGGCGTAACGCGCCGACCATCGCCGACGGTGTGGGCTTCGCTCACTTGAGCGACGCCTTTCAACTCCGCCTCGCCTCCACGAAACGCATCGGCGACGAATTGTTCTGCGTCTTCCAACGCTCCGCGTAGCTGTAGCGGTGGTCTATGACCGTCGAGCTGCGCGCACTTACGATCGTAACCGCCTGGCCACGTAGTTGCCGCAACCCGGCGCTCATGGAGCGCCGCTACAGCGCTCCCCAGCACGCTGCTTCACGTAACTGCCTACGACGCGCACCAGTTCCTCCTGTCCCGGATCAAAGAAATGCCCTGCCCCCGCAATGGGCGCATACTCCACCGACACGCCCGGCGCACATGGCCGTGCGACCAGTTGCTTCACCACATCCTCCGGCACGAGCTGATCCGCCATGCCATGCGCAATCAGGCCCGGAGTGCGCCATTCGGTGAGAAAACCAAAATCCAGATTGTTCGCCGGTGGCGCGACCACAACAAACCCATCGCACCCACCCTCGCGCGCCAGCAATTGCAACCCGATCCACGAACCAAACGAAAAACCCGCGATCCATTTCCCCTTCGCCTGCGGACACTCCGCGCACAACCATGCCCACGCCGCCTGCGCATCCGCCAGCTCCCCTGCTCCGCCGGCGAACTCCCCCGCACTGCGCCCCACGCCGCGAAAATTAATCCGCAACACACTGAATCCCGCATCCTGAAACGTGGTGAACAGCGAATAGACCACCAGCGTGTTCATCGTCCCGCCAAACTTCGGGTTCGGGTGCAACACCAGCGCGACGGGCGCCTCAGAATTCGCTGCCCGATGAAATCGCCCTTCGAGCGAACCGGCCGAGCCGGCGATGGTAACAGACGGCATGGCCCGACTTTAGCCCGGACACCGAACCTGACAAGAGTGGCATAGTCCCAAGCGCGACCGGTCTTCTCCTTCTCCCCACCAAGGAAGAAGGCCGGGATGAGGGGGCCGTGCGGAATATAGAGCCGCCACCGTAGCGCGGGCAGCCCTGCCCGCGCGTTCAAACAAAAGCCCAGATCGCCATCAAAACAAAGCACTCGAAGCTACCATATTCGAGCGCCGGTCACCGACCCGGCGCGATGGTGGACTGCCTGTACGCTCCGGGGCGGAGACCGGCGCTCTGAAAACGATCCCCAACTGCCTTCTCCCAACTCCTATCGCCCTACTTCCGTCTCCACCCAGCGGGCGAAAAGCCAGAGGAGGTCGGCCAGGCGGTTGAGGTAGATGATGATCTCGGGGTTGTGGAGCTGGCCGGCCTCGTGCAGCGCGCACACGCGGCGCTCGGCGCGACGGCACACGGTGCGGGCCACGTCCAGAGCCGCGCTGTTCAGCGTCGCGCCGGGCGTGGCCCAGCCTTTGAAGGTGATGCTCTGCGCCTCGATTTCGGCCACGAGCACGTCGAGCTTCGCCGTCAGCGCGGCGGTCACGAGGCTGAAACCGTCCTTGGCGTAGCGCAGCAAGTCCTCTGTGCCGGTGGCCAGCTCGCCCATCAAGGTCACGAGGTCCTGCTGGATGACGAGCAGATTGTCGCTGACAAACGAATGTTGCGACGAGGCCCGCGCGAGGCCCAAGGCCGCGTTCAGCTCGTCCACGGTGCCGTAGGCCTCGACGCGCAGGTGGCACTTGGACACCCGGCGGTTGTACATCAGACCGGTCGTGCCGCTGTCGCCGGTTCGGGTTGCGATGCTCATCGGCTTGGAGGGTAGGTCGGTTCGCTCGCGGCGCAAGCGCTGGCGGAAATTTTCGCACTCATTCTCCTGCTCAAACTCCTACTCATCCTCAACCACTCATTGAGTTGGAGTAGGAACAGGAGCAGGACCGGAGAGTCAGGATGCAAAAAATCGTCCATTGCGGACTGGCAACGGCGGGCAAAGCTGCTATTGTCCAACCGGTCGTTTTACCAACATGAAACTCCTCCTGAAAATCGCCTTTTTGCTGTTTGTCCTGTTCGTCCTCGTGCTGCTGGGCCGCGAAAATCGCGGCACCGTTGACTTCACGCTGCCACCGTTGCTGCCCAACAAGATCACCCTGCCCTCCGCGATCATGTACTACGTCTTCTTCGCGATTGGCGTGGTCACCGGCTCCATCCTCACCGCCGGCATGGGCAAGAGCGAGGGCAAGGGCGGCGGCAGCAGTTCCGGCAAGTCCGGCAAGTAAGCCATCCGTGAGCCCCTGTTCTGGGATCACGTTTGCGCTGCTGTCCAGCGCATTGGTCGTCGGCGCGCAAACCAAGCCGGCGGCGGATGCGTGGATTGCCGATCCCGTGCTCTACCCCGCCGGGATCGTCACGAACGCGTTGCGACCTGACGGTTTCACCGCCCTCGCTGTCGAGCATCTCGCCGAGCAGTTGAAAGTCCGCTGGCTTTCGCCTGCGCCGGCCACTCCGGATCCCGTCGTCCTCTACTATAGTGCGGATGCTCCAGGACACTGGCCCGCCCGCGACTGGCGCACCGTGCCCATGGCCCGGCGCGGTAAGACTTGGGAAGCGACGCTGCCCGTCACGGAAGTCGATGTGCCGCTCGTGTACTTCGTCAGCGATGGCACGAAGGCCCCGGCCATCCTCTCGCCCATGCGCGTAGTGTCTCCACGACAGGCGGGAATGGAACAGCCTTCGCGCGTCTTCTGGCCGTTTCTGGATGGCTTTGAGGAAGGGCTCGATGGCTGGCTGCTCGTGACGCCGGACGCTCCGGCCTTGAAATCCTCGCCCCAGGCCCACGACGGCAACGCTTCGCTCGCGGTCTCGCTGCCAGCTGGGAAACCATCCGTGGAAGTATGTACGCCCCGCGTGCGCGGCTGGCATTACTCGCTGCAACTGGCCACCGGGATGCGCGTGTGGCTTCGCGCACCTGGCGGGGCCGGAGAAGCACGCTTCACGTTGCACGCTCAGGCGGGCACCGCCCACGCCGTCACCGTGGCGTCGACCATCACCGCCACGTTGAACGACAAGTGGCAGCGCGTGGATTTGGCCTTCAGTTCGTTCCCCAACTTCCCCGTCGCCAGCGCCGACACGTTCAGCATCGAGTTCCGGGGCGATGGCCCGCGCGAATTTCTGGTGGACGACCTGCAACTGCTGGGCCGCTGGAAAGTGCCGGGAAACTAAAACCACTTCGTCACTTCCGGCATGGGCCGCGGGTGAGCGAGCTGGGGCAGCACCTCCGCCGGCGTGGCGGCGACACTGTAGGCATGACGGTGATCCGCCTTGGTGAAGCGCTGTTCGAAGAGTTGTTCGAACATGGCGAGCAGCCGGTCGTAAAAGCCCGCCGTGTTCAGGAAGACCACGGGCTTTTGATGTGCTCGGAGCTGCTTGAGGGTGAGCACCTCGAGCACTTCCTCCAGCGTGCCAAAGCCGCCGGGCAAGGCGACAAACGCATCCGCGCGCGACTCCATGATGGCCTTCCGCTCGCGCAGGTCGCGGGTCACGATGAGTTCATCCGCCGCCTCGTAGGCGATCTCGCGGTCGCGAAGCGATTGCGGGATGACTCCGAGCACACGCCCACCGCCCCGCTGAACCGCCTGCGCCAACTGCCCCATCAGGCCCACGCTCGCCCCGCCATAGACCAACGTCAGGCCGCGCTCGCCGAGCAACGTACCCAACTCCACCGCCGCTGTGACGTAATGCGGATCAACGGCACTGCTGGAGGAACAATAAACGCAGACGGATTTCACAGTAAGCCGGGGAACTACCACGAGGACGGTGATGCCGGCCCGGGGCCACGTTCAATTCGCGTTGGGCGCGCGGATCAGGCCGCGGGCCCCGGGATTGAAGTAAGGGCGGGTGTCGTAGGAAGGCTTCGGATCGTTGGGCGATGTGGGGTTGGACGGGTCGCGGAGGTCGAAGAGCGCCTTGGTCGTGTTGCGCGCCTTGGCCTCGTAATCAGACGCGTTGTCGTAGTCCGACCGCGGGTTGTTGGGGGCCTCCACGGCATCCCAGAACGAGCCGGAACGCAGGCGGCGCACCGGTTTGGCCGCCGCCACGGAAGCAGCCGTGGTATCACGGATGCCGGCTTCGTTCGTCCGCACGAAAAGACGCATCATGCCAGGATCGTTGGCGATCAACGGATTCTTCAATAGTTCAGCCGGGGCGGTGAAGAGGAGCGGCGGGCCGGAATAGTCATATTGCGGACGCTCATGGTTCGGCTCGTCGATGTGCGGCTTCGCCGGCCGCAGCCAGGCGTAACCGTCAACCGTGAGCGAGGGCGGGCGCGTGCCGGGATGAATGATGTCGGCCGGCTGGTTTTGAGGATACTGGCGCAGAGTGCGGTCGAACTGGGGTTTGACGATGTCAGGATCCTGAATCGGCGGGTGATAGCCCACGCGGCGGTTGAGCCTTTCATTGGCTTCGCGGGTGAGGCCGGGTTGCAGCCGCCGCATCATCGCCGCATCGTCCGGTTTTGCCACCATGCCCTTGGTCGTCAGGCCCGGATGCAACGGCCAGGTCGCCACGGTCATGGATTCGAGCGTGGCGGGAAAAGCGCGATTATCGATGGCACTGCGCTCGGCGCGGGGGGTCTTGTCCAGATGGCCGAGCGCGGACAGTCCCTGATAGATGGTGCCGGCGTTAAAGGTCAGCGGATCCTCAAGCGCCACCCGCGAACCGGTCTCGGTGATGATTCGCAGCGTGACGCTGTCCGGCGCAAAACACGAGTGCACGGCCGTGCCCGCGAGGAGCAGCGTCAACGTGTACTTGGCCAGCCGGATGCGCACGCTGAAGTTGGTGCCAGAACCGGAGCCGTTTGGCAACGGATATCCCGGCACAGGCTGGTCATTGGGCACATCTCAGTTTCTTGCATAACGCTCGGAGCCTCCCCCTGTAGCGCCGCTCTGTGACCGGCGAGTTGCGCATGCGCTCGACCAAACCCGCTCAAATGTCCTGCTGGCCGTCCAACTCGGCGCTCACAGAGCGCCGCTACAGCCGCGACTGCGGCCTGGACCAACCGTCGCAAGGCGGCAAGCTGGAATCCCATCGAAAACCATCCCCGGGCGGACTGCCATGCGCCCTGCCTATCCACTACTCATTTCCCCAACGCTTCCACCAACACGCGCCCATCGACGTTCTCCATCTTCAAGCCCAGCAACGCCGCGACCGTGGGAGCCACGTCCACATTGCGGATTTCACCGAGCTGCGCGCCGTGCTTCACGCCGTGCCCCCAGGCCACAAACATGCCGTTGAGCTGGGGATCGCTCGCCAGGTAGCCATGGTGGCCGGGATAAACATCCGGCGTCACCTCGGTCACGACCGCTTCCCCGGTGGGATAGTGAGTGAAGGCATAACCGTCCTTCGCCACGATGTAGAAATCAGACATCTGTTCGTTCTGCGCCGGCGTGGGCAACCCGATGGATGCGTACTCGGCCGGCTCGTAAATGCGTTCAACCCCTTCAATCTTGCCGAGCAGGTCCTTCAACTTCGGCGTGAGCCCGGCGAGTTTGCTCTTGTCAGGCACGTAAATCATCGCCGAGCCCCCGAGCGTGTTTGCGACGGCCTCACACGACGTCACCGTGGGGCCTTGCACTCGGAGCAGGCCCGCCTGCCGCAACGCGACGTTCGGCCGGATGATGCGCTTGGCGGACTTGAACCCATGATCCGTGGTAATGACGAAGGTGGCCTTGTCCGCAAAGCCCGCCGCCTGCACGGCTTCGAATAGTTCGCGCACACAGGTGTCCGCGAAGGCGAGGGCCGAAAGGCTGGCGTGGTTGCCGGGGCCGAACTTGTGATTGATCGCATCGGTGTTCAGCAGGTGGAATAGCAGGAGGTTGGGCTTGTGCTCCTTCACGATGTGCACGCCGGCCCGCGTCCAGTAAACGTCCCGCCACGGCGGGTTGCGCGTGTTGAACTCCTTCAGCTCGGTGGCCGTGATCTGCCCGGCCGCGAGCATTTCCTTCTCGATAGGGTTGGCCGCGTTGGGCCGCTCGCCGAACTCAAAGTGAAATGTCCCGGCATTGGTCGTGGGAATCCAGTCCACGTGCGCGGTCTTGAGGCCAGCCTTGTAGGCGAGGTCATAGACTGTGGGCACGCGGATGAGTTCGTTCTTGTTCTTCCACGGTTCGAGCTTAAGCGGCAGGCCCGGTCCCTGGCGCACCATCATGCCGTTGAAGAGCACGCCATGCCGCGCCGGCGTGACGCCGGTGACGAGCGTGGTGTGGTTCGGCCAGGTGATGGTGGGATTGGCGATTGTCATCGTCCTGGCCATCGCACCCTCCCGCGCAAGCCGCTGGAGAAAGGGCATCGGCAGCGCGGGATCGTTCCAGACATACGCCGGGAAACCGTCAATGGTCACCAGCACGACCATGCGGTCCTTGGCGGGCACCTCGGCGGCCAAGGCGGGGACGAGTGAGGCCAGGAGGGCGAGGATAAGAATGGCGCGGCGCAACATGCGGGGCTCGTTGTCGCAGCGGGACTCGTCGGCGGCAAGCAACATTGAGCGGGCGGACTGCGACCGGCTCGGAGCCACTAGCGGGCGTCAGCCCACACTAAGCAAAGCAACAGGCCAATCGGCAACAGCAAGCACGTTGCGACACCGTAAGCCTTCAATCCACCGCGCTCCTTCATGACTAACCAAAGGCCAATTTCACCTGAGAACGTGAGCAGGATACCGGGTGGCTGTCCAATCGGGGCCGGACTGTAAGCTCCCTTGTTCATGAGCCAGATGAAGGTCACGGCCATCGCCAATGAAACGGGGGAAACACAAGCAACCAGCACACGCCTGCCCCGCTCGGACAAGCCACCCCTCGCTGACAACAACCATATTAACATGCAGACGATGCCAACGGCGACCGCATCCCACGGCAGGATTTTCATCTGGCCTTCCCGACGGTAGGCTGCTCGGCGCAGTCTGTATGCCACTCCGGCCTGTTCTATTGTGCCGTGAGCGGAGCAGGAAGGCTCGCCGCTCACGTTGGTTCCCGCGATGTAGTGTCCACCTCCGGGGCACGCGGGTAGTTCTGACCCTTTGAGGTAGGCCAGCAGCGTGGTGTCGGTCAGTGAGTAAGTGTCGGCCGCTGCCTTCTTTTGTTCCAAGGCCCACTGCTGCACCGCTCCGTCAATCTGCTTCATGTTGCCGATGCACGAGCTGACTTGATCAGAGCCGTGGACAGCTTCCGACTGAGCCAGCAGGCTGAGAAGGACAATCCATTTTCGGAGCTGGGTCATGTTGCATCTTCCTCAGTTGTGCGGCTCCGCACGGCGTCGGGGCGACCTTCTCAACCCATTCTGAATCCACAGCCGCCACACCATGAAGAGGGCTTCCTTCACGATGCCCTTGGACATCTTCGAGTTCCCCTGAAAACGGTCCGTGAAGATGATTGGCACCTCGGCGATGTGCAGGCCCTGCCGCCAGATCTTGTGCGACATTTCGATCTGGAAGCTGTAGCCGTTGGACTGCACGGCATCGAGATCAAGCGACTGCAGGGTGGCGCGGCGGAAACATTTGAACCCGCCGGTCGGATCGCTCAGGGGCAGCCCGGTGATGACGCGCACGTACTTGGCGGCCCCGAGCGAAAGCACGAGGCGGTTCAGCGGCCAGTTGATGACGCGGATGCCGTTGCAGTAGCGCGAGCCGATGACGAGATCGGCGGTCCTGGCCGCCTCGAGGAACTTCGGGATGTCGTCCGGGTTGTGCGAGAAGTCGCCGTCCATCTCCATGATGAACTCGTAATCGCGGCCCAGCGCCCACTTGAACCCGGCGATGTAGGCGCGGCCCAAACCGTTCTTCTCCGCGCGATGCAGGACGTGGATTTGCGGATGCTTCGCCGACAGTTCGTCGGCGAGCTTGCCGGTGCCATCGGGCGAGTTGTCATCCACCACGAGCAGGTCCACCGGCACCGGGAGCTGCAAAATGCGGGCGGCGAGCGGAGGGAGGTTATCCCGCTCGTTATAGGTCGGCACAATGACTAGGGCGCGCTGGCTCATGCTCGCTGGCTGACGGAAGCGTCAGGCAAGCGGTCCGCCAAAACAAGCCGGTAATCCCCTGTAGGCGGTGGCACGGGCAAACCGCGCGGGAAGCGAAGGCGTTGCATCCCTGCGAATCTGGCGGCCCGCGCGGCGTCTGAACCGTGATGCCCGGCGTAAACAGAAGCTCCAAAATCCAAGCTCCAAGCTCCAGAGAAGCTCCAGATACCAAGCGCCATCAAGGGGCCAGCGGGTTGTGGTTGGTGCTTGGAGCCTGGTGCTTCTTTGGGGCTTGGAGCCAGGGATTAGGAGCCACCCCTTCGACGGAGTTCGACTTCTTCGAGCGGCGCATCCGGCCCGTGCTGGTGCAGCATTGCTATGATTGCCACAGCGCGGAGAGCAAGTCGCTCAAAAGCGGCCTGCGCGTGGACACGCGCGAGGGCCTCCGGCTCGGCGGCAAGTCCGGTGAACCCGCCATCGTCCCCGGCGACCCGGAGAAAAGCCTCCTGCTTAAGGCCATCCGCCACCCGAGCGCAGACTTGCAGATGCCGCCGAAGAAAAAACTTTCACCCCAGCAAGTCGCGGACTTCGAGGCGTGGATTCGCGCCGGAGCGCCGGACCCACGGGAGGAAGTTCATGGTTCAAAGTTTAAAGTTCAAAGTCAGAAGGTCCACTGGGCGTTTGTGCCGCCGCGTGAACAACCGGTGCCGAAGGTCAAGGACCTGGCCTGGCCGCAATCGCCGATTGATAACTTCATCCTCGCGAAGCTCGAAGCCAACGGCCTAAAGCCTTCGCCACCCGCTGATCCGCGCACGTTGATCCGCCGCCTGACCTACGACCTCACCGGCCTGCCCCCAACGACCGAGGAAGTCGAAGCGTTTGCGAAAGCCTGCTCCACCAGCAGTCGGCAATCGACAGTCGTAAATCTCGCGAACCGCCTGCTCGCCTCGCCCCAATACGGTGAACGCTGGGCACGCCACTGGCTCGACGTCGCGCGCTACGCGGACACCAAGGGCTACGTCTACGCGCGCGAGGAACGTTTTTACCCGCACTCCTACGCCTACCGCGACTGGGTAGTACACGCGCTCAACAACGACCTCCCCTATGACCGCTTTCTGCTGCTCCAGATCGCAGGTGACCAATTAACACCGTTTCGTGTTTCAGGTTTGGAGTTTCGGGTTGGCCAAACCCCTCCGAACACCACTACCAACTCCAAACTCCAAACTCCAAACCCGGAACTCAAGGACCTGGCCGCCCTGGGTTTCCTCACCGTCGGCCGCCGCTTCATTGGCGTGACGCACGAGATCATCGATGATCGGATCGACGTGGTGACGCGGGGCACGATGGGCCTGACCGTGCAATGCGCCCGGTGCCATGACCACAAATACGACCCCATTCCGACGGCGGATTACTATTCGCTCTACGGCGTGTTCCAGAGCAGTGCGGACGAACTGGTGCAGATCGAGTTTCCCGAGAAATCGACCGCCCTCGCCGCGTTCGAGAAGGAATACCAGACGCGCCTCGACAAGCTGAACACCACGATGGCCACGCGCCGTGCCGAAGCCGCTGCCCGTGTCCGGACCCGCGTGACCGATTACCTGCTCGCGCAGTTCGAGCTGCACAAGTATCCCGAAGAGGGCTTCGACCAGATCCTTACGGACCAGGACCTTATCCCTGCGACCGTCCGCCGCTGGCAGGCCTACTTGGAGCAGGCGAAGCGCCGCGCCGATCCCCTCTGGACCCCCTGGCACACCTACAACGCCAGCAGTTCACATCCATCCTCCCCAGCCCCCAGACCCCAGACGCCAGACCCAATAAAATCAGCGACTGCCAACCCTGCCCAACTCCAAACCCAAAACTCCAAACTCCAAACCGCTTTCTCTTCTCCACCCAAGTCACCACGCGAAGTCGCCGAACGCTACGGCAAGGTGTTCACCGAGGTCGAACAGCAGTGGCAGGCCGCGCTCGCCGCCGCGAAGGCGAACAAGACTCCACCGCCCACTGCCCTCGCCGACCCGGACGCCGAAGCCCTACGCCAGGTGCTCTACGCCGAAAGTTCGCCTGCCGTCGTGCCCGATGTCGGCATCGTGAACAACGAACTGCTCTTTCCTTCGCGCGTCACCGAGGAGTTGTGGAAGCTTCAGGGTGAAGTGGACCGGCACCTCATCCGCACGCCGGCCTCGCCCGCCCATGCGTTGATCGTCACCGACCGCGAGCCCCAGCAAAACCCGCGCGTTTTTTTGCGCGGCGATCCGAAGAACAAGGGTCCGGAAGTACCGCGCCAGTTCCTCCAGGCCGTCGCCGGCCCGCAGCGCCAACCCTTCACGCACGGCAGCGGACGGCTGGAACTTGCCCGCGCCATCGCCAGTCCCGAGAACCCGCTCACCGCCCGCGTGATGGTGAACCGGCTCTGGCTCCACCACTTCGGCGCGGGGCTAGTAAAGACCCCGAGCGACTTCGGCCTGCGCGCTGAACTGCCGAGCCATCCGGAACTGCTCGACTGGCTGGCCCGCCGCTTCGTGGCGGAAGGCTGGAGTATGAAGGCCATGCACCGGTTGATTGTGACCAGTGCGGCGTACCAGCAGGCTAGTGAAGTCGAGAGTCGAGAGTCGAAGGTCGAGAGCCGGGCACGGCCAGCCCTCGTCTCTCGACCCTCGACCCTCGACCCGGACAACCGCCTGCTCTGGCACGCGAACCGGCAGCGGCTGGACTTCGAGGAATTGCGCGACGCGTTGCTTGCGGCAAGCGGCGAACTGGACCTGAGTCCCAGCGGCAAGCCCGTGGACATGCTCGGCAGCAAGCGGCGCAGCCTCTACGGTCTCGTGGACCGCCAGTATCTGCCCGGCGTCTTCCGCGTCTTCGATTTTGCCAACCCGGACCTGCACATCCCCCAACGCCACGAGACGACCGTTTCCCAGCAGGCCCTGTTCTTCCTGAACAACGGCTTTGTGGCCAGCCGGGCGAAGGCACTCGTCGCCCGGAAGGACTTCGCCGATCTCAGCACGCCCGAGGACAAGGTACGTCTGCTGTATCGCGCGCTCTACCAACGCGAGCCAACGCCCGGCCAGACCACCGCCGCCGTGCGCTTCGTGGCTGACGCGGAAGCAAACGCACCCCAACCGCCGCAACCGCCCGTGGCCACCCAGTGGCGCTACGGCTACGGCGAATACGACGAGACGGCGCGCAAACTCAAGAGCTTCGCCGCCCTCCCGCACTTCACCGGCAAGGCCTGGCAAGGCGGTCCGCAATGGCCCGACGCGAAACTCGGCTGGGCGCAGCTCACGGCCGAGGGCGGCCACGCGGGCAACGATCTCAAGCACGCGGTCATCCGCCGGTGGGTCGCGCCGCGCGACTGTGTAGTGAGCATCGAGGGTCGCATCGTGCATGAGACCAGTGCGGGCGACGGCGTCCGCGCCTTCATCGTCAGCAGTTCGGCGGGCCAGTTGCGCACGGTGACGGTGCACAACTCAGCAGAGGAGTTGCGCATCAGTTCCACGGTGGCCAAGGCCGGTGACACCCTGGATTTCATCGTGGATTTCCGGGCGAACTTGAACAGCGACGAGTTCAAGTGGGCTCCGGTCATCACGGAGTTGAACACCGCCGCCGCCGCTGGCGGCACCGTGCCGGTGAAGCAGTGGGATGCGAAAAAGGACTTTGGCGGCGTGGATGCTCCCGCCTTGCCGGCGCTCAAACCGTGGGAACAACTCGTGCAGGTGCTGCTTTCCGCGAACGAGTTTTACTTCGTGGATTGAGTAACTTTCGTAAGTGGTAGGGCGAGACTCTGTCGAGCCGTCGATACCGCGCAGCGGTGCGAGCGAAGCGAGGTTCGCATTTGACTCCAGCCATTACCAAAGGTGGAAATTGTTTGGTAAAAGCTGCTCACTGAACTGTGTGGCCGTTCTCCCTCACCCCGGCCCTCTCCCAGCGGGAGAGGGCCGGGGTGAGGGAGAGCGCGTCCGAAGGCTGACCGTGAGGATTCAACCAAAGTATTCCAGCGTTTATAATGCTCGCTTCGCTCGCGCGTCCTGCGTCGGCAAATGGGGCTCGACGAAGTCTCACCCTACCGGTTGCCCCGCGCTCCAAGGTCAATCCAGCGCGATCTGGCCGCTAACCACTCTCGCGTAGTAGCCGCCTTTCGCGACCAGTTCATCGTGCGTGCCGGCCTCGCTCACGCGGCCATCTTCGATCACAAGAATCTTGTCCAAGTCCCGGATCGTGGAGAGGCGGTGCGCCACGATCAAGGTGGTGCGACCGCGCATGAGGCGTTTCAAACTCTCCACCACCAGCGCCTCGCTTTCGGCGTCGAGCGCGCTGGTCGGCTCGTCGAGCAGGAGGATGGGCGCGTCCTTGAGGAAGGCCCGGGCGAGGTTGAGACGCTGACGTTCTCCTACACTCAGCCGGGCCGCACCATCGCCGACGATGGTGTCAAACTTCTGCGGCAGGCGGTCGATGAAGACGTGCGCGTTGGCGGCTTTCGCGGCGGCTTCAATTTCCGCGCGGGTCGCGTCGGGACGCCCGTAAGCGATGTTCTCCGCAATGCTGGTGGGCAGAAGAATCGGCTCCTGCAACACAATGGCCACGTTGGCGCGCAAGTCACGAACCCGCAGCGTGCGCAGGTCCGCGCCATCGAGCAGGATCGCGCCACCGGTGGGGTCAAAGAATCGCGGCACCAGATTGAGCAACGTCGTCTTGCCCACGCCGCTGGGCCCGATGAGGGCGACGGACTGGCCCGGGGCGAGGGTGAGACTCACGCCGCGCAGGATTTCCCGGTCATTCGAGTAACGGAAAGTGACGGCGGAGAAAGTCAGCTCGCCACGGAGTAAAAGCGGACCGGTGCCAGAATTCAGAATCCGGGAGTCAGAAGCCAGAATCTGCGGCGTACCTGCGTTCGGAACTCCTTCTGACTTCTGACTTCTGACTCCTGTCTCCTGCCTCCTCACCTCCCTTGCCCCCGGCGCATCCTTCACTTCCTCCGGCGTGTCGAGGATCTCGAAGACCCGCTTCGCGCCGACACTGGCGTTGGAGACGGTCGCGCCGACGTGCGAGAGCTGGTTCAGCGGCTCGTAGAACTGCGCGAGATAGGCGAGGAAGACGAGCAGTTCGCCGATGGTCAGCTTGCCCTGCACCACCTGGTCGGCTCCAAGCCAGAGGATGCCCGCCGCCCCCAAACCGAGCACCGTGGTGACCGCGCACCAGTAGGCGACTTCCCAACCATGCTGCGCGAGACGACGCTCCTGCGCCTGCTCCGTGTGCGTGCCGAAGCGTGCGGACTCATGGTCCTCACGCGTGTAGCTCTGCACGAGCGGGTGCGCCGTGATGCTCTGCTGCACCAGCGACGTCACCTGGCTGTCCGCCTGCTGGGCGGTGGCCCCCCGCTCCGTCATGCGCTTGCTGAAGGCGCGAATAACCAGCACCAGCAGTGGCACAGTCAGCAGCGCAACGAGCGTGAGCCGCCCATTCAACCGCGCCATCACAATCACCATGAGCACGAACGAAAGCACCGCGCTGGCCGTGGTCATCATCCCCTGCTGGAAGAGCGTCTGGAACGAATAGGTATCCCAGGCCGCGCGATGGATGAGATCGCCGGTGTTGCGTCCCTGATGGAAACGGAGCGAGAGCCGCTGAAGTTTGTCGAAGATTTCGTTGCGCACGCGACGCAGGCCGCGCAGGCCGATGGCGATGGCAAAGTAGTTTTGCAGCGCGTTCAAGCCGCCTTGAAAGACCGTGATCGCCAGCAGGCAAACGGCGAAGGCAAAGGGACTGAACAGCACATCCTTCAGGCCCGGCTGTTGAATGCCGTTCAGCGAGTCCACCACCATCGCCACGGGCCAGGGCTTGAGCAGGTTCGCCCCAATCCCCACGAGCATGAGCGCCAGCACGCCGATGATGCGCGTGCGCTCGGGCCCGAAGAATCGCAGGGCGCGGAGGAGCGTGCTCACGGTAAGGGGCGCGGAAGAGCGGCTTAGTACTTCTTGGAAAACTTCTTGCGGGAATCGTCCTCAGCCGCCGGTGACTCGGGCGGCGCAGCGGGCGGCGCCACAAAAGCTTGCGGGGCCGCGCTGGGTGGGACCGCTGGCCGGGTCCCCAAGGCCGGGTCCTGATGCTCGACCGCCTGCACATAGGCCATGCGGGTGCCGTTAAGACTTTCCTTGAGAAACTGCGCTTCGAGCGGGCTCAGGTTGCCCTTCGTCTTCACTTCCAGCATCTCCAGTTGCTCGATGAACATGCGCGCCCCTTCCAGATCCACGACCGTCTGGCCGGTCTCGGGATGCGGCATGTGGCCGAGCAGGATCACCGCCATCTGCGCCTGCTGCATCACCGTCGCGGTGAACAGCTCTGACATGATCTCATCGCGCGTGACACCGCCGTCTGCGGAAGGAAGAGACTCGGTCATGACTCGGAGGTTTCGGAACTCGCTTCGGTGGCCTGCAGCAACTGGTAGAGATGCCGTAACCGCACGTCGATCTGCGGCGTGGACAGGAGAATCTGCCGTGCCAACGGATCGCCGATCAACGTGCTTGCCACGAGGTCGGCCAGTTGCTCGGGTGATTTGACGCGCGCGAGCTGCCGGCCAAATTGCTGGAAGGAGGCGTTCGCCAGCTCCTGCATCTGTTGAAATTTCTTGGACTGCTCGGGGTCGGCGGGCGGGGCGAAGCCGAGGTCAAAACCCCGCTTAACGCGTTTGCGCACGAGGGCGCGGACCTTGCGCGCGAGGGCGTCCGTCTCCGTGGCCTCCACCGGCGGCGCGGCGAGGGCGCGGATGGCTTCCACGCGGTAAGGCTTCAAGCGCACCGGACCGAGGAACTCCACGCGCGCCAGGCCGAGCAACGTCAGCAGGCTCGTGCCATCCGGCTGTTCGATGGCCGTGCTGACCAGCCCGAGCCCGCCGATGGACATGGGTGTCTCGCGCTTGTACTTCGGGTGCCGCAGCGCGACGGCGAACATGCGCCCGCCCTCCAGCACATCCGTGAGCATCCGCCGGTAGCGCGGCTCAAAAATGCGCAGGGGCAGCGTCATCTGCGGAAACAACGTGGTTTCCGGCAAGATCATCACGGGCACTTCGGACGGCACTTTCACTGGGGCAGAGCTTAGGCGGTGCGCCGGGCAAAGCAAGGAAGGGACAAGGCCGGGTCACGCGAAGGCCGTGCAGCCCTGGTTGGGTTCGACTCCTGCCGAACCCCATATCGAGCGCAGCGAGGCGAACGAGAGCGAGCTTCTCCGGTGGAACGCGACGATCGAGATGCTCGCTTATCTCGCGCCGACTCCGTCGGCAAATGGGGGTCGACATAGTCTCACGCTACCGTAGTCGCCTGCGGTAAAACGTCAGCGACCTCGATGCTGGTGGAGTGCGTTGACAGGACAGGGAGGACGAGTTCGGGACGTTTGTGGCGCTGCCTTGGGGCAGAGCCCCGCGTCCACATGTGCGGTGCCAGTTACCGTAGGCGCGGCCCGCCTCGGGTGGCACCCGCGTCTCGCGGGGCGGGTTCGGCGTCCCGCCGAATCCGCTGGCGGGCGGAGGCCGATGGGTTACGCACGCATTGGGTTTCCGCGCATCCGAGTTTCCGGAGGGACGCCGAAAACCACCCGCGAGACGCGGGTGCCACCCGAGACCGGCGGACGCTTCGGCTGGCGAACGGAGCGCCGATCTCCGATCCGGCGCGTTCAGGCTGAGACTGGATCGCGCCGGGTTGGAGACCGGCGCTCCGCTGCAAGAACGGGAAAGGCAACTGGTCGCGCGAAGGCCGAGCGCATTTTTCTTCGCCCCCTTCGCGGCTTTCGCGGGACATTTCTGAATGCCTACGGCTGTTTAAAGCGCGTGCTCCTTGTGCCAGGGCGTGCTCTGTTCGTAGGCGTGCGCGAGGCGGAGGAGGGATTCTTCACCGAAGGGTTTGCCGAGAAGCTGCAAGCCGATCGGAAGCCGACGTTGAGAGTCAGAGGAGAAGCCGCAGGGGAGGCTGAGGCCGGGGATGCCGGCGAGGTTGCATCCGATGGTGAAAATGTCCGAGAGGTACATCTGAAGCGGATCACCAGATTTCTCGCCGAGCTTGAACGCGGGCGTGGGCGTGGTGGGCGTGACGATGGCGTCCACCTGCTCGAAGGCTTTCAGATAGTCCTGTCGGATGAGCGTGCGGACCTTTTGCGCGCGCAGGTAGTAGGCGTCGTAGTAGCCGCTGCTCAGGACGTAGGTGCCCAGGATGATGCGGCGCTTCACCTCCGCGCCGAAACCCGCGCCGCGCGTGTTCGCATACATCTCCAACGGGTCCGCGCCTTCCACGCGCGCGCCGTAACGCACGCCATCGAAACGCGCGAGGTTCGCCGAGGCTTCCGCCGTGGCGATGATGTAATAGACCGCCACGTCGTAATCCGTGTGCGGCAGGGAAATCTCCTGCACGGTCGCGCCGAGGGATTCCAACTGCTTTACGGCGGCATCCACGGCGGACTTCACCTCGGGGGCGAGGCCACCGACCATGTATTCCTTCGGCAAGCCAAGGCGCATGCCCTTGATGTCGCCGGTGAGGGCCTGGGGGTAACGCGGGACGGGCTGCGGAATGCTGCTGGCATCGCGCAAGTCGTGGCCGCTGATGACTTCGAGCAAGGTCGCCGCGTCGCGCACGTCCTTGGTAAACGGCCCGATCTGGTCCAGCGAGCTGGCAAAGGCCACCAGCCCGTAACGCGAGACGCGCCCGTAGGTGGGCTTCAGGCCCACGCAGCCGCAGAGGGCCGCCGGCTGGCGGATCGAACCGCCGGTGTCGCTGCCCAGGGACGCGATGCACTCGTCCGCCGCGACGGCGGCGGCGCTGCCGCCGGAGGAGCCGCCGGGGATGCGGGCGGTGTCCCACGGGTTGCGCGTGGTCTGGAAGGCGGAGTTCTCGGTCGAGCTGCCCATCGCAAACTCGTCCATGTTCAACCGGCCGAAGATGAGCGCACCCGCCGCCTTGAGTTTCTCGACGACCGTGGCGTCGTAGGGCGAGCGGAACTGGCCGAGGATTTTCGAGCAGCAGTTGAGTGGCTGGCCCTGCACGGCGAGCACGTCCTTGAGCGCGAGCGGCACGCCGAGGAGCGGGCGCTGCGAGAAGTCCGCGCCGGCGGCAATCGCCGCGTCCGCCGCGTCCGCCTGCGCAAGCGCATCGGCGGGGTCGTGGCTGATGAAGGCGCGGATGTCACCGTCCACCCGGGCGACCTGGTCAAGGCAGGCCTGCATGGCGTCGCGGGCAGAGACTTCGCGGCGGGCGAGGCGGGCGGTGAGTTCGTGAATGGTGAGGCGGTGGAGCATGAATTTATAAGGAGAGCAGGAGGGCAGGAGAAAAAGCGGCGAACGTGCGTGGACAAGTTCGTTCCAGCTTTCCTGCCTTCCTTATAAAAAACTTCATTCGACAACCTTGGGCACGACGAAGAGGCCGCTGGCGCGCCTGGGGGCGTTGAGGAGCGCCTCCTCGTTGGTGAGGCTGGGCCGGGGTTCGTCGGCGCGGAAGACATTCACCATCGGGAAGGCGTGGGCGGTCGGTTCGACGCCGGTCACGTCCACTTCCTTGAGCTTTTCGATGTAGCCAAGGATGTTGCCGAGCTGTGCGCCGAGCGTCTGCTCCTCTTCCGGCGAAAGCTTCAGCCGGGCGAGATGCGCCACGTATTTGATGTTAAAGTCGGGTGCGGACACGGGCTTGAGGTTTAAGGTTCAAGGTTTAAGGTTCAAGGTCCAAAGTCGGGGCGTGGGCGACCGCTTGGACCGGCGACCAGCGTCTTACTCCTCGTCGAACTTGCGGTGGAAGAGGTCTTCGAGCTCGGCGGTGGCCTGGGCGGCATCCTTGCCGGTGGCTTCGAGCGTGAGTTTGCTGCCGGGGCCGGCGGCGAGCATGAGCAGGCCCATGATGCTTTTGCCGTTGATCTTTTCGCCGTCCTTTTCGAGGAAAATGTCGCAACTGTACCGGCTGGCAATCTTGACAAACATCGCAGCGGGCCGGGCGTGGATGCCGACCTTGTTCCCCACCACCAGTTCGCGGGTGATCACCCCGCCGCTGGTGTTGTCTTTCGCTGCGCTCATCTGGTCGTGAGACTAGGCCGAAGCCGCTGCCTTTGAAAGCCTGTTTTTACAAACCGCGCGGAACGGTAGCCGAGGCCATCTGGGCCATGAGCCGGTCGTTGAGTTCCCGGGCCGGGTTGTGACCGGCGCGGCGGAGCTTGGCGTGCAACGCGGCCACCTCGATGAGGCGGGCCAGATCGCGCCCGGGCCGCACGGGAATCGTCATGTGCGGAATCTGCATGCCGAGGATTTCCTGGTGCTCCTCCTCCATGCCCAGGCGGTCCACGTCCTTCACGTCGTCCCAGGACTTCAAGGTAATGATGAGATCGACGCGTTTTTCGGCCCGGATGCTTTTCGCGCCGAACATCGCGGCGACATTTACGATGCCGATGCCGCGGATCTCCATGTGGTTGCGCGTCAGCTCGGAACTGGTGCCCACCACGTCCCGCCCGTCCACGAGCGTGACGCGGGTCATGTCGTCCGACACGAGACTGTAGCCGCGCTCGATGAGGGCCAGGATGCTCTCGCTCTTGCCGATGCCGCTGTCGCCCCGGATGAGCACGCCCACGCCGTGGATGTCCACCATGCTGCCCATCTCGCTGCCGCGCGGGGCAAAGAGCTGCTCCAGCGCGAGCGTGGCGAGATTGATGAACTTCATCGTGATGAGCGACGACTGGAAGACCGGGACGTTCTTCGCCTCGGCGATACGGAGGCAGTCGCGGTCCGGGGCGAGATTACGGCAGAAGACCATGCACGGCAGCCGGTAACCGAAGAGCATTTCGTAGCGCTTCAGCCGCTCCTCCTTGGGCAGGGTCTTGAGAAACGTGACCTCCGCGTGGCCCATCACCTGCACGCGGTGCCGCGCGAAATACTTCGTGTGCCCCGCCAGCGCCAGACCGGGCCGGTTCACGGTCGGCTCGCGGATGCCGTGCTTGAGGCCGATGGCTCCGCCGAGGAGCTTGAGGTCCAGCTTGGCGGAGTGGTCCGTATAGAACTGCTCGACCGTGATGTTGGGACGGGGCATGACGTGGCAATTAACTGTGGCGGCAGTGTGCGCGCTGAGTCGGCTTCTGCCAAGGCCGGAACGGAACCGGAGGAGGGACTGCCCGCGAATCACGCGAATCACCGCGAATGCAGACAAGCCATCTCATCCCAATTCTCAAAGCGATTCGGCACTTTACCTCCGTTGCACGCTTTACCCCTCACCCCGGCCCTCTCCCTCGGGGAGAGGGGGAAAGTCAGCCAGCCCTCGAAGTAGTCACCAGCCCAGCAGTTCGAACGCAGGCGACGTGGCTCCCTCTCCCCAGGGGAGAGGGCCGGGGTGAGGGGGAAGGGAGCGTGCTACAAACGCTTCGTACCAAATCTCATTGAGACTTAGCATCAGCCCATTTCCATTCGCCTGATTCGCGTGATTCGTTGGCAACCAATCGCATTCTACTGGCCCGCCAGCGCATCGGCCTTCGCCGCGAGCGCGAAATCCTTCTCCGTCAGTCCGCCGGCATCGTGTGTCGTCAACGCGAGCGTCACCTTGTTCCAGCGGATGTCGATGTCCGGGTGATGCTCCGCCTTCTCCGCCGCCTTTGCCACGGCGTTCACGAACTTCATCGCGACGACGAAGTCCTTGAACTCGAAAGTCCGGCGGATGACGGCGGCCGTCCGTCGCCATTGGGGAACCCCGGGGAGGGCGGCCTTGATCGCCGCTGGAGTGAGCTTGTTCATGCCTGAGCAATGCCACACTCCCCGCCGCCGGTCACGCCAAAGCGGCAAGTCCGCGCTCGACACCGTTTCCGCCGGTCGCTAAGACGGCCCCATGAACACTCTGCTCCGTCTCCTGCCAATGCTGCTCGCCGCCGGTCTCAGCCTCTCCGCCGCCGAGCCGGCCAAGCCCGTGAAAATCTTCGATGGCAAGACCTTCGCCGGCTGGGAAGGCGACACGAACAAGACCTTCCGCATCGTGGACGGCGCGATCGTCGGCGGCAGCATGTCGGCGAACGTCCCGCGCAACGAGTTCCTCGCCACGACGCGCCAATACACCAACTTCGTCCTGCGCCTCGAGTTCAAGCTCCTCGGCGGAGCCAAGGCCAACGGCGGCGTCCAGATCCGCACCCAGCGCATCCCGAACCATCACGAGGTCAGCGGCTATCAGGCCGACATGGGCGACGGCTGGTGGGGTTGCATTTACGACGAGTCCCGCCGCAACAAGGTCGTGGCCAAGGCCGACCCCGCCCTCACGGACAAGCTGGTGAAACGCAACGAATGGAACTCCTACGAGATCCGCTGCGAGGGCAAACGCATCCGCCTCGCGATCAACGGCACGCAGACCGTGGATTTCACGGAGGAGGACGACAAGATTCCGCAGTTCGGCATCATTGCCGTGCAAATCCACGGCGGCCCGCCCAGCGAAGCCTGGTATCGGAATTTCGTCCTCGAAGAATTGCCCTGAGCTGAAGCTCATCCCGCCAGCCGCCGCACCATCCAACCGCCGGCGGCGAAACCGAACGTCCCGGTGACGAACGTCGCCGAGCCGTAGCCCCACTCGCAGTTCAATCGCGGGGTCTCCCCCGGCGTCGCGCACTCCGGCGGTTCCGCCGCCACGGGCGACTCCGGCGAGAACACACACGCGACCTCGAGCTTCTTGCCAGTCGCCGGGAAGCCGTACTCCTTCCGCAGCCGCTTGCGTACCTCCGCGAGCAACCGGTCATGCGTCACGTCCGCGAGGTCCGCCACGCGCACCGCCGTCGCGTCCAACCGCCCCCCGGCCGCACCGCAGGCGATCACCGGCAGGCTTCGCGCCCGGCACAACGCCAGCAGCCGGCACTTGTTCGCCACCGCATCGATCGCATCCACCACCCCATCGAACGGGCCTGCGAACAAACGCTCCGCACTCGCCTCCGTGAAAAACTCCCCGACCGCCGTCACGCGACACTCCGGGTTGATCTGCCGAACCCGCTCCGCCATCACCTCCACTTTCGCGCGACCGACCGTGCCATCGAGTGCATGAATCTGCCGGTTGATGTTCGTCACGCAAACCTCATCCAGATCGATCAACGTCAACGCCCCCACGCCCTGAACCGTCACACCCAAAGACAACTCAGCCCCACCT
>RFSE01000093.1 GCA_009924135.1 Pseudomonadota bacterium | reverse complement strand
ATTCCCCCTACCTCTTCCGCCGCCGCGTCTCCCGCGAAATCACCGTCGGTGATCCCGCGCACGGCGGGGTCGTCATGGGCGGCAACCATCCCGTCGTGAAGCAGTCCATGCTCACGTGCGACACGATGGATACCGCCGAGTCCGTGAAGCAGACGCTCGAACTCGTCGCCGTCGGTTGCCAGATCGTCCGCATCACCGCACCCACGGTGAAAGACGCGGCGAACCTGAAGAACATCGTCGCCGAGCTGCGCGCCCGGGGCTGCCTCGTGCCCATCGTCGCCGACATCCATTTCAAGCCCGACGCCGCGATGGAGGCCGCCAACTGGGTCGAGATGGTCCGCATCAACCCCGGCAACTACGCCGACTCCAAGAAGTTCGCCATCAAGGAGTACACGGACGACGCCTACGTGGCCGAGCTGGGCCGCATCGAGGAGAAGTTCACCCCGCTCGTCCTCAAGCTGAAGGAGCTGAAACGCGCCCTGCGCATCGGCACGAACCACGGTTCGCTCTCCGACCGCATCATGAACCGCTACGGCGACACGCCGCTGGGCATGGTCGAGAGCGCGCTGGAATTCGCCCGCATCTGCCGCAAGCACGACTTCCACAACTTCAAGTTCTCGATGAAGTCGAGCAACCCGAAGGTGATGATCGAGTGCTACCGCCTGCTCACCGCGCGCCTGAATGAACTGGAGGAACAGGAGTTCAACCCGCAATCCGGCATCCGCAATCCGCAATCGTGGCACTATCCGCTCCACCTCGGCGTCACCGAGGCCGGCGAAGGTGAAGACGGCCGCATCAAGTCCGCCATCGGCATTGGCTCCCTGCTCTGCGACGGCCTCGGCGACACCATCCGCGTCTCACTGACCGAAGACAGCCCGCGCGAGATCGAAGTCTGCAACGACTTGCTGGCGCAGATTCCCTCCCTCACCGTAGGAGACGACGTGAGGAGTCTCACTTCTCCCCAGACGCCAGACGCTAGACCCTATCCCCTCGACTTCCCCTTCGATCCTTTCCATTTCGAGCGCCGTCCCACACCCGAGATCGAACTCAGCGACACCTCGAAATGCGGCGCCGAACAGACCGTCCGCGTGGTCGTCACCCGGGCCACCTTCGACAAGGTCGCGCCCAAGATCCGCCCCAAGGACGACGTAAAACCCGAAGGCATCTACGAGGACCTCAATATTCTCGAACTCGACCCGACGCAGGACTTGCGCATCGAGGACATCAACTGTGACACCCAGCTCGTCACCGTGAAGGACGGCGTGAACCTCCCGCCGATTACCGCCTTCCGCCTCCTCGTCGCGCAGCTCAATCGGCTGGGCCGCCGCAACCCGATCCTGCTCAAGGACTGCCTCGCGTTCGGACCTTCCGTATTGGAACCCAAGATCGCCCTGCTCCGCGCCGCCGTGAACATCGGCGCACTCCTGGCCGATGGCATTGGCGATGCGATCCTCGTGCGCGGTGAGAGCGGTGCGGGTATGAGCCTGCGCCTGGCCTACAACATCCTCCAGGCGGCTGGCTGCCGCAGCTTCAAGACCGACTACGTGGCCTGCCCGAGCTGCGGGCGCACGCTCTTCAACCTCCAAACCGTCACCGCGCGCATCAAGACCCGCACCGAGCATCTCAAGGGTGTAAAGATCGCCATCATGGGCTGCATTGTAAACGGCCCCGGCGAGATGGCAGACGCGGACTTCGGCTATGTGGGCGGCGCACCCGGCAAGATCAACCTCTACGTCGGCAAAACCCCGATCAAATTCAATATTCCAGAAGCCGACGCCGTGGAACGCCTCGTGGACCTCATCCGCGAGCATGGTAAGTGGGTGGAGCCAGAAGTGGTTCCATTGGGGAACCCCTGACTGCCGTTTCCCGGATCGCGTTCGTCGCCAGGCTCTGAGTTGCCCAAACGCAGGAGTCGCGGCGTTCCACGCAAACTGAACTCCGCTTGCCGCACCGGCGGGATGCCGCTAGTTTCCGACCATGACGATCATCCGCTACCTCGACGTCTTCGCCGAGCGGCATGCCCTGCATTTTCTCGTCGGACAATGCTCGTGCAACAGCCGGGCGACCGCCGAAACGAGGGCTTACGAATTGCCATTGTCCAAGCGCGCGCGGAAGGAAAGCCGGTGTATCGTTGCTGCCGCATCGGCTTGACGGGTCCCCGTGTGCCAAGGCGAGTGTTCGCCGAGTTGACGTTCTCTAACGAATCACTTTTACCGCGTGTCTACCCCGCCTGATTCCGCGACGGCCGATCTGGCCGCTTCCGCCCACGCCATCCGCGCCGCCCTGCCGCCCGGCGGCCTTTTCGCCGACCAGCACTGGCGCATCTCGCCGACGCCGTTTGTTCTGGGACCGGAACTGGCGAAGGAACTTGATTCGTTTGGGCGCGTGCTGCTCCAGTTTTATCGGGCGGTCAACCTGCTCTATCGCAAGAGCGCCGAGGGCAAGCAGCCGGAGTGGATCGCGCGCTGGCTGGATCAGGGCAAGCCCGCGTGGCTTGTGGAACTTCAGCGGCATCCCGCCCTCAAGAACGAGCTGCCCCGCGTCATCCGCCCGGACATCCTTCTGACGGAGGGGGGATTTAGTATTACGGAGCTGGATAGTGTGCCCGGAGGCATTGGGCTCACGGCGTGGCTCGGACGCACTTACAGTGCGGTCAGTCCCAAGTCCAAGGTCCAAAGTCCAAAGTCGGAAGGCGACTCGGACATCATCGGTGGCCCGGGAGGGATGCTCAAGGGGTTTGCCTCGATCTTTGGGGATGCGCCTAAGGTGCACGTCGTCGTCTCCGAGGAGTCCGCCAGCTATCGCCCAGAAATGGAATGGCTCTCGCGCGAGATTCAAGGTTCAAGGTTTCAGGTTCAAGGTTCGGAGTTTAACTCCCCCGCTCCCGGTGAGGCGGTTTATCGGTTTTTTGAGTTGTTCGATGTCGCGAATGTGGCGGGGGCCAGACGGCTGTTCGAGCTGGCCACGGAGAAGCAAATCCGGCTCACGCCGCCGCCGCGTCCGGTATTCGAGGAGAAGCTGCTCTTCGCGCTGCTGTGGAACCGCAACCTGCGGGCCTTCTGGCGGCAGGAACTGGGCGAGAGTTTTCTGAGCCGCTTGCAAAAAGCCGTACCCTACACCTGGGTGGTGGACCCGACGCCCATGCCACCGCACGCGGCGATTCCTGAGTTGAACCTCACCGACTGGCGGCAGCTCATGGGCCTCTCCCAGCGCGAGCGCGAGCTGATCCTGAAGGTCTCCGGCTACTCCGAGGAAGCGTGGGGCGCCCGTGGCGTTTACTTTGGCAGTGATCTCTCGACCGCCGAGTGGAGCGTGGCCGTGGAGAAGGCGCTCCGCGAATTCGACCGCACGCCCTATGTGCTCCAGCGCTATCACAAACCGCGCCTGGTCGAGTCCGGTTACTTTGATTTCGAACAAAACCAGCTCGTGCCCATGCCGGGACGCGTGCGGCTGTGCCCCTATTACTTCGTCGGCGGCGAAGGTGACGGCGCCCGGGCGAACCTCAGCGGCGTGCTGGGGACGATCTGCCCGGCCGACAAGAAAATCATCCACGGGATGAAAGATGCTATATTGGCCCCGTGCAGCGCGTGACTGAACTGGTCGAGGGTCGAGGGCCGAGAGTCGAGAGCCAGTTTGGCCTTCGACTTTCGACCTTCAACTCTCGACCCTCGACCCTCGGCCCTCGACCTCCCCATCCATGAGCCTCCTCGCCTTCACCTTCATGGCGTTCAGCTCGATGTTCGTGATCGTGGACCCGATCGCGAGCATCCCGGCGTTTCTGGCGATGACGGCGCGCGACACCCCGGAGCAACGCATCAAGATGGCGCGGCTGGCGTGCCTGGTCGCGGCGGCGGTGCTGCTGGTGTTTGCGTTGATCGGCAAATGGATCTTCCAATACCTCGGCATCACGCTGCCGGCCTTCCAGATGGCGGCGAGCCTCGTGCTGCTGCTGGTGTCGCTGGACATGATCCGGGCGCAACGCTCGCGCGTGCAGGAGACCTCTGAGGAAACCATCGCGGGCACGGAGAAGGAGGACATCGCCATCACCCCGCTGGCCATCCCGATGCTCGCCGGACCGGGCGCGATCTCCACGGCGATCCTGCTGCACAATCAGGCCACCGGCTGGGAGCAGAATGTGGCGCTCTACCTCTGCATCGTGGCGGTCTGCTTTGGGAGTTATCACATTCTGCGGCTCAGTGCTCACGGCGTCCAGTGGCTCAGCCCCATCGCGCTCAAGATCACGATCCGCATCATGGGCCTGCTGCTGGCAGCCATGGCCTTTCAGTTTCTCATCAACGCGGTCGCCGCCCTGCGCAAGGCGGGGTGAGAATTCTCCCAACGAGCAGTTCGCACTTTGAACCCCTGAACTGCCTTTCCCAGGAGCACGCGAGCATCCGCTCGGCCATGTACCGCAGGCGTCCTCGCCTGCGAGTTACCGGGGCGTCCCGCCCCGAGTACCTGCGGGCGGCGAGACGCCGCCCGAACTCGCAGGCGAGGACGCTCGTCCTAAATCGGTTTTTGAAGGGATTCTGCCGCCGCGCTGCGGCTCACCGCCTCCTTGACTCCTACCCACGGCTGTCGCCGTGGGCTACTGTCTGTCGCAACTCCGTTGCTCCCCGATGGCATCGAGTTTTCACACAGTCTGTAAAGGTTGCGGCTACCGGACCGTGCTCGTGGTTCGTCAATCTGGATTCAGCCAGAGAATTCCAGTATCGGTGATCACCTGCCCGCAAAAGCTCCTTGCCACCATTCCCATTGCCGGGAAGGCGGAAGGCGGCGAGACTCACGGTCCGGGTAAGACACGGGTTGTCACATTTTAGATGAGAAGCATCGGCGAGATCAAAGAAGAGGCCGCAGCGAGGAAGTTCAGCGACTTCCTCCATGCGCAGGGCCTCCGGAACGAACTGGAACGCGACGAGGCCGGTGGCTGGCAGGTCTGGGTGAAGTCCGACGACGATCTCCCCGCCGCGACGGAGTGGCTGACGGCCTACCGGCTTAATCCGGCCGACGCCCGTTTTGGACAGGCGGAACGGGAGGCGGCTGCTGTACGGGCCAAGGAGGCGCAAGACCTGGCTGAGTACCGCAAACGCGTGACCAACGCGCGCACGATGTTCCCCAGTCTCCGAAGTTATCGGTTCGGGCCGTTGACGTTTGTGCTGATCGCGGTTTGTGTGTTCGTGTTTGTAGCGACCAAGCTGGGCACTGATTTCGAGCGGGTCCATTCCCTGTGGATTTCGAACTTTCTGCATCGGGGGACGATGTGGGAGCGGGTTGCCGGCTTGCAGGAGGTAAACACCGGCGAAGTCTGGCGGCTGGTGACGCCCATCTTCATTCACATGGGCCTGATACACATTGTGTTCAACATGATGTGGCTGGCTGACCTGGGCAGCATGATCGAGGGACGGCAATCGTCCAGCCTGCTGGGCTGGCTGGTCCTGGGGCTGGCGGTCGGCTCGAATCTGGTCCAATACGCCTACACCGGGAACCCGCGCTTCGGCGGAATGTCCGGCGTGATCTATGGCCTGATCGGCTACATGTGGATTCGTTCCAAGTTTGATCCCGGTTGCGGCCTGCAATTGAATCGGCAAATCGTGGTCGTGTCCCTGGTCTGGTTGGGCTTGTGCTTCACTGGCTGGCTCGGGGCCATCGCCCATGGTTGTCACGTCGGCGGGCTGGTCATCGGCATGGCCTGGGGCTGGCTGGCCAGCCGGCGGCGATCGGATTAGATCGGGCGCATCTTGGCACTGCCCCGGCGCGCGGCTGTGTCCCGCTCGGCGCGGGATCAGCCGCAGCAACGTCGGAGTTGTGAGGGGGAAACAGAACGCCGCGACGCTTCCTGCCAGGCGAAGCCGCTGCGGCTGGTCTCCGCGACACAGCCGCGCTCCGGAAGTTTTCGTTCCTCGGGGGCTATGTCGAGATACGCCCGACAGATCAATCGGCGCGGATGGCTCTTGACGAGTGCCCGCAGGGTTCACTATGGAGTTAGCGCTTATGAGTAATCCAGAGACACATCAATTTCAGGCCGAGATTCAGCAGTTGCTGAACATCGTCATCCACTCGCTCTATACGGACAAAGAAATCTTCGTCCGCGAACTGGTTTCCAACGCGGCGGACGCGTGCGAGAAGCTGCGCTTCCACTTGGCTTCGGGCAAACCCGTGCACCAGTCCGAGGTCGCCCCGGCGATCACCGTGACCACGGACGACCAGGCGGGCACGATCACGATCACCGACACCGGCCTGGGCATGACCCATGGTGAACTGGTGGAAAACCTCGGCACCATCGCGCACTCGGGCACCAAGGCGTTTCTAAAGCAGCTCGCCGAGGACAAAAAGCCGGACGTGGGCCTGATCGGGCAGTTCGGCGTCGGATTTTATTCCGCCTTCATGGTCGCCAAGAAGGTGACGGTGTTAAGCCGGTCCTACGCCCCGGACGAGCAAGGGTGGCAGTGGACGAGCGAGGGCATGGGCGGCTACGAACTCGTGCCGGCGGCCGACCTGCCGCGCGGCACCAAGATCACGCTCGAACTCAAGGACGACGCGAAGGAGTTCGCCCAGGCGGACGCCACGGAACGGATCATCCAGCGCTATTCCAGCTTCGTCCCCTTCCCCATCGAGCTGAACGCCAAGCGGCTGAACACGGTGCAGGCCATCTGGGCCCGCAGCAAAAACGAGATCAAGGAGGAGGAGTACAACGAGTTCTACACCTTCGTCGGCCACGATCACGAAAAGCCGCTCTACCGTCTGCATTTCAGCGCGGACGCGCCGCTGGCGATCCAGGCGCTGCTCTTCGTGCCAGAGCGCAACTTCGAGACGCTGGGCATGGGCCGGATTGATTCCGAGGTGAACCTGTATTGCCGCAAGGTCCTGATCCAGGCCAAAGCCAAGGGGCTCTTCCCTGAATGGCTGCGCTTCCTCAAGGGCGTGGTGGACAGCGAGGATCTCCCGCTGAACATCTCGCGCGAGACGATGCAGGACACCTCGCTCATGCAGAAGCTGAACAAGGTGCTGACGGGGCGCTTCCTCAAGTTCCTCGACGAGCAGGCCGGCAAGGACCCGGACAGCTACGACAAGTTCTATCAGGAGTATCAACGCTTCCTGAAGGAAGGCGTGGTGACCGACTTCACGCACAAGGAAGCGCTCGGCAAGCTGCTGCGCTTCGAATCCTCCACGCTGGACAAGGGCAAGGTGACCTCGCTCGCGGACTACGTGAAGCGCATGCCGTCCGATCAAAAGGAAATTTACTGCCTGCTCGCACCCAACCGGGCCGCCGCCGAAGCCAGCCCGTATTACGAGGTGTTCCGCGACCGGAAGTTCGAGGTGCTGTTCCTCTACGATGCGTGGGATGAGTTCGTCACCGATCACCTGCACACGTTCGACGGTAAACCGCTCAAGCTCGCCGAGAAGGCGGAGCTGAACGTGAACGAGGCGAAGAAGGACGGGGCCTTGTCCGAAGACGCCGCCAAGGCGCTCGCCATCTGGCTCAAGGAATCGCTGGGCGAGAAGGTTGGGACCGTGCGCCCCTCGCAGCGCCTGGTGGACAGCCCGGCCGTGGTGGTGGACGCGGACAAGTTCATGACCGCCAACATGCGCCGCATGATGAAGGCGATGAAGAAGGACGCCGGGGAAGACGAACCGGTGAAGCTCGATCTCGAAATCAACCCCGCGCATCCCATCATCACGCGCCTCGACGCCATGCGCCAGAAGGACGCCGCGCTCGCCGCGAGCGTGGCCGAGCAGGTCCTGGACAACGCGCGCGTCGCCGCCGGGCTCATCGAAGACCCGCGTTCGATGCTCATCCGCCTGAACCAGCTGCTCGAACGCGTGCTGTCGAAGGAATAACCCCCGCTCCGGTTCCGGGGTGGGCCATCGTAATCACAGGCATCACCCAGCGCGTTTGTAACGCGCTGGGACGATTCCCCATTTCCATATGCAGGCGATCCTTCCCCGTTTATGGGTTGGGCGATTCAACCGGTTCACAGAATCACGGGGCACAAAATCATGCGGATCGATGATTCTGTGAAACATGATCTTGTTTTCTCCCGTTCAGACAGGTAGGAGGCCGGAGCAAGTCGAGGTCAGCGATTCGCCTGCTTGGGTTTCCAACAATTCCTCCTGCGCAAAACAGATGGTGGGCAAGGAGGGATTCGAACCCCCGACCAAATGCGTGTAAAGCATCTGCGCTAACCACTGCGCCACTCGCCCTTAACCATCAGCCGGGGCAGCATGTGGTTTTCGCCTGCTTTTGGCAACCTCGCCGATGCGCGCAACGGCTCGGAATGTCACTTTTCCATGACGGCCTCATCGCTGGGGAAGTCCGGCTACTGGAAAAAAATCTGGCGGCCCCGCGCCGTGCGGTTAAGCTGCCCCCCCTAATTCGGATAAATCCGATCCAGCAATCATCATGGAACCTACAGGCGATATCGCAGTCATTGGTCTGGCCGTCATGGGTCAGAACCTCATCCTCAACATGAACGACCACGGCTTCACCGTCGTGGCCTACAACCGCACCACCTCGAAGGTGGACGACTTCCTGGCCAATGAAGCCAAGGGCACCAATGTCGTCGGCGCGCACTCCATCCCGGAGATGATGAGCAAGCTCAAGCGCCCCCGCCGCATCATGCTCATGGTCAAGGCCGGCAAGCCCGTGGATGAGTTCATCGAGACGCTGCTGCCGCACCTCGAGGCGGGCGACATCGTCATTGACGGTGGCAATTCCCTCTTCGGCGACACGGATCGCCGGGTGAAATACTTGGAGAGCAAGGGCTTTCAATACATCGGCACCGGCGTGTCCGGCGGTGAAGAAGGGGCCCGGCGCGGCCCGAGCATCATGCCCGGTGGTTCGCACTCGGCCTGGGCGGCGGTCAAGCCGATCTTCCAGGGCATCTCGGCCAAGGTGGACGGCGGCGCGCCCTGCTGCGACTGGGTCGGCGAGGGCGGCGCGGGCCATTACGTGAAGATGGTCCACAACGGCATTGAGTACGGCGACATGCAGCTCATCTGCGAGGCCTACAACATCATGAAGCACGGCCTGGGCATGAGCGCCGACGAGATGCACGAAGTGCTCAAGGAATGGAACACCGGCGACCTCGACAGCTACCTCATCGAGATCAGCCGCGACATCCTCGCCAAGAAGGACGAGGACGGTTCCCCGCTCGTGGACAAGATCCTCGACACCGCCGGCCAGAAGGGCACCGGCAAGTGGACGGTCATCAATTCGCAGGACCTCGGCATCCCCATCACGCTCATGGCGGAGGCGGTTTACTCCCGCTGCGTCTCGGCGCTGAAGGACGAGCGCGTGAAGGCGGCCAAGAAGTTGAAGGGCCCGCGTCCGTTCCTCACGAGCATCGCGGCCAGCCCCGAGCGCAAGAAGCAGTTCATCGCCGACATCCGCGACGCCCTCTACGCCTCGAAGATCGTCAGCTACGCGCAGGGCTACATGCTCATGCGCGCGGCGGCCAAGGAATACGGCTGGAACCTCAACTACGGCGGCATCGCCCTCATGTGGCGCGGCGGCTGCATCATCCGGTCCCGCTTCCTGGGCAAGATCAAGGAAGCCTACGACAAGAATCCCAAGCTGATGAACCTGATGCTGGACGACTACTTCCGCGGCGAGATCAAGCGCTGCCAGAAGGGCTGGCGCAAGATCGTCTCCACGGCGGCGCTGCGCGGCATCCCCGTGCCGGCGTTCAGCACCGCCCTGGCGTTCTACGACCAGTATCGCAGCGCCGTGCTCCCGGCGAACCTGCTCCAAGCCCAGCGCGACTACTTCGGCGCGCACACCTACGAGCGCCTCGACAAACCGCGCGGCGAGTTCTTCCACACGAACTGGACCGGCCGCGGCGGCAACATCTCGTCCAGCACGTATAACGTGTAAGGCAACGAAATCACGACCTCCTCGAACGCCCGGCGGCTCACGCTGCCGGGCGTTTTTGCGTCTCCGGCGCGCGGCCGTTGGGTTGCGGACAAGTTCACCCTCACGCGACGACGGCTGCCCGGCTGACAATGCCAGCGCGTTACACGAACTTGCCGGGATTCAGGATGCCGCGCGGGTCGAGGGCGCGTTTCACGGCGCGGTGCAGGTCGCGGACATCCTCGTTGGCCGCGAGGGGCCACCAGGGCTTCTTCGCCAGCCCGATGCCGTGCTCACCGGTGATGACGCCACCCCACGCAATGATCTGGCGGAAGAGATCGTCGAGCGCGGCGTCGGCCCGGGCGCGGTTGCCGGGCTGCGTGTAGTCCACCATGACGTTGACGTGGATGTTGCCATCGCCGGCGTGACCAAAGCACGCGACCGGCAGCCCGTGCTTTTTCTGAAGCCGGGCGGCAAACCGGAACAACTCCTCCAGCCGCCCACGCGGAACGGTGATGTCCTCGTTGAGCTTGGTCAGCCCGGTGTCGCGGAGGCTGTAGCTGAACTCCCGGCGCAGCCCCCAAAGCGACTCGACGGCAGCGGCCCCGAAGGCGCGGTTGATGAAGACCGGCTTTTGCGCGGCAACGAGCTTCTCCACGTCGGCCAGTTCAGCGCGAACGCTCGGCTCCTGGCCATCAAGCTCGACAAACAACATGGCCCGGCAGCCGGCCAGTTGCTCGCTCTTCGTGCGTTTATAGGCGGCAGCAAGGGTGAATTCATCCGCAATCTCCAGCGCACAGGGAAGGTAACCCGCCTTGAAAATGGCCGCGAGCGAACGCGCCGCGCCGCGCGTGGTGTCAAACCCAACCCCGAGCAAGGCCCGATACGGCGGGTGCGGCAGCAGCTTGAGCGTGGCCTCGGTGACGACGCCCAGCAACCCCTCCGAGCCAACAAACATCCGGTGCAGATCGAACCCGGTCTTGTTCTTGTGGCAGCGGCTGCCCAGGCGGACCAGGCGGCCGTCCGCCAGGGCCACTTGCAGGCCGAGGACGTAGTCACGAGTAACGCCGTATTTCAGGCAGCGCGGACCGCCCGCGTTGGTGGCGATGTTGCCGCCGAGTGAACAATCGGCGCGGCTGGCCGGGTCGGGCGGATAGTAAAGCCCGCGCTTCTCGACTGCCGCCTGGAGCTTCGCCGTGATGACGCCCGGCTCGACCACCGCGACAAAGTCACTCGGGTTGATTTCCTTGATCCGGTTCATCCGCGCGACTGAGAGTGCGATGCCGCCCCGCACGGGGACACATCCGCCAACGTAACCGTAGCCCGCGCCGCGCGGAGTCACCGGGACCCGGTGTTCGTACGAGAGTCGCAGCACGGCGGCAACCGACTCAGGCGTCTTCGGCAGGGCGACAATGTCCGGCAGGTGGGCGGCGAACCATTTGTCGCCGGCATGGGCCTGGCGGCTGGCCTCGTCCACGCGCAGTTCGTCGGTGGCGAGGACCTTGTGGAGTGCAGCCAGGATGGTTCGGAGACGATCGTTCACAGGGCCGGAATTAAGCGGGGAATTTGCGAAGACGGCAAGCCGGACGACGTGCCTTTCCCCTGCCCCACCAGATTATTCGCCAACACCCGGGTCACGAATCAGTTCCAACGCCGCCTCGGCTTCGGTTTCCGGCACTTGCACGCTGATGCCACCGGCGGCCAGCGCATAACCATCCATGCTGAGCGCCGACAATTCGTCCCGCACGAAGGGCCGCAGGCCGGCGGCTTCGAGCCGGGACCGGATCAACTGGGCCTCGGCGGAGTTAAAGGCGGTGAAGACGGTGACGAGTTCCATGGCTCAGGTGAGCAGGCCGGCCGTGGAGCCCGGCGTTACTTTAGGATCGGCAAATACCATGGTGCCGGTGGAACTCTGGAGCAGGCTGATGACCTGCACCTCGATCTGCTGGCCGAGGAATTTCTGGGCATTGTTCACCACGACCAGCGTGCCGTCACTCAGGTAGCCCACGCCCTGTCCGCGGTCCTTGCCTTCGCGGATGATTTTGAGCGGGAAGGTTTCCCCGGGCAGGATGACGGGCTTGAGCGCGGCAGCCAGTTCATTGAGGTTGACGTACTTGACGGACTGAAGCTCGGCGACTTTGCCAAGGTTGTGGTCGTTGGTGTAAAGCGTCGCGTTGAGCGTCCGGGCCAGCCGGATCAGCTTGGTGTCCGTGTCCTTTTCCTCCACCTCGGCGTCGTGGATCTTGACCTCATTGGCCTTGTTCCGCCGGAGCCGGGCAAGCATGTCCAGACCCCGCCGGCCCCGCGCCCGGCGCATCGGCTCGGCGGAATCGGCGATGAGTTGCAATTCCTGCAGGACAAAGCTGGGCACCACGATGACACCTTCAAGAAACCGCGCATCAATCAGGTCGGCAATGCGCCCATCAATGATGACGCTGGTGTCCAGCAGCAGGAGGTTGTCGGGCTTGTTCTCCCGGGTAAAGCGCACGTAGGGGATGATAAGGGAGAAATCCTCCTTGTTGCTGCGCATCGCCATGATCATGCCGATGTAGCCGAAGGCGATGAACAGCCCCATGCGCACCACGCCCCGGGTCACCTCGTCGTCCTTGTCCACCCACAGAAAGATGCCCGAGTGGTCGAACATGGCCGCCACCAGCGCCCCGAGCAGCAGGCCAAACGTGGCGGCCGAGAAGGCGCGGAGGGAGAAGCCCTTCAGCATCTCGTCGAGCGCAATAAGGACGCCGCCAAAGCCGATGCCGATCAGCGTCCAGAGTTTGCCCGCTTCCAGCCACTCGGGCCGCACCTGGCTCACGGCAAAACCACCCATGGTACACAAGCCCAGGAAGAAGATGCGAATGACCCAGAGTGACATGAAGGAGGATGTTGAACGATGTCAGTTGGCCTGGGACTTCATCCGCGGCGAGAGGAGCGGGGTGACACTGTTCGTCGCCTTGGGCGGCTTGGGTTTGTAGAACAGGCCATAGGCATTGAGGTTGCTGACAAGCATTACGCCGTTGCTGGCGAGGGCGCGACCATCGCCCAGAAAGCCATTGAGATTGGTCATTACCAGGCGGGCATCGCCCGACAGGGAGTTGAGGTTGGAAACGGCCCCGCCCACCTGCCCGCCGATGGCGGGGAGATCGGCGGAAAGCTGTTTGAAATTGCGGCTGAGCGCCTCGTCCTTCAGCAAGGCCCCGGCGAGACCGCGCCCCGCCTGCAAATCGCCCAGCAGGTTGGTGACCTGGCCGGAGGCCGATTCGAGGTTCCGCACGGCAGCTTGAAGGGTTGGGCGGTTTTCGCTCACGGTGGTTTGCAGGTCTGCGCCGACCTTATTGAGCTGTTCGGAGAACCGCAACACATTGCTCACCGCGAGCTGGACGGCCACCTTGTTCGTGACGAGGAGTGCATCCACGTGGTCCAGCGTTCCGATGGCCCGGTTCTCCAGCGCCACAGCGCGCTCGGCGACCGTGCGGGTCTGTTCGGCCACGACGCGGAAGTCCGCCACCAGCACGGCGACATTCGTCAGGGTCTGCTCGGACAGCAACGACCGGTTCACCCGCTCCACGGCGATGTCAATTTTCTGGGCCGCAAGGTCCAGCCGCTGGATCAGCCCCAGCGCGTCCCGCGCGGCATCCTGGATGTTGAACGGCGCCCGGCACTCACGCTGCGCGGAACCATCCTTCGGCAACGGGGGCAATGCATTCGCCGTGGGAGTGATGGCGACATACTGGTCCCCGAGGAAACCCTGGGCTTCGATGAGAAACACCGCATCCCCCGGAATGTCCTGCATCGATTCAATCCGAAGGAATATGGTGACCGACTTGCTGTCGGGTGCCAGCTCGACATGGCTCACGTGACCGACCGTCACGCCGGCCAGCAGCACGCCAGCCTTCTCCTTGATGCCGCCGACGTTCGTGGTCTTGAGGCGGACGAGGTAGCTCGGCTTGAGGAGCGACAGACCTTTCGAGAAGTTCAAGACGAGCACCGCCAGCAGCACCAGGCCAAGGGCGACAAATCCACCGACTTTCCACTCCATGCGTGACTCGCTCATATCAAAATGTGTGTTCCTTTTCGTCCGAGATCCCCCGCACGAACCGGTTGACCACCGGATCGGTGACGGCCAACAGCTCCTGCGGCGTACCCGTGGTGTAAATGCGCCCGTGATGCAACATTGCCACCCGCCGGCCCACGGTCTGCATGCTGCGCATGTCGTGCGTAATGACAACGGTCGTAACCTTCAACCGGTCACAGACCCGGACGATCAGCTTGTCGATGCTGTCGGAAACGACCGGGTCCAGCCCGGTCGTCGGCTCGTCGTAAAAGACCACTTCGGGCCGGTAGATGATCGCCCTCGCCAGCCCAACCCGTTTGCGCATGCCCCCGGAGAGTTCCGCTGGCTTCTTCTTTTGGATGCCGGGCATCTCGACCATGTCCAAGGCCTCCGCGACGCGCCGGGCAATCTCCCCTGGCGTATGGTTCCGCTCGCGTGAAAGGACGAACGAAATGTTCTCCTCCACGGTGAGCGAGTCAAAAAGTGCGGCGCTCTGAAACAGCATGCCAAACTTCCGCCGCACGCCGAGCAGTTCGCGCTCGTTCAAGTGCGAGATATCCTGTCCATCCACCAGCACCTGACCCTCATCCGGGTGGGTGAGGCCGACGATGTGTTTCAACAACACGCTCTTGCCGCCGCCGCTGCGGCCTATGATGACCAGCGACTCGCCGTTCTCGATCGTCAAATCAACGCCGTCCAGCACCTGCTGGTCGCGGAAGCGTTTCTTAAGTTGACGGACCTCGATCATGTCAGCGCGAGCAGCCGCGTGAGCAGCAGCGTCAGGAAGAAGTTCGACATCAGGATCGCGATGGACGCATAGACGACCGCCTCCGTCGTGGCGTGTCCGACGCCCTCCGCGCCCTGGCCGCAGTGCATGCCCTTGTAGCAGCCCGTGGTCGCGATGATGCCGCCGAAGAAAAACGCCTTGATGAACCCCATCAACACGTCGCGATGGTCGGTGAAACGCAGCATGTTCACGATGGAATAGCCCGGATCAATTTGCAGCAGATGAACGCCCACCAGATAGGCTGCGAGAATGCCAATGGTGATGCTTTCCGCCGTCAGCAACGGCACCGCGATCATCGTCGCCACCACGCGCGGCACCACGAGATAGTCGATGGGATGGGTCGCCAGCGTGCGCAGGGCATCAATCTGCTCCGTTACCCGCATCGTCCCCAACTCCGCCGCCATCGAAGCCCCGACGCGGCCGGCGACCATCAGGGCCGTCAGGACCGGACCCAGCTCACCGCACATGGAGACGCTCACCACCGCGAGCGTGGCGGTGTCCATCTTGACCTTGTGAAACTGGAAGTAGGTTTGCGCGCACAACACCATGCCGGTGAACGCGCCGGTCACCAGCACCACCGTCTGGGACTTCACCCCGATGAAGTACAACTGGTGCAACAAGTCGCGCCCCGACAACCGCTGCGTCATCAGTGAGCGCACGACTTCCGCCACCATCAGGCTGAAACACCCGAGGCCGGTTAGCACGCTGTTGATCACCTTCGCTGGAACGCTGGTCATGCCGCGCCGGACTGGATAGCAGACGGGAATCGGGGAGGCGAGCCTTCCCTGCATCGCTTTTACCAATGCGCGCACCGACAAATCCTGATGGCCACGAAATGGACCTAGCCTTCACGCTTCAGGATCAGGTGGCAGATCAACGCAACCATTGCCATCACTGCGGCCACACCGAACGCTACCGGCCAGGTGGGAGCCTGCCCCAGGGCCACCAAGGCAAAGAAGGCAGACACGCCCGCCGTCCAGCCCACCACGGTCACCTGTTGGGTCCGTTCGGTTTCGGTCCGGCGGTCCGGTTCCGCGACGGAAGTTTTCAGGGGAGGCTCTTTCATCACTACAGGAAGCTCAAAATAGGAGGTGAACTCTCATGGTTTGCGGGCGGGCTTGGGGGTTGCCGGGTCCGGGCTGATACCATTGAGCCAAAACGTTCCGCTGTTCCGTTCGTAGGTGGCGTAGCCCTTTTCACCGAAGGCCGTCTTGACCGAACGCTCCGTCTCCTCCCGGATGCCACGCAACGCTGCGGCACGTTGTTCGCTGGTGAGCGTCTGATCGGCGCGGACCTGCCTGGCCTGATCCTCGGCGGCCTTTTTCATGTCGTACACCTTGACGGCCGCTTCCTTGCCCAGCCCTTCGCGGTCGGCCGCCCGGAACATGGTCTGAAAGGCGTAATCCTCGCCGCGCTTGAGTTCCGCGTAACGGTCGTCGCCGAGTTGCGCCTTGATGTCTTCGTCCAAGGCCTTTTTGGCGGCCTCCTGCCTGGCCTTTTCCTCCCCTTTGAGGTTGAACCCACCGCCAAACGCACCGCCAAACTCATCGTCGTAGGCCTTCCGTTTCTTGTAGATGTCCAAGAATTCCTGTTCCGTGGGCTCAAAGCCCGCGAGCTGCATCCGCATCATGTTCGCGGTGGTGGAAAACCGCAGGTTGTAATCGAGCATTTCTTCCGGCGTAAGCGCGGCGGCCATGGCAGCTTCAGTTTCCTTCATCAGCTTGCGCATGTCTTCGGGATCGGGAGTGCCGCCTTTCATCGCCTTCTGCATCTTCGTCTGCATGTCCTGCATCAGGTCAAACACCTTGCTGCGCTTGTCGGCCGGCAGGAAATCAAACATGGCCTCAAGCTGGGTGGCTGTGCTGGCGAGCAGATCCGGCTTCTCGTCCGGAGCGGAACCGAGCAACTGCGTGAGCAGGGCACGCTTTTCCTTGTTCAAGGCCCGTTCCTTTTCGATGCGCTCCGGATCAACGGCCGCGCCCATCATGGAACCGGGTTTCCAAAACTCGAATTTCTTCTTCGGCCCGGCCAGCTCCTTGCGCCTGGCTTCGTAGAGCTTGTTCACATCCGCCGTGATGATGTCGCGGATGGTCTCCTCCGGACAACCGATGGACCGCAGGTTGGCGATGTACTGCTTGTAGTCCGCCGATTCGACGGAGTTCCAGTCGAACTTCTGCGCCAGGGTGTTGGTGACGACCTGGGTGACGACGCGCGCTTTGGCTACCGGCGCAGGAGTTGCCTTGGCATTCTCCGCCTTGGGCGGGACGCTGGCTGAACCCGCGGTCTCCGCGCCACTCGGCGGCGTGGCTGGCTTCATCAGGGCCGCGCCCAGCGCGACGTTGATGATCAGGGAAATGACGAGGAGTGCCTTGGGGTTCATTTTTTGTCCGCCGGAGGGGCAACCGGAGCAGGCGGAGCCGGTTTGGCCTCTGCCGTGGGGACGGCGGCGACCGCACCTGGGAGGTCAGAGACCTCGGCGAGCTTGCTGGTAATCTTGGTCTTGGTCTTAGAAGTGTTCGTCTGGCCGTTAGGGAGCGGGACGTTGATCGAGAATTGCAGGGTCGAATCACCTTCCACCACAACTCCTAAAGCGGGATCGCAGTACACCGTCCCGGTCACGGTCGCCCCCGGTCCCACGGAAATGGCCCCCGCCGGGGCGCCTTCCTTCCCAGCCATGACCCCGGCAATTTCGATTTTGGCCACCTTCTTCTTGTCACGTTCCTCCCAGCCCTTGAACGTGTTTGTGGTAGTCAGGGTGAATTTGGTGATCCCGAACGGGAACTCGCGCTTCGACTCCCACTTGTCGCCCACCTTGACCGGCTTTTCCGCCAGCCCCAGATGCAAAGTGTCCCAGTTTTTGATGGCCTCCTCATTGACCATGCCCCGCAACATCATCTGCACCATCGGCACGCTGCCGGCCGCCAGACGGCTCTGCAATTGGGGGAGACCATCCACCTTTTCGATCCGGCCGTCGGCGGCAGTCTGCAGCTTGAGCTTGGCCCCGATGAACTTGCGGAACATGGCGGCGGTCGGGTTGTTCCGTTCCACTTTGGGATCGTTTTTCGGGTCGAAGCTGACGGTCTGCTTGCCTCCTGTCCTGGCATCCTTCTTCATGGAGACGATTTCCAGTTCCACCTCGGCCCCGCCGCCTTCGCGGGCTTTCAACACGGCAAAGGCTGTGTCCTGCGTGCTGGAATCCTCCGTCTTGATCGGCTGCTGGTTCACCGGATTAACCGCTTCGAGTTCGACGACGGTCTCGTTGTGGACCACGAAGCGTTTGCCCACCGGCCACTTGGCGGTCAAATCTGCGGGCGGCTCCTCTTTCGGCGGCTCCGGCACGGCCGGGGTCGCCGGGGCCGCAGCGGGAGCCGGCGCGGCAGCAGCAGTCGGTGCTTCGTCCTTCTTTTTGCAGGCAGACAGGTTCACGAGCAACGAACCCGCGACCAGCAGCAACAACACACGGCGGGAGGTGACGGTAAGGATTTTCATGTATGGATTGGCGGCCTTTTCGGCACCCTAGCAGGTGCCGGCAAGTTGAAAACCACAAAGTTGAAGCCACACAGGAGCAGACAGGCAGGGCACCGAAAAAATGGCGCTGTGCCATGCTGGACGTCACACTTCCGGCGGCGAACCAAAATGCGCTGCGTGGGATTCGTAGGCCGCAGCGTCCGCCATCAGCGCATCAATCGTAGCGGCCAGCGGCTCGAGCTTCACCAAGCCGGAGATAACGGCCCGGTCCCCGATGTTGTTCTGCAGCAGAAAAACGGGCCGCTGCGAGACGTTCAGCGCGTGAAACTCAGCGGTGGATGCCTCGACCACCCGCCGCACCTCGTCGGACTGGGCCCGGGCCAGCAACACCACAGGATCAAGCGCTGCCGCCTGCGCAGCGACCGTGATCGAGACCTGCCAGTCCGCAACCCTCTGCCCCTCGCGCATCGCCGCATGAGCCAGCGCAAGACGCACGTGGTCATCGGTGACGCCCAGGCTGCGGGCGGCCTCGGCCACGAGATTGGGGGCGAGATACTCTTTCAATCCCGGCTCATACCATCCCGAGTTCAACATGAACGGCGACCGGACCATGGGGCCGCTCCGGCGATAGAACCATTCCAACTGGGCGCGTGAAGTCGGCAGGCCCGTTTCATTCATCAGCGCGATCTTCCAGTCGAAGTGGACGGGTTGGCCAGCATGACGGCGTTTGAGATCCGCCCACATCGGCTCGGCCCAGTAGCACCAGGAGGAGATGGCTTCGAGGTAGTAGGTGACCTTGATGTTCATGCGCGGTCGGGAAAGCTCAGTGTGGTGGCGGAAGGATCTCGATGCCGTAGCTGGGCGCGACGGCGAGGAGCTTTTGGATGTCCGCCGGGGTTACGGGCGTGGGCGGAGAATCGAAGGAAGGCACCGGCGTGGCGAAGTCGGCCAGAAACGACTCAAAGCCCGGCGGCGAAACGTGAATCAGCATCCGGGCCGGGGCATCGCTCTCATTCTTGAAGGCGTGCGGAATGCCGCGCGGCCCCTGGATGAACGTGCCGGTGGTCGCCACCACTTTTTGGCCCGCGACCTGAAAGGTGATCTCGCCCTCCAGCACGAAGAACGCTTCATCCTCGCGATGGTGGATGTGCGGTGGCGGTCCGCCACCCGGCAACACCCGCGCTTCACACAAGGTGTACGTCCCGCAGGTTTGTTCGCCCGTGGCTAGAATGCGATAGACATCGCCGACGGCGGAAAAAGCCCGGCCTTCGCCGGCAGGAAGATTGATCAACGCGGCTGCTTTCATCGGGCACTGAGGATCACCACCGAAGGCAAGTTTGCAAGTCAATCACCGCAGGCCACGATGCAACCTGACGACACGGAAGTTCACCTCACGCAGACTCAACTGTCGCTCGCCGGGTAGCTGCTTCCATTCCGCGTTCCCACAAGTCCGATTGCAACAGCCCGTGGTTGAAGTGCTGACGTTCGCGAAGAACAAATCCCTGCGCCCGCAAGGCCTCATCGGGAGCGGTGATGCGCCCCGCCGCAAGTCCGGTCGCCAGTCGGAAAAACTGATAGGCCAGCGCCAGCACCCAACGCGCACGGACCCGTCGCCAGCCGGACTCCGGCAGGGTGAAGTCCGTCAGCAACCATCGGGCGGACGGCGCGGCGGCGGCGCTGAGATTCGCCACGACCTGCCCCAGTTCGGTCGGCGGGAAGCAATCCAGAAAGAAGTTCGTCACGACGAGGTCGAACTTCTCGCCTGAGTGCTGCCAGTCTCGCAGGTCGGCCTGTTGGAAAGTGACGCTTTGAGGTCCACCCGCCTGCAACCACCGCCGCCGCGCCTGCGCGAGCATCGCCTCGCTTTGGTCCAATACTACGAACTCGGCATCCGGCAACGCTGTCACACAGGCGGCCAGCATGCGCCCATTGCCCTCCCCGGCGAGCAGGACACGCCTTGCCCCGCGTGTTTCCCCGAGCCAATGCGTGCGACAGCGCTGCAACAAGCCTCCCGCCAGGATGGCCTCCATCCAGCGATAGTGCGGCGCGAGGCGGTCAAAGCTCATGCACCGCCTGCTCCCGTGACCGCCACCACCACCACGCCACCAAACCGCCGGCCGCGTAGGCCACCACGTCACGGACATCGCCCGTCACGCGCATAATATGCGGCCCGATGGCCTCGAACAGGATCGACCAGACCACCACGTGAAACAGGTTCTCGCCTGCAGTCGGAAAACCATCGTGGTCCCGCAGACCAAGCCGGCGTTGCATCCAGAGCACCAGCGGCAGCGCGCAGGGAATGAGGAGGCAGTCATTGAACTGCCCGTGCATGAACGGCGAATTGACGTGCGGCTTCACCACCCAGCGATTGAGCGCGTAAAGCCCGCAGCAGAGCAGGCAGAGCGGATCGTGCCAGTAGCCAAACCGTTTCATAGCAACGCCAGGATGATGAAGCCCGTGCCGAGCGCGAGCAGCAGCTTCAAGGTAAACACCAGGGCGACGAACTGCCGGTCCGTTGGTGCGAGAGGGTTTAACGTGACTTTCATTCCCGCGTTACGCCGGCCCTTGGCGAAAGGATGATCGGACGAGCCCGGCAGAATTCATAGCGGACCAAGAAATGCCACTGAGCCTGTTTTTGCAAGCCAATCGCTGGAATTCCCGGCGGCGGCGACCGGACGACCTGTTCCCCTGCCCCGTCGGCTTACTTGGCGCTGCGCACTGGCATCAGGCCGTAATGCAAGACCAGCCATACCGGCACGGCGAACGCGGCGATGGCCAGCAGCCGGTCCCACGTCCAGGGCAGCTCCGCCACGCGAAATGGCATCTGGATGGGATAGATTGCGATCATGAAGTAGTTCGCGAACCGCGTGTGTCCAAGGAACTTGCCGTAGCGCGGGAACCGCTTGACCAGTCCACTCACAAGTGCCGTGAATCCGCAGATCAGCACGAAGATCGTGACCAGCAGATTGATCGGGGACAGTGCCGAGAGCGCCAGCCCGGCACCCGCCGCCTGGTGGGCCTTGAAGTACGGATAAAGCCACTGCGCCGCCGCCCAGATGAAGCTGAACCCCGTCTGAATCGCCGTGCGGAAATTGGCCTTAGACGAGGTCAGTTCGTTCAGCAGCAGCCCGAAGTACAGGGGCACAATGCCCCAGACCATTTCCTCATGCTGAAACGGCGTGCGGATCAACTCCAGAAAGGTGTTCCAGAGCGAGTGGATCATACGCCGACAAACTTCACTTACGCTCGCGGATCGCCGCCAAAATCTCCGCCACCACCTGCGCGGTGGGTTTGGCTCCCTGCGGGCCGCCGGTGTGGAGGCGGACGGAGACGTTGCCGGCTTCGAGGTCGCGCGGGCCCAGGACGAGCATGGTGTGCACGCGCGCGTGCTCGGCGTTGGCGATCTTGGCCTTGATCGGTTCGTTGGTGAAGTCGCCGGTCACGCGGACGAAGTTCTGGCGCAGCTCGTGCACCAGCGCCTTGCCGGCGGCGAGCAGCGGGGCCTCGTCGCCGAGGGTGATAACGCGGACCTGGTCAGGCGCGAGCCAAAGCGGGAAATTGCCGGCGTAGTGCTCGATGAGAAAGCCGATGAAGCGCTCGTGCGTGCCCAGCGGCGCGCGGTGGATGCACAGCGGCGTCTTGTCCGTGTTGTCGCGGTCACGGTAGGTGAGGCCGAACTTGGCGGGCACGGCGAAGTCCACCTGGTTCGTCGCGATGGTGAACTCGCGGCCGATGGCGCTCCACACCTGCACGTCGATCTTGGGGCCGTAGAAGGCGGCTTCGTTCGCCACCTCCACGAAGTTGATGCCGCTCTCGACGAGGACCTTGCGCACCATGTCCTCGGTCTGCTTCCACAGCTCGGGTTCGTTGACGAACTTCTGGCCGAGCTTGGCGGGGTCGTGCGTGCTGAAGCGCATCTGGTATTTGCCCAGGCCAAAGATCTTGAAGTACTTGAGGTACATCTCGTTCACGGCGCGGAACTCGTCGGCGAACTGCTCGGGGGTGCAGTAGATGTGCGCGTCGTTCATGTTCATCGAGCGCACGCGCATGAGGCCGAAGAGTTCGCCGGACTGCTCGTAGCGGTAGCAGGTGCCGTACTCGGCGAGCCGCAGCGGGAGGTCCCGGTAACTGCGCGGTTCCGCCGCAAAGATGCGGTGGTGGTGCGGGCAGTTCATGGCTTTGAGGTAGTAGCGCTCCAACTCGGCCGACGACTCGGCAGCGCCAAGTTCCGCCAATGCACGCGCTCCATCAGCTCTGGTGGAATTAGCGTCAAGAATTGTGTCCAACGTCTTGGCTCTCACCCCATCAAGCCACTTCGCTCGCTCATTCTTTGCTGCTCCTTCGATTGGCAAGTTCATTGGCGGAAACATGCTCTCCGCGTAGTATGGCAGGTGCCCCGAGGTTTTATACATGTGCTCCTTCGCCAGATGCGGCGTCTTCACGCGCACGTAGCCAGCTTGAAACTCCGTTTCCTTCGCCAGCTTCTCCAGTTCTTCGAGGATGGCCCCGCCCTTGGGCAGCCACAGCGGCAGGCCCGGCCCGGTGAAATCCGCGTCGAACGCGAAGAGGTTCATCTCCGCGCCGATCTTGCGGTGGTCGCGGCGCTTGGCCTCCTCCTGGAGTTTCAGCCACTCCTCGAGCGCGGTCTTGTTCTTGAAGGCCGTGCCGTAGATGCGCTGGAGCTGCGGGCCTTTCTCGTCGCC
>RFSE01000092.1 GCA_009924135.1 Pseudomonadota bacterium | reverse complement strand
ATCGCTGTCAGTTCGGCTGGTTCTCTTACTCGTCATCCTAATCTTAATCCGTTCCGGCTCAGAGCGAACTTACTAGCTTCGCGACATCCACGTGCCGGGCGATCAGGTCGCGGATGAGGGCGATCTTTTCGGCGTCGTCGGGGCGGGTCTTGACGATGATGTCGTGGACCTTCGAGGCGACTTCGTAGCTGTCCGCGTCGGCGAGCAGCACGGGGAAGTCGAGCTTGCGGATGATTTCCATTGCCGCGTCGCCGGGGCGCAGGCTGCCCGTGAGGACGATGCCGGCAAGCGCGGTGTCAGGGTTCGCCTGCGTGGCGGCGGCGGCGGCGAGCACGATGTCCTCACGGTCGCCGGGAGTGATGACCAGCGTGCCGCGGCGGAAGAACCGTACGGCGTTATTCGCGCCCATCGCGCCGACGACGATGTCCTCGACGACGTTGGTGAGCCGGCGGCGGCCGTTGAGGACCACGGCGGACAGTTCTTCGAGGATCGAGGCCATCGTGGGTTTGGAGAGCAGGGGCATGTGCGGCAGGACACCGAGCAACTCCAGCCCCTTCCGCTTAAGCCCCTTGCGGGCGAACTCCCCGATGTACTCCAGCTTGTCCGGCAGCACTTTATTGACAATCACGCCGATGATTTCGACACCGTGCTTTTCGAAGAGCGCCTGGTTCAAGGCCACTTCATCCACCGGTTTGCCGATGCCGCCGCGCGTGACAATGACGACCTTCGCATTGAGCACTTTCGCGACCTGCGCGTTCGACAGATCAAACACCGCCCCGACGCCGGCGTGACCGGAGCCTTCGCAAAGCACAAAGTCCTTCTCCCACGCCACGCGGTCGAAGGATTTCTGGATGCGCTTCACCAGTGCGTCGTAGTTGGTCTCGGCGAGGTACTTGCGGGTGAAGTCCGGCTCAACCGCGATGGGGCTCATGTCCACGAGCGGGCAGTTGAGCTTGTAAACGGCGTCCATCAACACCGTGTCCTCATCGATCTTGTGCTCGGCAATCTCGACGAAGCGCTGGCCGACCGGCTTGATGTAGCCGACGCGCGGGAACTGGTTTTGCAGGGCCGAGAGCAGGCCGAGCGACGTGGTGGTCTTGCCGTCGTTCTGGCGGGTGGCGGCGATGAAGACGCGGGGGGTGGTGAGATTCACGGGGAAATTTACGAATTACGAATTGCGATTTACGAATTACGTGGGGCGCGACAAACCGTTCACTCACCCATCACGTGCGACCCGGCTTCCGGGTACAACTCGCGGTACGCGATGGCTTGCAGGCCGATGATCGCGGCGACCCCGAGGATGTCGTGGGAGTTGGCTCCGCGTGAAATTTCGGCGGCCGGCATGTCAAGGCCGAGGAGGATCTGGCCATAGGCATTCGCGCGGGCGACGTGTTGCACGAGCTTGCTGGAGATGTTGCCGGAGTTGAGGTCGGGGAAGACCAGCACGTTGGCATGGCCGGCCACGGGGTTTTCCGGGAGTTTGCGTGAGGCGATTTCCGGCACGAGCGCGGCATCCACCTGAAGTTCCCCCTCGAAGTCCGCCTCCAGCGCGCGTTGTCCGGCCCGTTGCCGGGCCAGCGCGGTGGCAGCCTCCATCTTTTGGACCGTGGGATGGTTGGCGCTGCCCTTGGTGGAAAAGGAGAGCAACGCCACGCGCGGCCGCACGCCCAGGAGCTGGCGGGCCAGAAAGGCGCTCGATACCGCGATGTCAGCTAGCTGTTCGACGGTGGGATCCGGAATGACGCCGCAGTCCGCCATGAGCATCGCCCCCTGATGCCCGAAGCGCGTGTCTTCAACTTCCAGGACCATGCAACTGGAGGCCGAAGTGTAGCCGGGAGCGAGCCGGAAGATTTGAAAGACCGGCCGCAACACGCTGCCGCTGACCTCGCTGGCGCCAGATACAAGGCCATCGGCCTGATGCATCGCGACCATCATGGCTCCGAAATAGTTCGGGCGTCGCATGGCGTCCCGGGCTTCCTCGTATTGGATGCCTTTGGCGCGCCGTAACCGGGCGTAGGTCTTGGCAAAGGCCGGCAGTTCCTCGCTCTCGTCCGGATTGATGATGCGGATGCCCTGGAGGGAAAGGTTCAAGCCCTCGGCCACCTGCTTGATGCGCGTGCGGTCGCCCAGCAGGATGGGGGCGCCCAGCTGGAGCGAGCAGAACTGCCGCGCCGCCTGCAAGATGCGCGGTTCGGTGCCTTCGGGGAAGACGATCCGCTTCGGGTGCCGTTGCAGCCGTTCGATCACGCTGCCGATAAATCGCATGGCTACTTGGTAGCCGACGACGCGCCGGACTGCAACCGGCAAGTCCGTCCTGCGATCCTGTGTTTCCTTGTCTGTAGGAGGCGCAATGGCACTCTCAAGCCATGCAGCGCACCATTTCCCGGCGGGCCTTTCTCGCACAGGCCACTGTGGCCGCCGGTACCGTCCCGTTTGCCACGGCCGCCGAACCACTCCGGACGATCGTCGGCACACAATTGTATGGTTGGGGGCAGTATTATCAGCGCGAGGGCCGGCAACTGACCGCTCACCTGAACGAAGTGCTCTCTGCCGTGCGTGACGCCGGATACGATTACGCCGAGACTTCGCTCAATGTTGCAGAGCCGGAAGCCAATACGCGGCTGGCCGGGCTGATGCGGTCCAAGGGTTTGAAAACGGTCTGCCTCTACAGCGGGGGACGGCTGCATGAAGCTGATAAGCATGAGGAGACGGTCGCCCGCCTGCTCTCGGCCGCCAAGGCGGCCAGTGCCGCCGGCTTCTCGGTGCTGAATTGCAATCCCGACCCCGTCGGGCGGGACAAGTCCGATACGGAACTGGCCACCCAAACCCTGGCTTTGCGCAAACTGGGTGAAGGCCTGAAACAACTGGGCATGTCCCTCGGGGTCCACAATCACACCCCGGAGATGAAAAATGGAGCCAAGGAATATCACGCCAATCTGCGGAACACACCCGCCAGCAGCGTGGGCTTCTGCTACGATGTCCACTGGGTCTTCCGGGGCGGGGTACCGCCGGCCGATGCGCTCCGTGACTACGGCAGCCGCATCGTCTCATGGCATCTGCGCCAGAGCCGGGATAAGATTTGGTGGGAGGACCTGGACACCGGCGACATCGACTACGCCGCCATTGCAGCCCACGCCAAGCGCGAGCAACTGCCACCTGTTTACACCGTCGAACTCGCGTTGGAAGGCGGAACCAAAATTACCCGGAGCGTGGTCGAAAACCACCGGCGCAGCCGGGACTTCGTCCGCCGGGTGTTCGGCGCTTGAACCGCGCTTAGTGCGCGGCGAGGGCGGCCTGTGATTCGGTCTTGCCCGCAAGCGCCTTGGCCGCGATTTCGCAGCAGCACTCGTGCGCTTCGAGAGGGCCGGACTTGGCCAGTTCCGCGAGATCCTCGGCCTCGTTCTTGAGTATGTAATGACGCATGATGAGGATGTAGCTGGTCGGCAGGCTGGCGGCGAACAGGAAGATGACGAACTCGGACAACTTGATCATAGCAGCAGCTTTCATTCAGGCGGCAACTCGCCGTCCGCAGTTCATATCGTGAACTGAACGATGATCTTGTGTAGCCCGGGCGTCCGGCGGCTGCTTCACAGGAATTGTCCGAACCATCACATTTTTTGGCCGGGTCGTGGGCGGCATTTCGGTTTCTTCCAGAGGCCCTCTGAACAGCCCATCGGTGCCCGAAGCCCCAGAGGACAACGCCGATACCTGGAAGACGCTGGTCGAAACTGCGTCACGAACCAACGACCGCGTCCTCCCTCGTCATGAACCGAAGCGGGTCAGAAAGATGGGGTCAAAAAGATGGGGAAGGACTTGAATCGAAATTTTTCTGACCAATGCAGCGGTTAAACAGCCTGAAATCGAGCGGCGGCGAAAGTCCCTTGCGCACCTTGAACCACGGCGGAGGAGCCGGATTGAGGGCAGGAAAATTAAGGGCAGGAAGATTATTTTCTCCCAATTTTCCTGTCCCCAATTTTCCTGCCCAAACCTCGGTTCATGGGGAGGGAGAGCGGCCACCCGGTTCCGTACGCTTCCTTTTGCTAAAATACTTCCAGGGTTGAAGCAACACCCGCAAGAAACTGAGATCCGCTCACAGGACACCGTTACTTGGCGTCCGCCGGTTTCACTCCTTTGCCGGTGTCGAGGAAGGTCAGCGCCTGTTCCAGCCATTTCACCGGCGGCAGGCCGTGGCCGACGCCGGGCGCTTCGAGGTAGGTCACATTGGCAAAGCCTTCCTTTTGAAACCCGCTTTCAAAAACCGCCTTGGTGTTGCCCCGGTTGAAATCCTTCTCGCCGGTCACCAGTGCGTAGCGGCAGAACATCTTCGCAATGGCCAGCACCTCATCGTCCGGGATGTAGTTGAGGCCGAACTTCGTCTTGCCGTCGCCCGCCGGCACGTCCTCGTAAAAGTTCACGCCCATGAAGGGGATGGTCCCGCTGAACATGTCCCCGTAGGCCACGCCCACCATGCTGGCCACGCGCCCACCGCCCGAGAAACCGCTCACATACACGCGGCGGCCATCCACGTTGAAGCGGTCGCGCATCCCGGTGTTGGCCGCCACGGCGAGGCGCACGCGGTCGAAGATGTTACGCGGGTTGCCGGACTTGAACGCGCCCACGCAGAGCAGCTTGCGCGCGGCCAGCACCGGCTCCCACTCGGCCGGGATGCCGGGCGTGTCGCCGGGCGAAATCCAGATGAACAGGCCCCATTTGTCCGCGTGTTGGTAGGCGGCGGGCACGATGAGCTGGAACTTTTCCTTGGCGAGGTCCAGCGCCTCGGGGTTTTCCGTCGAGTGCAACCGCCACTTCACTTCGTCCGGCTGGGCCTGCTCGGGCAACTTGGTGAACGAGATGGTGCTCTTGCCCGCAGTAAAGGGCGGAAGGTCGGCGGCTTGGGTGAGCCACGACACGGACAACAAAACGAACAGGGAGGCGAAGGGTACTTTCACGGTTTGACGGGATGGGTCACTGAGTTGGTGCACTTTTCTTTGATCGTTTTGACGCGGCTTTGCAAGCGGACTTCTGCGATGCCTGCGATAATGGCCCAAAACAGGGCAAAAGTGGCAAGCAGGGCGATGACTACGCGTTGAACACGTGTTCCTTTGCTCCACCCCAATAGGGCCACAATGCAGGCCAGCAGAAAAAGGAACGGGCAATTACACAACATCATGCCCGCGAGAAATAGAATGAACAGCGATGCGGCAATGGCGTCCTTTGGGCGCAAGCCGCGCTCCAGGATCATCCGAGTCCAGAATTTCTCTTCGCCGTCTGACATACAAGTCTGACCATCCGCCGCCATGACGCCGATAAGAATTTCGGGTAGGCGAGGCTGTCGGCGGCATACTTACCCGTGGCTTGCGTCAAGTCGAGTTCGGCCGTGATGAGCGTGGCGTCGCGGTTGTTCGCCAAGGCCAGCACCCGGCTGTCTGGCGCGACGATCTTGGAGTCCCCGGCGGACCACAGCCCGTCCCCCTGCGGTCCGACGGAATTCGCGAACACGTAGAACACCGCGTTCTCAAACGCCCGCACCGCGATGCCATCGCGCCCGCCCCGTTTGCGTCGCGAGACGGTGAGCGGGTCGAGCCCGGCGTTGGGATGAAACACGATCCGCGCGCCCGCCATTACGCCGAGCCGAACCAATTCAGGATAACGGCGCTCGTGGCAAATGATGGCCGTGCAAGGCACGCCATCGAGCTTGAACAACGCGACGGAATCCCCTGGCGTAAAAAACCGGCGGTCGCGCTCGGTGAGCTGGCACTTGGCGTAGCAATGCACCACCCGCCCGCGCCGGTCGAATATGACCAGGCAGTTCTGCCAGCACTGGCGTCGGAACACCGGGGTGCCGAGGAGCACGTTGACGTTGAACTTCGCCGCCAGCGCGCCCACGCGCTCCTGGGCGGCATGCATTTCACTGGGCGACAATTTGGTAAAGTCCCGGTTGTAACCGGTGGTGGCGCACTCGGGGAAGAGCACTGCATCTGCTCGGTACCGCACGGCCCCGGCCAACGCAGCCTCGATGTGCGCGAGGTTGGATTCAATGTCCGCCGCGAACTTCATTTGCACGGCGGCGATCCGGAGGGACGGCGGATGGGCGCTCATTTTAGACGGTATGCGAGCCGCATTGACCACCGGGCCAGCAGCGGGAGAGAGTCAGGCGTTTCATGGATTGTGCGCGTTGGCTGGATGACGAAACTAGCGGACCGTTGAACGAAGCAAAATGATTTTCCGACGATTGAATCTCAGACCCGTCGGCCAGGCCGTTGCACTCTGGTTGGTCGGGCTGTTCGCGCCGGCCGTTTTCGCCCAGCAGCCGGTCACGAACCAGACTCTGCCGAACATTGTCATCATCATGGCCGACGATCTCGGCTGGGGTGATCTCGGCTGCTACGGGCAGAAGAAGTTCGCCACGCCGAATATCGACCGTCTTGCCGCCGAAGGCATGCGCTTTACCCAGTTCTACGCCGGGAGTCCGGCGGGCGCGGCGTCGCGGGGGACGATGTTCACGGGCAAACACACCGGGCACGCCCGAATCCGCGACAACTACGGACCGGATGGTTACGCCGTGGCACTGCGCGGCGAGGACGCGACCCTCCCGGAATTGCTTAAGCGCGCTGGCTACCATACCGGGGTCATCGGCAAGTGGGGACTAGGTGGGGACGGCACGACTGGCCACCCGGAGAAGAAAGGCGTGGACCAGTGGCTCGGCCTGCTGGAGTTGCGGCAGGCCACCAACCAGTTCCCGGCGGTCGTGGCCCGTTATGACCCGCTACAGCGCCACTTCAACGACCCGGTCAATTACCCGACCTCTTACTACCTGCCAATCTATGACAACGCCAACGGACAGCAGGCAGCGCATGTGCAGGACGTTTTCACCATGGGAGCCACAAATTACATTGCCAAGTTTGCGCCGGCGGATTTCAACAAGTTCCGTCCCTTATTTCTTCTTCTCGCCTACACGCTTCCCAATGCCGGTGAGGAACCGGGAACCAATGCTCCGGCGAAGTACCTCGGCAACGCCACCCGATTTGCGGCGGAGAACTGGCCGGAGGCTGAACGGCAAAAGGCCGCCGCCATCGCGCACCTCGACAGGTCGGTCGGGCAATTGCTCAAGCAACTCGATGAGCCCAAGTTCGCCGAGCACTCAATCGTCATCTTCACCAGCGACAACGCCGCGCAGCGCGACGGGCGGTGCGATCCGGCATTCTTTGCCAGCAACGGACCGTTTCGAGGAGCCAAGGGGGATCTCACTGAAGGCGGCCTGCGGGTGCCTTTCATCGTGCGTTGGCCCAAGCACATTCGCCCGGGCAGCATGAGCGACGTTCCCGGTGCCTTATGGGATTTGCCCGCGACGGCTGCGGAATTGGCGGGCATCAAGAGCCCTCTGGCTGATGATGGTCATTCGCTCGTGCCAGTTTTGCTCGGGCGACCGTCTTCAGCCGCTCGTGAGCTGCTCTATTGGGAGTCGCATCAAGGGGGCTTTGCGCAAGCGATTCGGGTCGGCGACTGGAAGGCCATCCGGGCCAAGCCCGGTGCGCCGTTGGAGTTGTTTCACCTCGCCCGCGATCCCGGCGAAACCCGCGACGTGGCCGCCGACCACCCGGGCATCGTGAAACACTTGGAAACCCTCCTCAAGTCAGCCCGCACTGAGAGCAACGTCTGGCCCGGATCAACGCCTAGCGGTTCATCTTCGCCACCCGACGGTCGCCGTCCTTGATTTGCTCCGGGGTCATGCGTCCGCGCAGGGTGGCCAGTTCAGTTTCTGCGGCGGCGCTGCCGCGTTGCTGGGCAAGCCTGAGCCACTTGTAAGCCTCTGGAAAATCAGTTGGTGCCACCTTGCCTTCGGTGCACCACCGTCCCATCTGGAGCAACGCCGGAACGTCGCGGAGCTGGCAGGCGCGACGATGCATCAGATAAAACGCAGCGAACTGGCGGGACTCCTCAGCTGCCGGATCGTCCGTTCCGGTCAAGGAGTCGGCCCCGGCGATTTCCCGGGAGGCCTGGCAGAGCCAGCCGCAGGCTTTCAAAACATCCGGCGTGCACCCAAATCCCCAGCGCAGACGTCCGGCGAGGATGGTGGCTGCCCTGTTTTGTCCGCCGTCGGCAGCCCGCTCATAGAGGAAATTCGCCGAGTCGTCGGCGTTTCGCGGCGATGCTTCGCCGCTCACGTAAATTTCGGCGAGGGTGAAGCACGCTTCGGCGTGACCCTGGTCGGCGGCCTTGCGGTAGAGATCAACGGCCGCGAGCATGTCGGGGGCAATGCCGTCCCCTTGAGCGTAGGCGTTGGCCAGATGAAATTGGGCATGGGAATAGCCGAGCGCGGCGGATTTCTTGAACCAATCCACGGCCAGGGCCGGATTTTTGGGCTGCTGGGCGAATCCGCGAAGGTGAATCCAGCCCATGTCGTCCTGCGAACGCGGGTGACCGAGATCGGCGGCTTGGCGGATGAGTTTAAGGCCGGCCACATTATCTACAGTCAGGCCACCTTGCCCACGCAGGGTTAGCCAGCCGAGGTTGTTCAAGGCGGGGGCATAATCCTTCGCGGCCCGGAACCAGCGGACGGCCTCGCTGAGATCGGGATTCGTGCCCCAACCGCCCCAGTAGGCTGAGCCAAGGTAGTTTTGGGCGTAAGGCAGGTTCTGAGCGGCGGCCGCGCGCATCCACTTCCAAGCTGTCAAGTAATCGACGGGGACGAGCTTGCCCTCGAAGTAGGCAGCCCCCAGTCCCGCTTGAGCAACGGCGAGTTGCTGGTCGGCGGCCCGGCGGAGCCACTGGATCGCTTCGTCCTGCTGGGCCTGAGAGGCGTTCGTAACTTGCAAGAGCGCGTGGGCCAGGCTGTGTTGGGCTTCGGCGTTTCCCTGGGTTGCGGCGGCCCGCAACGCGGCGGGTGTTTTTCCGGCCCAGCGCCCAAGCACTTCTTCGTGGGTCGCCGCCGCAGCGTGCAGGATGGGCGTGCTCGTCCACACAGCCCAGAGAATGAGGGCGGGCAGCGCGCGTAAGCACGTCTGGCCGTGACCACGGTGGAACTTGAAACCGGATTGGAGTGGCATGGTGACTCAGGGTTTTTTCGCTTCGGGCTGGTTGATCGCCGCTTCGAACAGGGACAGCAGCTCCCGCTGGTCGAGCCGCCGGTCGCGGTTCAGGTCAAATTGCAAAGCCGTCGCAAAGGGTGGCGGGGTCCATTTACGGCCGTCCATTTCCAGCGGTGCGGCGAGGAAGGCGGCGTATTCCTGTTCGTCCAGTTGCCCGTCGCCGTTGGCATCAAACGTCTTGAGCCAGCGCGCCGTGAGTTCCCGGTCGAGCAAGCGCTTGTACACGGGATTGGCCCGGGCGGCGCGTTCTTCCTCCGGGTCCAGAATGCCGTTCCGGTTGCGATCAAATTCGGCAAGCAAACTGTTCCTCATCGGGTCGGACTGGTTCGCCTGAGTTGCTGGTCCGACTCGGTTTTGCGATACCGCTTGCTGCTCCTGCTGCTGCAGGAACGGTCCGAGTTCCGCCTTGGTGAGAACCCAGAAACCCGTGGGGGCGCGTTTGTCGGTGATGATCACGCCATCGCCGGTGGCGATCAATTTTGTCAGCGGCGCCCAGTGGGTGTTTTGCATGTGGCTTTGAGGTGATCCGTCTGCTTTCGCGGCGGTCTCCAGCCGTAAGGGTATGAGGTACGGGGTGCTCCGGCTGACAGGAAAATACAAGAGCGTCGTATGCCGGTCTCCGGTGGCTTTCCAGCGGAAGCCACCGTCCGGGGCGGCCTCGTCAGCAAGCCAGCCACTGAGGTTCCAGACATCTTTGCCCGGGCCGACTGTGGGCATCAGGTAGGGGACGATGGAATCCGGCAACCGCCAGCGAGTTTTGGTGGTGGAGTTGCCTCCCTGCGGCGAAATACCTGGCGAGGGCGGGATCGTGTCGAAGAAATAGCTCCATTCGGACTCGTCATCGAACATGCCGTACCAGTTCTGGCGGCCCATCGAAAAGCCACGCGTGGCGAAGGTGGCATTCTGTTCGTGGAGAAGAGTGGGTTGCTGTGGCGGCGGGGCAATCTCACGCCAATTGCGGGTTCGCGGATCGTGCTCGAACAGCCGTAAATTAACCACCACCCGCACCACGCCACCCGGCCCCGGGAACATGGGCGTCGCTGCCAGTGTTCCGAGCGTGTCCAGCGGGGTCTCGGCGGGACGGCGCCTGGTACTGGCCAGGAGGCGCGTGCCATCGCCGGCTTCGTTCAACTCCAGGATGCTGTCGGCAGTGCTGACGTAAAGCCGCCCATGGGCCACCGACAAATTCGAGTTGTCGGGTACCGCCACCGGCAACTCATCCCAGCGTCCACTGTTCAGTTTAAGGCGCATCAGCTTGTCCCCCAGTTGAAGATGGACCTGTCCCTGCCATGCGACGTAGCCGGGGAAGAAGGGGCGCGCCATTCCGTCGTGCGCCGGCAATTTGACTCCAGACTTGGGCAACGGGTACGTTTGGGTCCGCAGCGTGTCGGGCTGCACGGCGACGAGGGCGAGTTGACGGTCCAACTCGTTAAAGGAGTCGGAGCGCAATCCCGTCCAGATGAGGCCTTCGGCAAATTGGATGTTCAGGGGGCCGGACGGGCGGGCAAATTGTTCCGAAAACAATTTGGCTGGCGGGGTCCAGAACCGCACCGTTTGGAGCCCGTTAGTTTGGCTGGCTGTGGTCTTCGCGGGAGCCTGCTTCGGCGGCGGGCGTGGGGCGCTGGCTTGTACCGTGGGTTTGGGGGGAGGTTGGTTAGTGGAAAGACCCAGCGACTTGGCCATGCGATCCGCTACCGTGCGCGGCCAGACGGGCCACCCCATGCGGTCGCCGTAGGGGCGTAACAAGGGAAGGAGTTCTTCCATTTCTGCGACAGAGTACTTGCGATGCAGATACTGGCTCGTGAAGCGCCCGTCTTCATAGGTCTGGGCGGTACGGAGATAGTCCTTGTGTTCCTCCCATTGGCGGCGGGCGGCGAGTTCGGCCTGCTGTCGCTTCGCGGTCTCCTGCTCTTGTTGCAGCAAGTTGTTGAATTCGTTCCACTTCTGCTCGAAAGGACCAAGCAAGGCAGCCTCTCCTCGGGGACGGATGGAGGTGGCCATAAGGCCGAGGACCTGTTGCTGCCCCGTTTCCTGTGCATTCGGGCCCTGGCGGAGTTTGATCAGCGCGGCGGAGCGGATGAACTGCCCGACATGGGGGGATATGGCCCCGCTCAGAAGGTTGGTGCGCAGTTCCCAGACCAACTCGAGCAGTTGCGCCGCACGGGCTTGCACTTCCGCATCCGCCATGGCGGGCTGGAGTTCGAAGCGGCGGAGCTGGCCTTCGATGCGCAGGGCGGCGTTGGTCGAGTTACCCCACTCCTCCACAAGCGTGGCCCAGGTCTGGGACACGGCCTGTCGCTCGGCCACGGTCCAGCACGTCAGGGGTAATGGCCGCAGCAAACTGTCCCGGAGGGTAGGCAGGCCCATGCTGGCGCCGAAATAGGCCGGATGGGTGACCAGCTTGGTTAAAAAAGTGCGGCTTTGGCCGACATCATCCAGCCAATAGCTGCTGCCACGCACCCAAACGGGGAGAAGTTCCGTCGTCCGGTCCTCGATGGCCGTGTGGTCGGGCCGGACATGCCTCACCTCAAGGTGCATCACGCCGTTGGTTACGAGGGGAGAAGCCGCCACCCGCTCGTAGCTCAATCTCGCCAACGCCCGCAATTCCGCGAGCGACTCGGTCGTGGCACCTCGAACATCGATCCCCCCGTAGAAGTGACGCAGCACGCTGCTGGCTTGATCCACCGCCCGCAGACCTGCGGACAGCCAAGTGAACCTCAGTTCTTTCTCCGTTTCCGTTGGCAGGTCGCCGTAGCTGGTGAAGAAGCTCAAGGCCTGCAAGGCCATCTCCAGTTGGCGCGGGTCCGGCGGAAAGAAGGGTACCGGATATCCACGGGCCGTGTAACGGCTCCGTTCCCGAGTCGTCGCCGTGGCCTGCAACTCCGTCGTCCACCCATCCAGCCGCATGGTCGCCAGTTCCACCCCGTGCAATCCCAGCGCCCAGGCCGCGTCCGCTGCGGCGCGGGCCTCGGGGCGCATGCCCCAGCGGCTGGCCCACCGTGCTTCTTCGAAGTACTTGGCCGCCTCCTCGGGCGTGCCCCAGGACGCGTCCGTGGGCGGCTGGTGGAGCACGGTGAAGACTTTTCCCGCGAGTTCATTTACGAGCCGGGGCAGTTCGGCGGGGTCGCCCTCAACCTGTACCTGCGTGGCCACTCCGCCGCCCGGTGGGATCAGCCGGCCAAGCACCGCCACCCGGCCCGCCTGTTCGCCGTCCTTGTTGATCACCCCTTCGAGCATGAAGCTGCCGCTCCAGAACGCATTTTCCTCGCTGCCCCCGTGGAGTTCACGCTCGGTGGCGAGCTGATCCAGACGTCGGCGTTCCAGCACGAACACTTCACGCTGGCGAAGCAGCCGCTCGGTGAGCAGCAGCGTGAGATCGCGCTCCAATGCCACCGCCCGCGTCGTATTCAGCGCTGAGCGCAAATTCAGGATGGACACCGGCACCGCTTCCTTGCGGGCCACGGTCAATTTGGGCAACCACTGGATAAATTGGGACGCCGCCTGGCCGCTCCACTCAGTGAGGTCCATCAAAGGGAGCGCCACCGCCAAGTGGCCCAGGGTCACGCCCGTTTTCACCGCGACCAGGCGGGCGGACAAATTGTTCTGGCCAGCGACGGAATTGGTTTCCAGCAGGAGCACGCCATCGGCACCGAGAATTTCGCCCAGCTTCACCAAGCTGCTGCGTCCGGATGCGCTCAGGGATTGCTCGCGCCACGCGCGCTCAATCTCCGCCCGCTCCAGCAAGGTCACGCCCGGCGACTGCGACAACAAGACGGTGAGCAAGTCCGCCACCGGCCGGACATCCGGGCCGGCGGCCAAAATGGCGAGTTTCAGGGCAGAGGAGGCCGGGTTGCCCGGAGTGGCGGGAGCTGCGGGAGCTGGCGGAACGGGTGGAGTCACGTTCAAATCGAAACCCGCTCCGAAGATCCGACGCAGGTCGCGCCGTGCCTGCGGGTGTCCCCCCGCCGCCGCCAGCCGCAGCCACCGAACCCCTTCGCCGTAATCCGCCCCCAGTTGCTTTGCGTCCATCGCGAGGGCCGCAAGATTGGTCTGGGCTGGCGCATGGCCTTGGTCCGCCGCCCGCCGCAGCCAGCGCGCCGCTTTGGTCAGGTCCTTGCGCCCCGCGCCGCCCTCCTGATGGAGCCGCGCCAGTTGGAACTGGGCTGCCGGCAGGCTGCTGTTGGCCGCGGCTTGCAACCAGCGCAAACCTTCCGTCTTGTTGAAGCCCCGGCTCAAGGGGTCGATGAGGTGCAGTGCCAGTTGAAATTGGGCTCCGGCATGCCCTTGTTCCGCCGCTGCTTTGAGCCATTTGGCCGCTTCAACTTCAGGCGGCGTCGGACCGCCTCCTCCGCTGGTGATTTGGCCATTGGAGGCGCTCCAGCCGCGGCCCAATGCGGCGGCCAGGTGGGCGTCGTCCTCCCGCAAGAGCAGCGTCAACCCTAGGCGGAACTGTGCCACTGCATCGCCCTTGTCCGCCGCCGCCTGGAGTTGATTGAACGCCGGGGAAGCTGCTCCGACGGGGGTGTTGGGATGGAGTAGTTCGTAAGTTGCCACCGGCAATTGGACCGCCGGTCGGGGCACGAATTGGTCCGCCAGTTCCTTCGCGTACTCTCGTTCTGAACGGGAGAGCTGGGGGGACAGCTTGGCAAGCGCGGCCGCCGCGTTGGTATGGCCCTGACGAGCGGCGAGTTCATACCATTTGGCGGCCTCGATGAAATCCGGTTTGCTTTTCTGCCCTTGGTCGTAGCGGATGCCGAGCTGCCATTGCGCCGCAGCGAGACCATCCCGCGCGCTTGCAATGAGCCAGTGGTTGGCCTGAAACAAATTGGTCGCACTTGGGGGAGGCGACCGTTGCTCGACCACCGACGCCGCGAATCGGGCGGCGGTATACCCCTGCCTGGCCAGCGGCAGGATGAAAGTCATGGCGGTGGAAAAATCCACTTTGCCCCCTGGCCGGCTGTTCAGGTGCAGCCACCCGAGCCGGAGTTGCGCCCCCGGGTTGCCCTGATCGGCGGCGAGCCGGTACCAAGCCATGGCTTTCCCAAAATCAATGCGCGAACCGATGCCTCGTTCGCGGGCTGCGCCCGCCATTAATTGGGCCTCCAGCACCCCCTGCTCGGCAGCCCGTTCCAGCCACTCGACCCCGGTCGGTACGTCCTGAGTGACGCCTTCACCCCGAAACAGAGCCCGGCCCAGGAACCATTGGGCTCCCGCCTCGCCGCGGATGGCTGCCGCGCGGACCGCATCGGGTGGAACCCGGCTCCAGTCGTTGGTGGCCGCCTGCGCCCACGCGGTTTGCATGGCCACCAAGCCGGCCACCAGGCCCGGTAAGACCCAATTGATGCGCCGGTGGAAATTGAACGGATAGGAACCCACAGATTACTGAGGTGATGCGTTTTGGGTGCTGCCGCAGTCTGCCGGACCGCATGCGAAAATACAATCCTACGGACAAACCATGCGCAGCGTTTTTGAAGTAGGACACGCCTCCGGCACAAATCCTTGGCAAAAATTTCCAAAGCAACGGGTTTCATGGGTTATCCGGAATGGTCCGGCAGAAAACGCCAGAATCATGACCTTTTACAGCCGGTGCCTGCTCTTGGACCAAGCTGATTGTGATATTGGGTATGCCAATATTTGTTTGATTCAAGCGGGCTCGCCTTGCGTCACATCACGCGGCACGTCTGATGCAAAAGAACCCAAACCTAGTGGCCATCCTGGCCTTGCTGGCAACCGTTGGCGCGCTGGCTTTTCTCTATTTCACCCAGTTTGCCGGTCCTCCAAAAGCCAACCTCAAGCCCTTCGAGATGCTCGGGGAGATGGTGGCGACCGAGACCGCGAAACTCCTGGGCGGCAGCGGGAGCGTGGTGGTGGTAATGGAGTCATTCGACCAGGTGGTCAGCAAAAGTGCCGAGCCGCAGCTCAAGGGCTTTAAGGCCGGACTGGCCAAAGCCAAAGGGGTGACCCTCAAAGGCGTGGAGTATTACAAGCATGCTGAAGGTGAGGACGTTTCGCGCTGGCCGGCCGGACTGGCGGCGAAGCTGGCGGCGATGGGGCAGGGCGCGTCCGCCACCGTTTTGTTTGTGGCCTTGCCACAGTCGCTGTCCGCCGAGGAGATCGCGGCGCTGAAAAGTTCGACGAGCAAGCTCGTGCTGGTGGGTGGTGCGGTACCGCTGGTCAAACCGATGTTGACGCAGGGCGTCTTCCAAATCGCCATCGTGAACCGCTTTCCACCGAAGCCTGCTCCCAAAAGCGAAACGGCGGCGGAATGGTTCAACCGTGCCTATCTCGTTGCCACCCCCACCGCAATCAGTGAACTGCCATGAACACCCAGCCCTGCCAGCGCGGTCTTCGACATCGTCAGTTTGGGTTCACCCTCATCGAACTGCTTGTCGTCATCGCGATCATCGCGATTCTGGCCGGGATGTTGCTGCCTGCTCTGAGCAAGGCGAAGGCGAAGGCGAAGGGCACGGCATGTGTCTCCAATTTCAAGCAGCTCCAACTGGGCATTAGTCTCTACTCGGGGGAGTTTGCAGACAAGTTTCCGCGGAACATAAACCCCCTCGCTCCGACTTATGCTGATGCCAATTCCTGGATGGGGGCCACGGAATATGGGTCCGCCACGCCAGCGCCGGCTTATCCCAGCGCTGACTATCCGATCACGAACGGGACCCTCTTCCCGTATGCCCCGAACCCCGCCTTGTTCCGGTGTCCGGCCCAAGTGAAGGAGGCTTCGGGCGTATTCACCCACGGGACCTACAGCCTGTGCATGAACGGCAAGCTCGCCGGCTCCTCGGCCAATGCGCTCGCGTTCACCTCCGCGATTCAAAATCCGTCTTCGGCGTTTGTCTTCGTGGACATGAATCTCGCTTCGCACTGTCAGATCATTCTCAATGCCGGGGACACGTTTTGGATGAAGTATCCAGGCGCCCGCCATAACAACTCCGGTCTTTTCAGTTTTGCGGACGGGCATGTGGTCCAGGAAAAATGGCAGGGCAGCTTCCTGCTCCAGCAATCGCAGACCGCATCTTTTCCGGGAGTTGCCCACTATGGCAACGCCACTGACACGGCAGGCATGACCGCCGCCGATGCGGCAGACCTGAGCAAAGTGCTCGGTTGGTTGCCCTGAGCGGGGGCCGGGCTTGTGGCATCCGGATAATTTGAGCTTTGACCTTCCCCGGCTCACCGCCAACCTGACGGGGTCTTGAACGCTTGGTTCCAATCTTTGGACGCAGCGCTATTTCGCTGGATCAACCAGTCGCTGAGCAATCCGCTCTTCGACTGGCTCATGCCCATCCTCAGCGGCAACAAATTCTTTGGGCCGATGGTGTTGGTCGCGGCGGTCGTGCTGATCTGGAAGCAACGGGTGAAAGGAGCGTTGTGCGTGGCGTTCATCACCTTGGCCGTCTCGCTGGGCGACCCGCTCATCATCAATTCCATCAAGCACGCCGTTGCCCGCCCGCGCCCGTTTGTGACGATGCCCGAGGCGCTGACGTTGGTGGGGCGCACCGAGAGTTTCAGCCTGCCTTCGGCCCACGCCGCCAACATGGCCGCCGCTGCGATGGTGGCTTTTCTGTTCTACCGCCGGAGCTGGCGCTTCATGGTGCCGCTGGCCGCCGCCGTGGCCTTCTCCCGCGTGTATAACGGCGTCCATTATGTCAGCGATGTGCTCATTGGCGCGACACTGGGGGCTGGCTACGCGGCCCTGATGGTGTGGGCATTGGATCGTTGCTGGAAGTGGGCGGGGCGAAAATGGTTTCCGCTCTGGTGGGAGCGGCTGCCTTCTCTCTTGTTTGATCCGGTGACTGCGCCGAACTCTCAACTCTCAACTCTCAACTCTCAACTCCCCCACCACTGGCTCCGTCTCGGCTACCTCGTCATCGCGGTCTTCTTCCTCGCCCGGCTCGCCTACATCGGCGGCTCGTCCATCGAACTGAGCGAGGACGAGGCCTACCAGTGGCAGTGGTCCAAGCATCCCGCGCTGGCCTATTACAGCAAGCCGCCCGGCATCGCCGTGGCGCAATGGATCGGTACGCATCTGTGGGGTGATACGGCATTTGGCGTGCGTTTCCTCGCGCCATGCGTCACGGCCCTCATGTCCGTGCTGCTGCTGCGTTTCTTGGCCCGCGAGGCGTCGGCGAAGCTGGGCCTGTTCGTCGTCATTTCTGCCACCGCGACGCCATTGCTTTCGGTTGGCGCGGTGTTGATGACGGTGGACTGCCTCTCCGTGCTCTTTTGGACGCTCGCGATGCTGAGTGGGTGGGCGGCGGTGCGGAGCAGCCTGGTAGGACGAGACTCCGTCGAGCCCCATCTCGAGCGCCGCGAGGCGAGCGCCGCGAGCTTCACGGGTTCCACCATTGCCACAGATGCTCGCTCCGTCGGCAAACAGGGTTCGACGGATTCTCACCCTACCGGTGGTAATGCCGCGCTCCGTCCCTGGCTCTGGACCGGCCTCTGGCTCGGCCTGGGCTTCCTCTCGAAGAACACCAACGCCTTTCAACTTATTTGCTTCGCCCTGTTCTTCATGTTGTGGCGACCCGCCCGTGCCCAGCTCCGCACGTCCGGTCCGTGGCTTGCACTTGGTCTGGTGGCGCTCTCGGTAATTCCTCAGCTTGTCTGGAACGCCCAGCACGGCTGGGCGACGCTCGAACACTTGCATAATCGCGCCGGGCTCGCGCAGGCGTGGAAATTCACGCCGAACTACCTGATAGATTTTTGCACGGCCGAACTGGCTTTGCTGAATCCTTGCTTCCTAGCGCTCATCTTCGGCGGTGTGCTTGCGACGCTCGCTCAACTTCGCTCCCGCCCAGGAGTGCGCGACTCTTTCGAGCCCCATTCCGAGCGCAGCGAGGCGTGCGCAGCGAGCATCTCAAACGGTAACCAAGATGCTCGCTCCGCTCGCGCCGACTCCGTCGGTACATGGGGTTCGACGGAGTCTCACCCTACCACGTTTGACGGCGCGCTTACGATCTTCCTCCTCTGCATGGGCCTGCCGCTCTTCTTCGGCTACTTCCTTTACACGCTGCGCGCCCGCGTACAGCCGAACTGGATCGTCCCGTCCGTTATTCCACTTCTCTGCCTTGGGGCCATCCAAGCGGATGCCTGCTGGCGCAAGGGAGTGCGCGGAGTGCGCGGCTGGTTCATCGCTGGCTTGGTTGTCGGACTGCCGCTCGTCGTGCTTCTCCACGATACCAACCTTACAGCCAAACTGATTGGCGTTACCTTGCCTCCGAGTCGCGACCCGCTGGTGCGCACGCGCGGCTGGAGCGAGATGGCCCGGGTGGTCGAGATCGAACGACAGAAGGTCATCGCCGCCGAGGGCAAGCCCGTGTTCCTCATCGGCGCGCATTACGGCATCACGAGCTTGCTGTCCTTCTACATTCCCGCAGCGAAGGCAGGTGTGCCGCAAGCGCCCTTCGTTTATTATCAGTCCTCGACGAACGCGGAGAACCAATATGGTTACTGGCCTGGCTATGACACGCGCAAGGGTGAGAATGCCATCTTCGTACAGGAGTTGAAAAAGGGGGCGCAACCTGAACCGCCGTCCAAACGGCTCGCGGCCGAGTTCACGAACATTGAGGATTTGGGCACGCGCGACATTCAGTACCGCAATCGAACGATTCACACCGTCCGCCTGCTGCTCTGCCGGGAGTTCAAAGGTGCGCCCGCGAATCAGGCCAATGCACGCGAGTAAAAACCCCGAAGCGCGTCCGTCCTCATCCCTTACCGGTAGGGCGGGCTGTCCTCAGCCCGTTGCCAACGCGTCCGATTGCCAGCTAGGCGTAGATAAGTCTGAGCCCTCCCATAGCACCGACCTTGCCATCCGCGTCAACTCGCGTGATCCGCAGACCACTACCATCACAGTTCACGATTACGACCTCGCGGGAACGCTCGCCTCCGGGCAGGCCTTTCGCTGGTGGCCGGTCGGTACGGCGTGGGAAGGAATCGTGGCCGGGCGATGGGTCCGTCTTCAGCAGGAGGGTGGAGTCATTCGCGCGGAAACCTCCGAACCGCAACGCGACTGGCATTGGCTGCGCGATTACCTGCAACTCGATGTGGACCTGTCTGCAGTGGTCGCGACGTTTCCCGATGACGCCCCCATGCGCGCCTCCGTTGCCGCCTGCCGGGGGCTGCGCTTGCTCCGACAGGAACCTTGGGAATGTCTCGTTTCGTTCATCTGTTCTTCCACCAAGCAGATCGTCCAGATCCGGCAGATCATTGCGCTGCTCTGCGAGTGCTTTGGCGAGCCGGTCCCGCTAGCAGCCGACGTGAGGAGACTCCATCTTTCTTCCAAATTGCAGACACTGGACACTGTGCCAGACAGTCAGTCAGAGCCTCCTTACGTCGGCTGCTACATTGAGCGAGCTTTTCCCACCGCTGCCCGGCTGGCCGCCTGCTCTGAAACCGAACTGCGCACCTGCAAAATGGGCTTTCGAGCGCCCTACATTTTGTCCGCTGCGAAGGCGGTTGCCAGCGGCCAGCTCGATCTGACCAGCCTGCACGCGCTTCCCACCAGCGAAGCGCGCGCCGCGCTCATGAGCTTGCACGGCGTCGGTCGGAAAATCGCGGACTGCGTGCTGCTCTTCGCGTACGGGAAACAGGACGCCTTCCCGGTCGATGTCTGGGTGCGCCGGGCCTTGACGGACCTGTACTTCCCGCGCCGCAGGCCATCGGCCCGCCGGTTGGAGCACTTCGCGAACACGCACTTCGGGCCGAACGCGGGGTATGCGCAGCAGTATTTGTTTCATTACGTCCGAACGAAGCGGGGATGAACTTTTCAGTTTTCAGTTTTCAGTTTTCAGTAAGGTTCACGTCCGATGACGTGCGATGTTCTGGTGGGCTTGGCTGAAAACTGAAAACTAGTAACTGAAAACTATTCCCGTGCTCGAAGTCACCTTCACTCCCGCCGAGTTCACCGCCTTGCGCCAGCGCGACCTGAGCGCGACTGTCTGCGTCGTTTTCGACGTGTTGCGCGCCACCACCTCGATGGTCACGGCGCTCGCGAACGGGGCGAACCAGATAATCCCCGTATGCGAGATCGCCGAAGCCGTCGTGCTGCACCAGGCGCGGCCCGACCTCCTGCTCGCGGGTGAACGCGAGGGCGTGCGCATCCTGCGGGCGCAAACGGGCAGTGTAGATTTTGATCTGGGTAATTCGCCACGGGAGTTTACCCGGGCGCGCATCGGTGGGCGCAGCATAGCGATGACCACGACCAACGGAACCCGCGCCTTGCAGGCATGTCGGGGTGCGCGGCGTGTCCTCGTGGGCAGTTTCCTGAATCTCGGGGCGGTGACGGACTGGTTGGCGCGTGAGCGACCGGATCGCTTGCTCGTGGTGTGCTCTGGAACCCAGGAAGAGGCGGCTTACGAAGACGTGCTCGGAGCGGGCGCGCTGTGTGATGCGGTGTGGGATCAATACAATGGTGGTCATGTTGCGGACTCGGCGCAGGTGGCGCGGGCGATCTTCCGGCAGGGCAGGGGCGACTTGCTTCAAGCGGTGCAGAGTGCGCGTAACGGTCGTCGGTTGCTCGCACTGCCGGAACTTCGGGAGGATGTGGCCGTCTGTTTTGCGCGCGATTCGGCGAACGTGCTGGCCGAGATGACGCGTGACGGCGTGGTTCGGCGCGTCGCGTAGCGCGGACAGCCCTGTCCGCGCGTTCGGGCGCTGCTTGGCACTGTCCCGGAGCGCGGCTGTGTCCCGCTCGGCGCGGGATCGGCCGCAGCAACGTTGGAGTTGCGAGGGGGGGCCGGAACGCAGCAACGCCTACTGCCAAGTGCAGCCGCTGCGGCTGGTCTCCGCGACACAGCCGCACTCCGTAAGGCTTCGTTCCACGGGGAGCAGCGTCGGGATGCGCCCGCATTGCTGCCGTGTTCGGATCAACGGGCCATTGGATCGCGCGGGCAAGGCTGCCCGCGCTACTCTGGGCTTCCGTCGCGCCTTGGCTTTCCCTAAGTTTTTTCGCATGAAGCTCCGTCATCTGTTGGGTCTCGCATTGGTGTTGGCCTTCGCCGTGGTCGGCGGCCGGGCTGCCGAACCGCCTCACCCGAACATCGTCATTATCCTCGCGGACGACCTCGGTTATGGAGATCTCAGTTGCTATGGCCATCCGACCATTCGCACGCCGCACCTTGACCGCATGGCGGCGGAGGGGATGCGCTTCACGGAGTTTTACTCGGCGGCGGAGGTTTGCACGCCCAGCCGGGCGGCGTTGCTCACGGGCCGTTACCCGATCCGCAGTGGCATGTGCCACGACCAGTTCCGCGTGCTCCGTAATCGTTCCCTCGGTCATCTGCCGGAGAGCGAAATCACCCTGGCTGAGGCGCTCAAGGCCAAGGGCTACGCCACCGCGTGCATCGGCAAATGGCATCTCGGTGTGTGGCAGTTCAACCCCGCCGGCCACCCGCGTAAGCACGGTTTCGACACCTTCTTCGGCCTCCCGCACTCGAATGACATGGATCCCTCGCCGTTCGCGCCTCGGGGGGCCGGCAAGCTCGCCGACCAGCAGGCCGCCTGGTGGAACGCTCCGCTCTACCGCAACGAGGAACTCATCGAGCGCCCCGCCGACCTGAGCACGCTCACCCGCCGGTACACCGAGGAAGCCGTGAAGTTCATCCGCGACAACCAGAAGCAGCCGTTCTTCCTCTACTTTCCGCACACGTACCCGCACACACCGCTTTTCGCCTCAAAGGATTTCTCCGGCACCAGCCCGCGCGGCCTCTACGGGGACGTGGTCGAGGAACTCGACGCGAGCGTGGGCAAGGTGCTCGATACATTGCGCGAGACGAAGCTTGCCGAGAACACGCTCGTCTTCTTCACCAGTGACAACGGCCCGTGGCTCATCATGAACCAGCAGGGCGGTTCGGCGGGCCTGCTGCGGGATGGCAAGGGCTCGACTTGGGAGGGTGGCATGCGCGTGCCGGGCATCGCGTGGTGGCCGGGCAAAATCAAGCCCGCCCAGACGCAGCGCACGCTCGCCTGCACCATGGACCTCTTCACCACCAGCCTGAAGCTCACCGGCGCGGATGTGCCCGGCGACCGGCCGATCGACGGCCTCGATATCCGCCCGCTGCTCTTCGGCACCGGCACGGTGCAGCGCGAAGCGTACTTCTTCTATCGCGGCACGCGGCTGATGGCCGCCCGTGTGGGTGATTTCAAGGCGCACTACCTGACGCAGGCCGCCTACGGTCAGCCCAAGGCCGAGGAGCACGCCGTCCCGCAGCTCTACAACCTCCGCGTGGACCCCAGCGAGAACTATAATATCGCCACGAACCACCCGGCCGTCCTGAGCCAGATCACGCAAGCCGTCGAGCGTCATAAGTCCACGCTCACCCCGGCACAGAGCCAGCTCGTGGAGTTTGAGCCGCTGCCGGAGAAGAAGTGAAGCCTGGCTCGGGTGGCACCCGCGTCTCGCGGGTCGTTTTCGGCGTCCCGCCGGAAACTCGGACGTGCGGAAACCCAACGCGTGCGCAATCCACCGGCCTCCGCCCGCCAGCGGATTCGGCGGTACGCCGAACCCGACCCGCGAGACGCGAGTGCCAACCGAGTCCGGTCGCATCCAACTGACGAGCCCTCTCAAGTTCCCGGCTGCCATGCCGATATTGGCGCAGCGTTATGTGCTTCGCTGCTACTACTCCATTTCAGATCGCCGGTTACACCGTTGAGGGACCGATGTTTTGGGCGTTGATCGTCCTGCTGGGCTGCCTCGTGTACATGCGTGGCAACCAGCGCGTCATCGAGCGGCAGGCCAAGATGGAGGCGGAAAGCGCGCGGCGTCAGGAGCAGACGTACCAGGCGATGGTGCAGCACTACCGGCAGGTGGCCATGGAGCAGCAGACGCGCATGGACTCACATGGTCCGCGCAGC
>RFSE01000091.1 GCA_009924135.1 Pseudomonadota bacterium | reverse complement strand
GCGCCGTCCAGGGTCTCAAATTCGAGCAGCGCCTTGGCGATGGCTTCCAGCTTGTCCCGGTTGGTGTTGATGATGCCTTTGGCAACCGCATACGCTTCATCGATGATGCGTTTGACTTCGGCATCAATCTCCATCGCGGTGTGTTCGCTGTAGTCGGTGCGCCGGCCGATTTCGCGGCCGAGGTAGTGCTCGCTCTCGCCCGCGTAGTTGATCATGCCCAGCTTGTCGCTCATGCCAAGCTGGCAGACCATCGCGCGGGCGATTTGGGTGGCCATCTGGATGTCGCCCGCCGCACCGCTGGAAATATCCTGTGCCACAATCTCTTCGGCGATGCGACCTGCCATGGAGACCGCGAGGTCGTCCATCAAGTTCTTGCGGCGCTGACTGAACACGTCCTTCTCGGGCAGCATCATCGTGAGCCCCAGCGCGCGACCGCGCGGGATGATGGTGACCTTGTGCAGGGGATGCGTGTGTTGCAGGAGGACGTTGACCAGCGCATGGCCGGCTTCGTGCCAGGCCGTGTGCTGCTTCTCCTCGTCGGTCATGGCCAGGCTGCGGCGCTCCCGGCCCCAGCGGACCTTGTCGCGGGCCTCGTCGAGTTCCTTGATGCCAACGGCCTTCTTGCCCTGACGCGCGGCCAGCAGGGCTGCTTCGTTGAGCAGGTTGGCCAGCTCCGCGCCGGAGAATCCCGGGGTGCCGCGTGCGATCACCGAGAGATCGGCGCTCGGGTCGAGTTTCACGTTGCGGGCATGCACCTTGAGAATGGCCTCGCGTCCGCGCACATCGGGGAGGTTGACGGTGATCTGGCGGTCGAACCGGCCGGGGCGGAGCAGGGCGGGGTCGAGGACGTCGGGCCGGTTCGTCGCCGCGATGATGATGATGCCCTCGGTGGTATCGAAACCGTCCATTTCGACGAGCAAAGCGTTGAGCGTCTGTTCGCGTTCGTCGTTGCCGCCACCCAGCCCGATGCCACGGCTGCGGCCCACGGCGTCAATTTCATCGATGAAGATCAGGCAGGGCGTGTTCTTGCGGGCCTGCTCGAACATGTCGCGCACGCGGCTGGCCCCGACACCGACGAACATCTCAACGAAGTCCGAGCCGCTGATGCTGAAAAAGGCGGCGTCCGCCTCGCCGGCGATGGCCTTGGCCAGCAGCGTCTTGCCCGTACCGGGCGCGCCGATCATCAGGATGCCCTTGGGGATGCGTCCGCCGAGCTTTTGAAACTTCTTCGGGTCCTTGAGGAATTCGACCAGTTCGGAGACTTCATCCTTGGCCTCCTCCACGCCTGCCACGTCCTTGAAGGTGGTCTTGTTCTTGTCCTTCGCGAGCATGCGCGCCTTGCTCTTGCCAAAGCTCAGGGCGTTTTTGCCTGCCATTTTCAAGTTGCGGATGAACACGAAGTAGATGAATCCGGCAATGATGAGGAAAGGCAGCAGGCTGATCACCACGGACCAGACGAGCGTGTTGGGCTCGCGGGTGACGAAGGCATCGCTGGCGAGGAGTTTCTCAACCAGCTTGTCGGTGAGCGGAATCTTGATGACAAAGGGGGTGAGGACTTCCTTGCCGTCCACCAGCTTGGGCTTGCCGGATTCCAATGTTTCGACGTAGGTGCCGGTGATCTCCCGCAGGTCGGACGTCTGCGGATTGTAGGTGATTTTGCCGTCGCGGATGAGGTTGTCGTCCACCTTTTTGATGAACTCCTGGTACTTCAGCACCTTCGCTTTGATCTCCGTCTGGTTGCGGAGCATGATCAGCAACGGGATGAACCCGAGGATGGCCAGCCACACCAGCCAAGGGCGTACGCCCGACTTGAAGTCGTCGCCTTGGTCGTTTTTGCCGTTGTCGGGATTGCGATTGGAATCAGACATTTGTCAAAAGATGGTGGACGCTAACATCCGGGGCGGGGGGAAGCAACTGCCGGATGCACTTTGGTAAAAACGGTCACGGCAGAGAAAATCCTTGCCGCCTTACGGCTGGCCCGCACTATACCTCCCGCCAGTTCCAGACTCAAAACACGTTACTTTATGGGCCGTATCTTCAACAACATCGTCGAGACCGTGGGCCACACTCCGTTGGTCCGTCTGAACCGCATTCCCGCCAGCCTCGGAGTGGACCCCTCCACCCAGATCCTGCTCAAGTGCGAGTTCTTCAACCCGCTCGGTTCCGTGAAAGATCGTATTGGCATGGCCATGATCGAAGATGCCGAGCGCCGGGGCATCCTGACGCATGACACCGTCATCATCGAGCCGACCTCGGGCAACACCGGCATCGCGCTGGCGTTCGTGGCGGCGGCCAAGGGCTACAAGCTGATCCTCACCATGCCCGAGACCATGTCGCAGGAACGGCGGGTGCTGCTCGCCATGCTCGGGGCGAAGCTGGTGCTCACGCCGGGTACTGAAGGCATGAAGGGTGCCATCCGCCGGGCTGAGGAACTGGCCAAGACCACGCCCAATTCATGGATTCCCCAGCAGTTTGAAAATCCTGCCAATCCCGAAATTCACCGCCGCACCACGGCGGAAGAAATCTGGGCGGACACCGATGGCGCGGTGGACTTTCTCGTGGCCGCAGTGGGTACCGGCGGGACGATTACCGGCTGCACCGAGGTGATTCAGCCGCGCAAGCCGTCTTTCCGTGCCATCGCCGTAGAGCCGAAGGATTCGCCGGTCATCTCGCAAACGCTCGCGGGCGAACCGATCAAACCCGGTCCGCACAAGATACAAGGCACGGGCGCTGGCTTCGTGCCGGCCAACCTTCACCTCAAGGACGCCAAGGGGGCGGCACAGATCCCCGAATGCGTGACGGTTACCAACGATGATGCGTTCGCCATGGCCCGCCGACTGGCGAAGGAAGAGGGCATCCTCGTGGGTATTTCCACCGGAGCCAATGTCTGGGCCGCGATCGAGGTGGCCAAGCGTCCGGAGAACAAAGGCAAGGTCATTGTCACCGTGGCCTGTTCGACTGGCGAACGTTACCTGAGCACCGCGCTGGCCGCTGATGCGCGGGCCGAGGTTGGGGCCTGAATTCGGCCGAAAGTACGCTGCTTACCGCCTCCATGACGCCCATCATACGAACTGCCGGTGCCCCGTTGGGCGGGCGTCCGTCGGAGCCGACCCGCACACTGCTGCTGGTGGATGATGACAAGAACCTGCTCATCATCCTGAAGATGTTTTTCCAGCGGATGGGCTGGCACATCTTGGAAGCCGACAATGTCAACGATGGCATCAAATTGTGGACGGCCAACCACCGCCACATTGATGCTGTCATGACCGATTATTGCTTCCCGGAAGGACCGACGGGGCTGGATCTCGTCACGCATATCCAAATGCGCCAGCGGGGTTTTCCCTGTGTGGTGATTTCCGGTGCGTGGAAACCGGACAAGAAGCCCAAGGACGAGCCGGCTTCGAATCTCTTCTACCGGGCCAAGCCTTTCGAGCTGCGGGACATTGCCGAACTGGTCACCCGCGTCAGCAGCGGGTGGAAGCGGCCCGAAGCCGTTGCCGTGATTAATTAAGCCGCGAAGTTTACTGTCACGGGTGCTCGCTCGAAATCACCGGCCAGCATGAGCGGCTGGGGTTGGAGTCTGGCCAATCCTGCGATGAACTGGTCGGGGATTTGCTCCAGCCGGGTGTTGTAGCTGGTGGCAATCTCATTGAAGTACCCACGCGCCAGGGCGATGCGCTGCTCCGTGTCCACCAACGACTGCTGAAGGGAGAGGAACGCCGGCTGGGCGGTCAGCTCGGGATAGGCCTCCTGCACCGCGATGATCACCGAGGTGCAACTGGCGTAATCCGGTCCCTCCACACCGGGTGGCGTGGCGCTTTGCTGGGCCCGGAGCGCCGCCACCTGCGTTTGCAGCCGTGCCTCGTGTTCCTTCAGTCCCGAGACGGTTGCGACCAGCCGGGGGATGAGATCGTGCCGGCGTTTGAGCTGCACATCCACCTGCGCCCAGGCCTGCCGGACGCGTTGACGAAGGTCGATTAGCCCGTTGAACACCATCCACACCCAGCCGGCCGTCACCGCAAAATAATATCCCAAGACCGCGAGTGCGTACCAAGGCCATTCACGACCGGGGTCCCGGCCTTGAACCCCATCACGCCATAGCAAACTGCCCACGAGCAGCAGGGTGCCAAACAGCAGCCATCCCCAGTAAGCCCACGCGAAGCCGGAACGGATCTGCTCCTCGCTCTTGGTGGAGATCAGAAACATGGGGGCCGTCGGGTCCGCTGCAATTTCCGCCGCCACCGCATCCTGTCGCTCGCGTGCCTGGCCGATGACATAGACGGGCGTGTGCAAGGGCAGCGCCTGCTCGTGAAAGCGGCGGCGGCCCGTCGAGTCCATGATGCCGCTGAGCGGGCCTTTGCCGTAGTAGAGCGGGTTGAGCCGGGTGCAGGTCTCATTGAAGGTGGTGAGCACTTCCAGTTCCGCCCCTTCCGGCTGCACGAGAATCACGCCGCAATCATCCTGCAGGTAGAACGGGATCATTTCGCCGCCGCTGGCCACGGTGCTCCAGCCGGACTCGGTCCGGGTGCGCGTCCGGGTTTTGCCCTCGTTGTCGGTATAAGTCTCAGTGACCGTGCGTTCCCACTGTTCGTCCACGTTCCATCGGTACTGCGCACAACGGCATTCGGCGAGGAAACTGGTCAGCGGCGTTTCCACCTCCACCGTGCCCTTGAGTTCCACCAGTCCAATGAACACGCCAGTGGTCTTCGAGGTGGGGAGGTTTTCGACGAGCCGGCGGCGGCGGCCGGCCCGGAGCGCAGCCAGCAGACAGAGGAAGGCCAGAACTGCGCCGAGCAGCGGCAGCCAGGGAGCAAAGTCACGCATCGGCCTTGGCTATAGCAAATGCCGCGGACGGGGAATACTACAGATTGGTGCGGAAAGTGTAGCGGTCCGTGCTGCGGGAGCCGGTTTTCAGACCACTGGTTAGTTGATTTACAGATGGAATTGGCGGACGGTCACACCCGAACTGCCTGCCATGAAATCATCTCTCTTCGCCTTGTTGCTCACGCTAGTATGCGCGACTGGCGCTGCGCCATTGTCTCCACCGTTCGACGAACGTTTCCAGTTCCTCTACTTCGCCACGATCGAGGGCGCACACGCGGACGGACTGACCGACGCCGAGGTGGATCGCATCCTCCTGCGCAACGGTGGAAAAGGAGCGTTTATGCACTTCATTTACGCCTGTCCCATCTGCATGCCGGTGCTGAACGGACTGCTCGCCTACCGAACGCGACCTGAATTCTTTGGCTTCAAAAAAATGGCAACGCATCAAAGCGAGCACCCTACGATGGGCGAGGGACTTTCCAAGGAGTTGCGAGAGGAACTCGCAAGCGACCGCCAAGGTGTCCGGCTCAAGGCCATCAATGCATTGCTCACGCGCTGGGTGGACCGGCGGATGGAAATGCTGAACCTTTCGCCGGAGCAGCGAAAAGTGTGGGACAAGCGCTTTGAAGATGGACGCAAGGAGGGGATGCTCATGTTGGAGAACTTCCGGAGCCAGGGAAGCTTGAAAGACTTGGCCCCGGGATTTGTCGATTTCAAGGAATGCGCCGTGTGCAACGCCGCCACGAAGCGCAGCTTCATGGGGCCGAAATAGGCTTTAGGCAAAGCTCGGAAACAAGTCTTCCTTTGGCCATTCTTTCACCGCACCAGCCGCCCGGTGCAGCGCGGGATCAATCGCCCCATCAGGCAGTTCACGCAGGTCCTGCCGCTGATTGAAAAGCACGGCCCAGCTCAAGCCATCCCAACGGCGCACGAGCAAGGTATGCGTGCCGGGCAGGCTGCCCGAGTGCCAGTAATTAGCTCCGCGTGGGGTGTTGCCACCGACGGGGCGTGCCTGCCAGCCACAGACATAAAAGGTCTCCCGGAGTGCCCCATCCTCATTGCGCGCAACCGGTGCCGGTGGCGGGCTGTGAAGCTGCTTCCAAGTGTCCGCCTTGAGCAATGGACTTTTGTCCGGATCACGCAAGGCGACCGCGAAACGCATGAGGTCCACGGCGCTCGCGAGCCAGCCACCGTGTGCGTCCATCGCTTCGAGGTGAAAGCCGCCGTAGGGCCAGGGGACTTTTGCCGCGCCACCGGGGAAGATGTTGTCACCGGTGGCGTTGTCGGGCGTGTAGTAATGGACTTCGCGTTCGGCGCGGTACGCCGCCTGGGTGCGTCCGAGCCGCATCGACTTGATGCCGCAAGGTGTTAGCACAGCTTTGCGCAGGTGTTCCTCGTAACTGCGTCCGGTGACGCGTTCGATGATCCGGCCAAGCAGACAGTAGCCAAAGTTTGAGTAGGCGTAGCGCGTGCCGGGGTCGAAATCGAGGGGCTGCCCAAGCATGAACCGGATGATGGCGTCCGCGCTCGCGGGCACGCCGGTGCCAGTGGCGGTCGCGATAAGCTTCGATCGGAACATGGGATCAAAACTCTTGTCCCGATCCCAGCCGCCGGTGTGCTGGAGACAGTGGCGGACGGTGATTTGCTTCCACCGTGCATCCTGCTGATTGCCAGGTGGCATAATTGCCTTGTGCGGCAGGAGCTCAACCACCCGCGCATCCAGTGAAAGCCTGCCTTGCTCGATGAGTTGCAGCACGGCGACGGCGGTGAACGGCTTGGAGATGCTCGCGATGCGGAAAAGCGAGACGGCTGCGACCGGGGTCTGTTTCTCCACATCAGCCAGGCCGTAGGCACGGGCGTAAACCAGCCGGTCATCCTTGGCCACCGCCAGGGCCCCGCCGGGGATTTTCCGGGCCGACATGAAGGCCTCCATCTCGCAGTCAAAACTCGCGAGCGGGTGGTCCTTCACCACCTCCGCTCCAGGCAGCGCCGCAGCGGCGGAAACGAATCCGGCGGTGGCGGCAAGAAAGTGGCGGCGGCGCATGGTGTTGGTTTCGACGATGTGGGACATCCGCGCAAGCCGGAAGAAAAGCTTGGCTTTGAACGCCCCCTCTGGCAGACGAATCACGCAGTTCAACCATCGCATTCCTATGACTTGGTATTACGCAGTCGGTTCGCAGCAGCAGGGGCCGGTCTCTGAGGCGCAGTTGCAGGCGCTCGTCAAGGACGGGGTCATCAACGGCGACACCCTGGTCTGGCGCGAAGGCATGGCCAGCTGGCAGCCCTATCGTACGCAGATAGCCTCCGGCATGCCGCCGGTTCCGGCCGCAGCGGTGGCCGACGCGGCTCCGCGGACTGCTCAGCCGGCACCAGCACAGTTTGCTCCGCAAGAACGGCTGGAGTATGCCGGTTTCTGGATACGCTTCTGTGCCAAGATTATCGACGGGATTGTGCTCAGCATTCCCATTGGAATCATCCTCGTGGTGACGTTTGCTGCTGCAGGTGGGCTCGCGGCGCTGTCGGGCGGCGGGCGGGCGATGCCGGTGTGGTTTCCGCTGGCGCAGATTCTTCTTCAGCTCTTCGGGGCTGCCTTGGCGATCCTCTACAATACCATCGCCATCGGGGCCTGGGGCACTACGCTTGGCAAGAAGGCCTGTGGACTTAAAGTCGTGAAGCCCGACGGTTCGAAAATCAGTTACGGACGAGCCTGCGGGCGGGCATTCGGGGAAATCCTCAGCCAGATGGTGTGCTACATTGGTTACATCATCGCTGGGTTTGATGATCAGAAGCGTTCACTTCATGACCACATGTGTGACACGCGCGTCGTGTATGCGCGGTAAGCTCGTTCAAGCTGGAATCCGTTCGGCAATGTTGCCCCATTCTTGACCATGACCTTGCTTGAAATCAGCCAGTTAAAGAAATCCTACGCCGCCCCGGATGGCGGGACGCATGTCGTCGTGGACGTGCCGGACTTCAAGCTGGAGGCGCAGGCTCAGGTGGCATTGAGTGGCGAGAGCGGTTCGGGCAAGACAACCTTTCTCAATCTCATCGCCGGCATCCTTGCGCCGGACAGCGGCTCGATCAAACTCAACGGTCTCGAACTCGCCGGCCTGCGCGAGTCCGAGCGGGACCGGGTGCGGGCAACGACGGTGGGTTACATCTTCCAGACTTTCAACCTGCTCCAGGGCTACACCGCGTTGGAAAATGTCCTGCTGGGGATGAGCTTTGGTCCCGGCGCAGACCGGGAATTTGCGAAGGCGCTGCTCAAACGTGTTGGTCTGGATGCGAAGTTGAATCATCTGCCGCGCCAGCTCTCCACCGGCCAGCAGCAACGGGTCGCCGTGGCCCGCGCGCTGGCCAACCGACCCAAGCTCGTCCTGGCTGACGAACCGACGGGTAACCTGGACCATACCAACGCGCGCGAGGCGCTCGCCCTCATCCGCGAAGCCTGCCGGGAAAACGGCGCGGCGCTCCTGCTTGTAAGCCATGACCGCGAGGTGCTCGGGCAATTCGAAGCCGTGCAGGAGCTGGGCAAATTGAACCGGGCCGCCCGATGAACAGCCCAAGCTCCAAGTTCCGGGAAACGCGCGGGCATTTCGCCATGGATTGCCCCTGGCGGCGACGGTGGACGTGCGCCAATACCCTTGCCGCCATCGGGGGAGAGGGCAGGGTGAGGGGGCAGGCGGGCGGAGTATGCCGGCGCTCGGATTCACGACTGCCGAAATGGCGCTCTTTGAACTTGTCACTCGCTCGAACTGCTGTCTGCCATGCCCCCTCACCCCGGCCCTCTCCCACGATGGGGGCGAGGGAGCCGGATGTCGCGGCAGGTGCATTCTCTGCAAACGTATGCGTTAGAGCAGGGCTGGGTTTGGCAGTGGATGAAGCCGAGCTTTCATTCCGCATTCCGCATTCCGCATCCCGCATCCCGGCATGACTCTTCCCCTCATTGTCGCCAAGTCACTCCGTCAGCACCTGCTCTCCACGGTGGTGACGGCGCTGTCCATCGCGCTCGCCGGTGGTTTGCTCATGGCAGTTTGGGTTGTGAAGACGCAGTCGAATGATGCCTTCACGAAGCAGAATGCGGGTTTCGACGCCGTGCTCGGTGCCCGCAGTGCCAAGCTCCAGCTCGTGCTCAACGCGATCTTTCACCTCGAATCGTCTCCCGGAAACCTGCCCTGGGCCGACTACGAGGACATCGCCAAGAACCCCGCTGTCGCCCTCGCGTTACCCATCGCGGTGGGCGACAACTACCACGGTTTCCGCCTCGTGGGCACCACGACCAACCTCTTTGCCGTGGAACTTACGCCTGGTCGCAAGTTCCGCGTGGCCGAAGGTGAACCGTTCCTCGCCGGTTACATGGAAGCGGTGCTGGGCAGCTTTGCCGCGCAGCAGTTGAAGCTCAAGGTGGGGGACAAGTTTCACCCTTTCCACGGGCTGATCTTCGACGAGAAGCAGCAGCACGCGGAGACCTATGTCGTCACCGGCATCATGGAGCCGTCGAACACGCCCGCCGACCGTGTCATCTGGATTCCGCTGGAAGGCATCCAGAACATGAAGGGTCACGACGCCAAGACCGCCGCCGAGATCAGTGCGGTGCTTGTGAAGCTCAACAACCCCATCGCGGGACGTGGCCTGGAGCTGATGTACAACAAACAGGGAACTCGGCTGACCTTCGCCTGGCCCATCGCGCAGGTGGTATCCGAGCTGTTTGGCAAGATCGCCTGGTTTGACCGCGTGCTGGAACTCGTCGCCTGGCTCGTCGCCGCCGTGGCCACCGGTTCCGTGCTGGCGAGCATCTACAACTCGATGAACGAACGACGTCGCGACATCGCCATCCTGCGGGCGCTGGGCGCGCGCGCACACACCATCTTCCTCGCCGTGGTCATGGAGTGCGCGGCCATCGCGGTCCTCGGGATGGTGGCGGCCTTTGCCGTTTATCTCGGGATCACGACCTTTGCGGCCCACATCATCCGCACGGAAACGGGCGTCGTGCTCAATGCGTTCGCCTGGCACCCGATTCTGGCGTGGGCACCTCTGGCGATGATCGGACTCAGCGCACTGGCCGGAGTGGTGCCGGCGGTGAAGGCGTATCGGACCAACGTAGCGGAGAACCTGGTGCCGGTGTCGTAGTTAGCCGGGATGGACTTCACTTCGATGGATATGTGGCGGCAGGCGGCCCGCCTGCCGTAGAGCCGGGCGTCCCGTCCGGTGGATGAAACGCTGGCAGGGGTGAGATGCTTTGAATTTCAAAACGCGTTCCCCGGGGCGCGCTATTTCCGGGCGGCAGGATGCCACCCTCTACGTCAGGCGGGACGCCTGCCGCTACGGCCGCAACCACTTCTCAAACCAGTCAATCGCTGCCTGCCGCGCTTCGACCGTAACCTTGTGGCCGGTTTGCGGCTGGAGGATGACTTGCAACTTTGGCTCGGCATCGGCAGCCCGATACGCTGCGCGCGCCGCAGTCAGGCATTCATTCACCCCGGGCATAGGGGTGCGAGGGTCGGTGTCGCCGTTGATGACCAGCAGGGGACGCGGGGCGATGAGCGGCACCATTGCGGGTCCATCAAACTGACCGTAGATGCCCGGAGCCACGCGGTCGTAGAAGCGCCGGACAAAGGCTGCGTTTACCACCTCACCCTCATCCTTCGCCGCCGCGTCAATGGCCGGCTTGAAGGTGTCCACGCGGGATCGCCAGCTTTCGTTGTCCAGCGCCCAGCGGAAGCTCTGCACGCCGATGCACGGCACGACCACTGCGATGCGCGGGTCCGCCGCCGCCGCGAGATAGCCTTCCATCCCGCCCTTCGAGAAACCGATCAGGCCGATGCGTGCCGCGTCCACATCGTCACGGGTGCCGAGGTAGTCCACCAGCCGCATCACATCCCAGGCGGTGTCGTAGAGAAACGGGAGCTTCTTGCTACCGAACCACGCGTTGAGAATCGCCTCGTGATACTCGATGGAACCAATACCGGCCTTGGTGCGCGCACCGTGATGTCGGCCATCAATTGCCACCGCGAGGAACCCGCGTTTGGCCAGATCGTGCAGCAATGGCAACTGGCTTTCCTTGTTCGCGCCGGTCCCGTGCAACACGATCACCACCGGCCTGCGGCCTGTGGCTTCACCGCGTTTCATCAATAATCCCGGCACCCGCACGTCGGCCTCGGAAGCGAAGGAAAACGGCACGGCCCGGAAGCCGTTGGTGCCGGCGGGCGGTTTGACCTCGGGGGCCAGTTCGACGCGCGGGCGATCCAGCAGTTTGAGAAATTCGGTGCGCGAGTTCGCCAAAGTTTCAGCTGCAGGCGTGCGGTTCACGGGAAGGAATAGAGCCAAGCCAACCCAGAGTATGATTAAAGGGCGCATCTTCAGCCGGTGATCCGCCGGTAAATCTCACCTTCGTTCATCGTCGCGCGCTCCGGGCGGCCCTTGTAACTGTAAACGAGGTTTTCGTGGTTGATGCCCAGCAGATGCAGGATCGTCGCGTGCAGGTCGTGGACGTGCAGGCGATCTTCGACTGCGTGCAGGCCGAACTCATCCGTCGTGCCGATGACCTGGCCGCCTTTGACACCACCGCCGGCCATCCACATGGTGAACCCGGTCGGGTTGTGGTCGCGTCCATTGCCTTTCTCACTCATGGGCGTGCGGCCAAATTCGCCGCCCCAGATGACCAGCGTGGAGTCGAGCAGGCCGCGTGATTTCAAGTCCTTGAGCAGGCCGGCGACGGGCTGGTCGGTCTCATGGAAACGGTCGCCGTGGTTCTTCTCGATGCCACTGTGCGCGTCCCACTTACTGCCCGCTCCGCTGTAAAGCTGCACAAACCGCACGCCGCGCTCGACCAGCCGGCGCGACAGCAGGCACATGCGGCCGAACGGCGCGGCCACGGGATCGTCCATGCCATAGAGCTTTTTGGTGGCCTCGGTTTCGTGCGTGAGGTCCACGGCGTCCGGAGCTTCCGCCTGCATGCGGAACGCGAGCTCGTAGGCGGCGATCCGGGCATCCAACTCCGTCTGCTGTGGTCGCGCCCCCGCGTGCTCGCGGTTTATCGCGCTGAGGAAGTCTAGCTTGGCGGATTGCCGCGCTTCGCTCACGCCTTCGGGCGTGTTGAGATTCGCGATAGGCTCGGCTCCGGGCAGGATGCGCGTGCCCTGATAGACGGCGGGCATGAAGCCAGCCCCCCAGTTGCGTGGGCCGTTCGTCACGGTGCCGTTGTTGTCCTGCATCACCACGAAGGCGGGGAGGTTCTGGTTCATCGTGCCCAGTCCATAGCTGACCCACGCCCCGAGCGACGGGCGGCCCGCGAGGATCGAACCGGTGTTCATCTGGCAGACCCCGTTGGAATGCACAATCCCGTTGGCCCAGCAGGAGCGCAGGACGGCCAGGTCATCCGCGCACTCGCCGACGTGTTTGCACCAATCGGAAATCCACAGGCCGCTCTGGCCGTATTGTTTCCATTCGCGCTTGTCGGGGAAGATGGGCGAGTTGTATTCGCCCATCGCGGTGATGAGACCCTTGGTGAAGCTGGGCGGCAACGGCTTGCCGGCGTGCTGCTTCAACGCCGCCTTCGGGTCAAAGGTATCCAGATGCGAAGGCCCGCCTTCCATGAAGAGGAAGATGACGCTCTTGGCCTTTGCCGCGTAATGCGCGAGCGGGGAAACGGTGGGTGCGGCGCGCAAGGGGTTCTCCGCCAGCAGCGACCCCAGCGCGACAGCCCCAAAGCCCGCGCCGGTCTTGGTGAGGAAATCGCGGCGGGACAACGCCCAGTCCACTTGGTTGCAGCCGAATTTTTTCATGAGTCACTTTTCGAAAACTTCCGCCAGTGCCAGCTTAAAGCCCGGCAGCAGCGGGGAGGTAAGTTTTTGTTTGCCGGCGTACACTCCGGCTGGTTTGTCCGCAGATGTTTGCAGATGGAAGGCGCTGATTTCGCGGGTGTCCGTGTCCACCAGCCACAACTCCTTCACGCCGCAGCGGGCGTAGACCTGCCGTTTGATGCCCTTATCGTACTTCGCAGTTCCCAAGGATAGCACTTCCACCACCAAGTCCGGTGCCCCCGTGACGCCTCGGGGAGTGAAGATGGACTTGCGGGTGTTGAGCACGACATAGAGGTCGGGTTCATAGACGTTGAGGTCGGAAAGCTCGACTTCAGACGGGGCCGGGACCACCTCGCCCACCGGGTGCTTTTGGAAGTGAGCATGAATCAGCCAGAGCAGATTGCGGACGACTCTCTGGTGCGTGAGATTGGGCGTCGGTGACATGTACAAGTCCCCTTCGATGAGCTGGTAATACGGCGGACCCTCCGGCAGTTCGCGCAGATCGTGTGCGGTCAATGGTCGCGGGGTGGTTGCGGTGGCGGTGTTCATGCCTCGAAAACCTCCGTCAACTTGAGCTTCAATCCCGGCAAAACCGGCGTGGTCAGCAGTTGCCGACCGCGCACTACTGCGACCGGCTCACCGATTGCCTCGGCGAAGCGATAGATGGCGACTTCCTTCTTTTCCTTGTCCACGAGCCAAAGCTCCTTCACCCCGGAACGGGCATACACCCGCAGTTTCGGCCCCTTGTCCAGGCGCGCGGTGCTCTTGGAGAGCACTTCCACCATGAGGTCCGGCGCGCCGACCGGGCCTTGCTTGGTGAGGATGCCCAAGCGCTCGTTGGAGACAAAATATACATCCGGCTGATGCACGTTGACGAAATCCAATTGTACGTCGCTCGGGGCGATGGCGACCTTGCCCAAGGGATGGCTACGCAGAAAGTCGCGCAGCAAGAAGTAAATGTTTCCGGCAACGCTTTGATGATAAAACTCCGGCGACGGCGTCATAAACAACTTCCCCTCGACCAGTTGGAAATGCGGCGGCCCCTCCGGTAAATCCCGGTAATCACTCGCCGTCAGCAACTCGTCGGTTGTCTTCAGCATCGCTGTTAAAGTAGTCCGGCCCGTGCCATCACGTCAAATCGGGCTGCGTCAATCCACATACACAAACTCGTTGGCGTTCAGCAGCACGTGGCAGAAGTCGGCCAGCGCGGCAGCGCGGGTGTTGGTGGCGGATTTGGCGGCGGTCGTGGAGTTGAAGTGCAGGTCGTTCGCGTGTTTCGAGGCATCCTTGAAGGCGCTGGGCTTGGTCTCGAATTGCCACAGGCCCAGCGTCTGGTCTGTGACGTGCGCGTCGCCGCCGAGCATCAGGTCGGCCTGCGCCAGTGCTCCCGTGCTCAGGCGTACGTCGTCGATCATCCCGTCGAAGCCGCCTGACTTGCCGCTGCGTCCGCCGAGGTTCAGCGGGAGCGAGTTGGCGAAGCCGCCGGTGATCTTGTGGGGCACCTTGGCGAGCGACAACGGCTCGTCGTCATTCGCCAGATCCTTCAGGTAGAAGGTCACCTCGCCGGGCACGCCGGGTTTGGCCAGTTTGACGGACGCGGCGACGTAGTAGGGTTTGCCGATGGTGAGCGAGTGATCCGAGAAGATCGCTTCCTCGCCGAAACTGCCATCGGCCTTGGTGCCGATGATCTGGAGCACTAGGGTCTGCGGTTTACGGCGCGACCCTTTGCCCGTGATGGCAAAGCCCCAGCCGGGCTTTTTCGCATCGCCGCTCCACTTCGCCGCGATGGTGCGCACCATGCCGCCGCTGTCCACGGTGCGTGCGAGCACGCAAGCTTCGACGGTGAAATCTTCCAGCACCAGTGACGGATTGTCCGGCACGGTGAGGGTCTCGCTGCCCATCTCGGGGGAAATCACCGCCGCCATGCCGTCGCGATACGGCATCTTCTCGGCGGCAAACACCGCGCTGGAAGCCGGCTTGGTTCCGATGCGCTGCGTTTGACCCTGGATGAACTTGAGCGCGGCGTCCCGTTCGTTCGCACGGGGAGCCCGGCTGAATGCCAACCGGTAGGCCGCATTGACCATCTCCTCGTCGCTGCTCGGATTTTCCTGTTCCAACCGGGCGGCGAACGTCTTGGCGTGGCGGAGCATCATCTGGCTGTTGAAAAGCAACAACGCCTGGGGCGGCGTGGTGGTGACGTTGCGCTGGGCCACGCTGTTGAAGGACTCTGCGAGGTCAAAGACGTTCAACAAGGGGTCCGGCGAGTTGCGCATCAATTTGCTGTAAATCGAACGGCGCGGGGTGAGGAAATCCGTGCTGGGTCCGCCCGCCGGCTCCAGCTTCAGTTCGCCAGTGACGACCAGCACCGCATCGCGAATCTGCTCGGCCTCGAGACGGCGGATGGGGAAGTGCGAGAGGAGACGGTTCTCCGGGTCGAGGGTCGAGGGTCGAGGGTCGAGGGCCGGCCGTGTGGCGAGAGCCTGTCCTTCGACTCTCGACTCTCGACCCTCTACTGCCTTCTGCCGGTAGGTCGCGCTCGTGACCATGAGCCGGTGCATGGCTTTGAGGCTCCAGCCCTTTTCGACGAAGGTCGCCGCCAGCCAGTCCAGCAGCTCGGGATGCGTCGGTTGCTCGCCCAGTTTGCCAAAGTCGCTGGCATTCGCCGCCAGACCCCGTCCGAAGTGCCATTGCCAGAGACGGTTTACCATCACCCGGGCCGTGAGCGGGTTCGTGGGGGAAGTCAGCCATCGGGAAAGCTCGCTGCGGCGGCCGGTGGAATTGGGCAGCGGTGTGATTTTCGCCGGACCCGGATCAAGGACGGACAGGTAACCCGGCTCGATGGGTTCCTTGTTTCTTCCCTTGGGCAGATACGTGGGCGGCGCAACCGGGCCGACATCCGTGGCCCCGAAGAGTGGCGTGAGCGGCTTGGGCTTGAGGGCGTCGAACTCGGTAAGCTTCTTGCGGATCGCCACCACGCGTTCCTTCGCATCGCCTTTGAGCTTCGCATCCAGCTTGTCGAACTCATGCGTCACCTGCCGGTACGCCAGCTCGGCGATCTGGTGCTGGTAAGGCGTGCGTTTCGTCACCGGCGTGTTCAGGTCGGCTTGGATGTCTTCGATGAATTTCTCCACCGCGCCTTTCAATGCACTTTGTTTGGCCGGTTCCAGCAGTTTCTCCAATTCCGCACGCAAGTCAGCGGTGGCGGCTTCCCACTTGGCCAGCTTGGCCTGGTATTCGGCCTTCTCCTGGAGTGTGGCCAGCGGGATGTCCTCGCGCAGCAGAATGGGTGCCAGAAAGGCCTGCAACCGGTAGTAATCCTTTTGGAGGAGCGGATCGAATTTGTGGTCGTGACACCGCGCGCACTGAAGGCCCACGCCCAGGAAGGTGTCGGCCGTCGTGTCCGTGATGTCTTCGAGAATGCGCTGCCATTGGCCGCGCACGTCGCGGTTGTTGTATTCGTAAATGCCATTGCGGTAGTAGCTCGTGGCCGCCAACGCCTCCGGGCTCTCGGGAAAAAGTTCATCACCCGCGAGCTGCTCCTTTACGAAGCGATCGTAAGGTTTGTCCGCGTTGAGCGAGTTCACCACGTAATCGCGATAGCGCCAGGCGTGCGGGCGGAACTCGTCCGCCCGGTAGCCGTCCGACTCGGCGTAGCGCACGAGATCCAGCCAGTGACGGGCCCACTTCTCGCCGTAACGCGGGCTGGCCAGCAGCTTGTCCACGAGCTGCTCGTAGGCGTCGGCGGATTTGTCAGCGAGAAACTGGTCCAGTTCAAACGGAGTGGGCGGCAGGCCGGTCAGATCGAAGTAAACACGTCGGGCGAGCGTGGCGCGTTCGGCCGGCGGGGACAGAGTGAGGTTCGCGGCGGCCAGTTTTTGCAGGATGAACGCATCAATGGGATTGGTGCTTGGCGATGGGCGATTGGGGATATGGGGAACAACCGGTTTCCGCACGGGCTGAAAGGCCCACCACTGACGGTCCTCGTCCGTGATTTTGCCACGTCGCACCACGCGATCCTCGCCCGGGGGCATGGCTGCTCCGGCCTTCACCCACTGTTCCAGTACCGCAATCTGCGCCGGGGCGAGCTTCTTGTCCTTGGGCGGCATTTGCAGGTCCGCATCGGCGTAGCGGACTGCCTTAATGAGCAGGCTTTTCTCCAAGTCACCCGGCACCACGGCGGGACCGGTATCACCGCCCTTGAGTACCGCTGCGGCAGAATCCAGCGCGAGCCCGCCCTTGAACTTCTTCGCTTCGTGGCTGTGGCACTCGAAACAGGCGGAAGCCAGCAACGGACGGACCGATTGCTCGTAGAAGGCGAGGTCTGCGCCGGTGGGATTGGCGGCGGCGTGCCCCGATGGCAGGAGGCAAAATAGCAGCACCGGCACCAGCAGCACCGTTGGACACAGTTGTTTCATCGCAGATGTTTGACGCCCTTGAGTATGCACAGGATTCGCCGAGTGTCAGTAGCTCTTTGGGGCTGTTCCTGCGGTTCGACGGAGTGCGCTTCCATGTTGATGTGTGCCACCGCCCTGCACATCGAGGAAGCGAACGCTCCAACAGCCTCCGGCATCCCACTCCTGACTCCTGACTGCCGACCGACTCCGGCAGCGTTGGCCGGGGCAGGGGGGCACTGAAATCGATGGCTCCATCGGTTTTAAATATGACGACATATCAACAATAAGCTGATAGACAATGCGCCATGAAAACGAAAGCAGCTTCCCCCGGCCCGCGCTACGCGGCGCTCATCCAGTTGCTCCGCACGGCGGAGGAGCTCTGGAACTCCAGCCGCGTCTTCTTCGCCCGTTGGGACCTCAGCCCCAGCCAGTTTAACCTGCTCAACGTCCTCACCGACTTCCCCGACGGCTGTACCCAGACGGACCTCAGCCGGCAGCTCATCATGCACCGCTCCAACGTCACCGGCCTGGTGGACCGCCTCGAAGAGCGCGGCCTGGTCGCGCGCAAGGAGAATGCCGAGGACCGTCGGGCGTGGCGCGTGGTGCTCACCGCCCAAGGGCACAAGCTGCTTGCGGAGATTTACCCGCACTACTATGCCGCCGCCGAGCAGGTCTGGGGCGACCTTCCCGTCGCCCGCGCCGAGAAGCTCGTCACGGAACTATCCATCATCAGCGAAAATGCCGCCCGCACTGCGGAAGCCAACAAGTGAACACAGCCATGAAATCCAACCGCAACTATCCGCTCCTCCTCGCCAGCCAGTTCCTCGGCGCGCTGGGTGACAACGCCATCCTCGCGGTCATCGTCGGCCAACTCACGCTCTTGCAGAAGGCCGGGGAGATCACGTCCGACGAACTCCGCACCCGGAGCACGATTTACACGAGCATCCTGTTCATCCCCTACATCCTGCTCGCCCCGTTGGCTGGCTATCTTAATGACCGCTACGCCAAGACGGCGTGGCTGGCCGGGGGCAACTTCGTCAAGCTGTTGGGCACCGGCCTGTGCGCGTTGAGCATCTGGTTCGGCTACATCTGGCAGGCCCCCGGCTACTTCCTCGTTGGCATCGGCGCTACTGTGTATGGCCCGGCGAAATACGGCATTCTTCCCGAAATCCTGCCACGGGAGCGCCTCGTGAAAGCCAACGGCATGGTCGAACTGCTCACTCTGCTCGCCATCCTCACCGGGGCCATTGTCGGCTCGGTGATGGTGGACCAGTTACCCGTCGGCACTTGTTACCTTATACTTGCCGGCATCTTCGGTGCGTCGCTGGTGCTGAACCTGTTCATGGAGCGCACGGCTTCGGATAAGAACGTCGTGCTTCGCCAGAGCGTGGGTGAGTTTCTCGCGCACTTCCGCGCGCTCTTTGCCGGTCCGCGTCTGGGCAAGGTGCTGGTGGGCACGGCCCTCTTCTGGGTCTGCGGCGCGACGATGAAGATCAACTTCCAGGCGTGGGGTCTGGACGTTCTAAAGCTCCCGGACAATACCCAGATCGCCCTGCTCGGGCTGTGGCTGAGCGTGGGGGTGATGGCCGGAAGCATCACCGCTGGCAAGCTGCTGGCTGTGAGCGATCTGAGTCGCACGCGCCGCTATGGTGTGTTGCTGGCGGCGATGCTGCTCGCCGTCTTCGCGGTCGAGCCGCTGGGCTTGCAGCATCTGGGCAAGCACCTGATCGAGAAGGCCGGGCCCGATGGTACGATGAAGACGGCACTCGTGATCCTGCCCGTGGTGATGGGCCTGCTGATCGGCTCCGGGTTCGCAGCGGGCTTGTTCCTCATTCCGCTCAACGCCTCGCTTCAAGCCGAGTCTGACCCGAACAAGCTGGGCAAAACCATCGCGGTGCAGAATTTCTGCGACAACCTTGGGATGGTCATCGCTGGCCTGCTGGTCTTTGTCTGCGTGAAGGCTCATTTGTCCGCCTCGCAGGTGTTCCTCGTACTCGCGGTCATGGTGGCCGGGGTGCTGGGCTGGTTGAAATTCCCGGCTTTGGTGAAGGGCGAGGCCAAGGTGTGAAGTGATTCTCCGCCGGGGAAAGGATATATATGAAAACCAACAGCCCTGACCAAGGAAGCCAGTCGGTGCCAGCAGCCGTTCCCCCTCAACCTGGCCCGCTCCCGACGGGAGAGGGGACGGTGAAGAACGCGACAAGCCCGACTACGGCGGCCGAACCAACGCCGTCGCTGGCTGTCGGGCTTCCTAGCCCAACGGAAAGGGGCAGGGGCGAGGGAGAACGTCCGTTTGCACCCATGGGCTGGCGAAGTGCCGTCGCCTGGGGTTTGGTTGGAACAGTTTGCTTCCACCTCGCGTTTCTTTTCCCGTCGCTCTCATTCCTCATTGCAGTTTATCTCTTCGCTGTCTTCCGGTTGTCTGAAGTCTCCACTCCACGCCGCGCGATGTGGGGCGGCATCATCGTTGGTTTACTCTGCTTCGGACCGCAACTCGGCTTCTTCTACACCATCTTTGGATTATCAGCCGCCGCTCTCTGGGCGGTGCTGGCGTTTTGGCTGGGCATGTACGTCATGACACAGCATCTCGTCCGCGCCTGCCTCGGGGTAAAGGCGGCGTTGTGGCTTGCACCGGTACTGTGGACGGGTTTCGAGTTCTTCCGAAGCGAAGTCTATTTCCTCCGATTTTCCTGGCTGAGTGCTGGCTACGCGTTTGCCGAGGGGCCAAATCTCTCGCTGATTTACTGGCCGGGCGTGTACGGCGTCGGTTTCCTGCTCATGGCATCCGGGGTTTGGCTCTCTACCCTGTCCCGTATGCAAGGGCTTGGAGTCACTGCCGGTTGGTTCGCACTCCTGGCATTGTTTTGCAACGTTTCATTGCTTTCACCCATTGCGGGGGCGGGGAATCGGAAACCGGTGCGAGTTGCTGCTGTTCAAATCGAGCACAAGCACTACCTCGAAGTTCTGGAGGCGCTAAAGCTCCTCCGTGCAAATCGCCCTGAAGCTGAGGTGCTCGTGTTGAGCGAGTTGGCCTTCGACGGCATCGTGCCAGTTCAGGTCCGTAAGTGGTGTGAGAAGGAAAAAGTTTACCTTGTTGCTGGAGGCAAAGACCCGGTGAGCAAAGATGGCACTGTGTTCTACAACTCTGTTTTCGTCGTCGGTCCGGACGGCAAGGTCCTGCACAAGCAGGCCAAGACGATTCCGATTCAACTCATGGCGGATGGTCTGCCGGCACCCGAACAAACGCTTTGGGATTCACCCTGGGGACGGCTGGGGTTCTGCATTTGTTATGACAAGAGCTTTACAAGCGTGACCGACAAGCTGGTGCGACTGGGGGCGCAGGCAATCATCGTACCCACAGCGGACGAAATCGAGTGGGGTGCTTACGAACACCGCCTTCACGCGCGCATCGCGCCCGTGCGCGCGGCCGAGCATCATTTGCCGGTGTTACGCGTTGCCAGCTCCGGCATCTCGCAACTTATCGAACTCGATGGCCGCATCACGACCACAGCTCCCTTCCCAGGCGATTTGGCGATGTTGAGCGGCACGCTCCGGCTTGGGGAAACGGGCCGGATTCCGCCTGACCGCTGGCTTGGCCGGTTATGCGCGTGGATGAGCTGGATCATCTTGCTGCTAATTGCGGTCATCGCCTACCGGCAGCGGAAACAAACTTCCACCCCCACCGTTTCTTCGTAATCTTCCTCATAATCTTAATCTTAATCCTGAATCAGTTCCCCTTTTACCCATTTACCCATGAACGCGTTCTTCCGCCTGCTCCTCCGCCTCCTGTTCCGCTTTCGTGCTTTCAACGAGGAGGCGCTGCGCACGCCCGGTCCGGTGCTGCTCATTCCCAATCACACCTCCTGGTTCGACTGGCTGTTCATTGGCGTGTGCCTGGGCGAGGACTGGAAGTTCGTCACGTCCAGCACCACGGCTGAGAAGTCGTGGTTTCACAAGTTCGTCATGGTGAACTCGCGCACCTTCCCCATCGACAACGCCTCGCCTTACGCCGTGAAGCGCATGGCCGAATTCCTGGCCAAAGGCGGCAAGCTCGTCCTCTTCGCCGAAGGCCGGCTCTCACGCACCGGGACGTTGATGAAGCTTTTCGATGGCACCGGCTTCCTCATTCACAAGACCCACCCGAAGGTCATCACGGCCTACCTGCGCGGCGCGAGCCGGCTGCCTTACTCGCCGAACAATGGTTGGAAACGTTGCTTTCCCACTGTCACTGCGCACTTCAGCGACCTCCTTACCCCGCCGCATGAAGAGCACCTGAGCACCGCTCAAAGCCGCGCGCTCTACACCCGCTGGTTGCGCGACCAGATGGTCAACCAGCAGTTCGTCGCGGAAATGGAGTTTGGTCCCGCGACGATTCCCGGAGCCATCGCCCAGGCCGCTTTGGACGAGCCCGGTAAAGTAATCCTCGAAGACGCCACACAGACGCAGCTCACCTATCGCAAGCTCTTCATCGGCGCGAAGCTGATGGGCGACCGTATCGAGCAAGCCTGCGCAACGTCAGACGCCCGTGCCGAGCGCATCGGCGTCCTGCTCCCCAATGTCAACGCCACGCCCGTCGTCCTCCTCGGGTTGTGGTTGCACGGCAAAGTCCCGGCCATCCTGAACTACTCCACCGGCACCCCCACGATGCTCGCCTGCACCGAACTGGCCGGCCTCAAGCACATCGTCACCTCGCGCGCCTTCATCAAACGCGCCAAGCTCGAAACCGAGCCCTTTGAAAAGGCCGGCGTTAAGTTGATTTACCTCGAGGACCTGGGCGAAACCATCAGCCGCTTCGACAAGTTCACCGCATTCGTCGGCAGCTTCTCCAACTCTCAACTCTCTACCCTCAACTCTCAACCCGCCACCGCCACCGCCGCCATCCTCTTCACCAGCGGCTCGGAAGGCGTACCCAAGGGTGTCGAACTCACCCATCGCAACCTGCTCGCCAACGTGCGCCAGCTCCTCGCCAAGTGCGACCTGCTCGATGGCGACCGCTTCTTCAACGCGATGCCGCTCTTCCACAGCTTCGGGCTCACGGCCGGGTTGGTGCTGCCACTCGTGCGGGGCAATTACATTTTCATCTATCCATCGCCGCTCCATTACCGCGTCGTGCCCACGGTCTTTTACGACAAGGACTGCACCGTGCTCTTCGGGACGAACACCTTCCTCAACGGCTACGGACGTAAGGCGCATCCGTACGACTTCCGCAGTCTGCGTTACCTTTTCGCGGGTGCGGAGAAGCTCCAGCAGGCAACGGCGGAACTGTGGTCGCAGAAGTTTGGCGTGCGGGTCTTCGAGGGCTACGGGGCGACGGAGTGCAGCCCGTGCATCAGCGCCACGACGCCCCTGGAGCCCAAGTTTGGCACGGCAGGTCGCTTCCTGCCGGGGGTGGAATGGCGGCTCGAAGCTGTGGAAGGGGTTTCTGATGTCGAGAGTCGAGAGTCGAAAGTCGAGGGCCAGCCTGCGCCCGCCACTCCGGCGGCACTCGGCGCGGCACCCAGCAACGCTCCGGCGGCTCCGCCCACCCCGGAAGCATTGGCCGCGCGTCCCGTTGCCACAGGCCGCCTTTTCGTGCGCGGGCCGAACATCATGAAGGGCTACCTTAACGCCGATGCGAACGCCAAGTTCCACGCCGGAGGCGGTTGGTATGACACCGGCGACATCGTGAGCGTGGACACCGAGGGCTTCGTGAGCATCCGTGGGCGCATGAAGCGCTTCGCCAAGATCAGCGGCGAGATGGTGAGCCTCACTGCCGTGGAGGACGCCCTGGCCGGTGCGTTCCCGAAATACGGCCTCCGCTGCCAGACCGCCATCATCACCCGTCCGGACGCGGACAAGGGCGAAGCCCTCATCTGCTGCACGACGGAGCCGAAACTTACCGCCGCCGAAATCCGCGAAGTCATCAAGGGCAAGGGCCTCAGCAACCTCTGCGTACCCAAGGAAATAGTCGTGGTGAAGGACATTCCCAAACTTGGTACGGGGAAGGTGAATCACCGCGAGCTGCAGACGATGGTCGAGAAGCCGAAGTGATGGCTGCCCGTGAAACACA
>RFSE01000010.1 GCA_009924135.1 Pseudomonadota bacterium | reverse complement strand
GGGGCGTCGTGGCCGGCTTGGCGGCGCTGGCGTTGGAGAGGGCGCTCTGGAGTTGCGCCTTGATGGCCTCGGAGTTGCCGTTGGTGAGGATCGTCTGGGGCGGCAGGCCGGCCGGAGGAGCGGCCAGCGTCGGAGCGGCTGACGGCTTCGGCGGGAGCACGGAGCCGGCCCCGGCCTTCTTCAGTTCTTCGCGCACATTGCTGCCGGCGCGGCGGGCCTGGCCGCCCATGATGTAAAGCACGAGGCACAGGCTCAGAAAGATGCCCGCCGCATACTTGGTCATCTTCGTCAGCGCATTACCGGTGCCGGCCCCAAAGAGGGCATCGGTGGTGCCGCCGCCAAAGGCCTGGCCGACGCCGGCCTCCTTCTTGGGCAACTGGACGAGGATGAGGAGAATGAGGAGCAGGCTGTCCAGCACGAGGACGGCGGTCAAAAGTCCAACAAGGAAACTCATAGATTTAGCGGTTAGCAGTCAGCAATTGGCAGTCAGGGTTAAATGGAATTCTTCACAATGTCCGCAAAGTCACGCACGGCCAGCGAGGCACCGCCCACGAGCGCTCCGTCCACGTCCGGCTGGCTCATCAGCTCGCGCGCATTGCCCGGCTTCACGCTGCCGCCGTATTGGATGCGGACGCGGCGGGCCGTGGCCTCGTCGAACATCTGCGCGAGCACGCGGCGGATGAACGCATGCACGTCCTGCGCCTGTTGCGTGGTCGCCGTCTTGCCGGTGCCGATGGCCCAGACGGGTTCGTAAGCGATGATGGTTTCCTCCATCTGGGCCTTGGTCAGGCCGGCGAGGCTGCCACGCACCTGGGTCTCGACGACCTGTTCGGTTTTGCCGGATTCGCGGTCTTCGAGCTTTTCGCCGACGCACACGATGGGCTTGAGCGATGCGCCCAGCGCCGCTGCGGCCTTCTTGGCGATCAGCGGATCACCTTCCAACTGATACTGCCGGCGCTCGGAATGCCCGAGAATGACGTAGCGGACGAGAAAATCCTTGAGCATCCCGGCGCAAATCTCACCGGTGTGCGCGCCGAAATTGTTCTCGCTCATGTTCTGCGCGCCAAGCCGGAGGCTGGAGCCTTCAATGGCCTTGGAGACGGATTCCAGCGCGGTGAAAGGCGGGCAGATCACGATGTCCACTTCCTTCACAGCGGCCAGCTCGCGCTTCAAACCGGCGACGAGGTCCAGACCCTCGGCGACGGTTTTGTTCATCTTCCAGTTGCCGGCGATAATGAGTTTGCGTTCTTTGTCCATGCTTGGGAAAGGGGTTGTAAAAGTTGGTTAAAAATCGTCGCACAGCTCACCGTGCTGGTGATCGGGGTTGGGGATGAGCCGGCGGCGGGCGGGGTCAACCACCCAGTCGAGTTGTTCCAATGGAACCTGGCCGACGATGTTAGGCAGGGCATCTGGAACCTCGACCACCTCGAAGGTGCCGGACCGGCCTTGGATTTCCAAATCCACAGGCGAGAACACTGTCCGTTCAACGCTCACATTAGCCATCGTGCGGGAAGTCACTTTTCTGATCGGGCGCAAACCAAGTTCTCTGACCAGTGACGACCGGAGATAGAACCGCACCGCACCTGTGTCCACCAACGCATCCGCTTCAGCCGTGCGGGCCGGCTCGCTGCGCTCACCAGTTGCGACCCTTTCGAGGTCGAACCAGTTGGCAACTTTGATGCGTGTGTTAACTTGGCCCATGGGGCGAAGGTAGTTCAGTTCGTTCCGGAAATCACTTCTCGCTCAGCACCGCGACACCGGGCAGTTCCTTGCCTTCAAGGAATTCCAGGCTCGCACCGCCACCGGTGCTCATGAAGGTGACCTGGTCGCCGAGTCCGGCCTGATTGAGCGCCTTCACGCTGTCGCCCCCGCCGATGATCGTCTTGGCCCCGTTCTTCTGGGTGGCCTCGACCACCGCCCGGGCCACGACGTTCGTGCCCTCGGCAAAGCGCTTGTCCTCGAACATGCCCATCGGGCCGTTCCACAGCACGGTCTTGGCGCTGCGCACGATCGCGGCGTAACGCGCGGACGTGGCCGGTCCGATGTCGAAACCTTCGTCGGCAGCGGCGATGTCCGCGTCGGCATTCGCGCGCGGGTTGACGAATTCATAAACGGGCTTGCCCTTCTTGTTGAGTTTGCCGGTGTCCTGCGGCGTGGCGACGATGTTGTCGGTGGGCAGGAGAAACTTCACGCCGCGCTCGGCCGCCTTGGCGAGGGCGCGAACGGCGGTGCGGGTCGCATCCGGCTCGACGAGCGATTTGCCGACGCCGTAGCCCATGGCGAGCTTGAAGGTGTAGGCCATCGCCCCGCCGATGAGGATGGTGTCGGCTTTCTCCAGCAACCGGTCGATGACGAGAATCTTGTCCGAAACCTTCGCGCCGCCGAGGATGACGACGAACGGCCGGGCCGGATTTTCCAGCTCGTCGCCGAGGAACTTCAGCTCACGCTCCATCAGCAAGCCCGCCGCACACTGGCCGCCGCGCTTCGCGATGACCCGGGCCACGCCCTCGGTGCTCGCGTGCGCCCGATGCGCCGCGCCAAAAGCGTCGTTCACGTAAATATCCGCGACCTTGGCGAGCTGCTCGGAGAACGCCGCGTCATTAGCCTCTTCCTGATCGTAGTAACGGGTGTTTTCCAGCAGAAGAATATCGCCTTCCTTCAGCGCGCCAACGGTGTTCTCGACCTTCTCGCCGATGCAATCATCCACGAACGCGACCGGGCGGTTGATGAGGTCCGCGAGCTTGGCCGCGACGGGCCGGAGGCTCATGGACGGCTCGCGCTTGCCCTTGGGGCGGCCCAAGTGGGCGGCGAGAATCACCTTCGCGCCACCGGCGACCAGTAAATCCAACGTCGGGAGCGTTTCCTTGATGCGGGTGGCATCGTTGATGACCATCTGCCCGTCCTTTTCCTCCATCGGGACGTTGTAATCCACGCGCACAAAGACGCGTTTGCCACGCACATTCAAATCTCGGACGGTTAATTTCGCCATAAAGAGACGCGCAGCATAGCCGAGGGCCAGAATCAGTCAATTCGGGGTTTTGGCGGTGGCGCTTCGCGGAAAAAAGGTCGCGCGAAGGCCGCGAAGGAAGCGAAGCAAAGTCAGGCGCTTCAGCCCTTTACCCACGCGGCAATCCGGCGCCGGAACTCAGGCTAGGCCTTGCCCCCGCCGCTCTTCCCGCGCAACTCCGCCAGCAGCCGCTCGACAATCTTCGGACTGGTCATGCCTTCGGTCTGCGCCTGGAAGTTGGTCAGAATGCGGTGCGTGAGCACGGGCAGCGCGACGGCCTCGATGTCTTCCATGCGGACGAGGTAGCTGCCGTTGAGCACGGCGTGGGCCTTGGCACCCCGGATGAGATATTGCACGGCGCGCGGTCCGCCGCCCCAGCTCACCCATTTCTTCACCCAGGCCGGCGCGGATTCATCGGCGGGACGCGTCATGCGTACGAGTTCCACGGCCGTGTCGTAAATGTGATCGGGCACGGGCACGCGCTGGATCAGCTCTTGAAACGCCAGCACCTGCTCGCCCGTGATGAGCTTCTCCAAGCCTGCCGTTGCCGCACCCGTCGTGGCCCGCGCGATCTGCCGCTCCTCTTCCACGCTCGGATACTGGACGTGGATGAAGAACATGAAACGATCAAGCTGCGCCTCGGGGAGCTGGTAGGTACCTTCCTGCTCGATGGGATTCTGTGTCGCGAGCACGAAGAACGGCCGGGGCAGGTTGAAGATCTTGCCGCTGGCCGTGACCTTGTGCTCCTGCATGGCCTCGAGCAACGCCGACTGCGTCTTGGGCGGCGTGCGGTTGATTTCATCGGCCAGCACGATGTTCGCGAATACCGGCCCCTTGAGGAAGACGAACGCGCGTTTGCCCGGTTGGTCCGTCTCCTGCAGGATGTCCGTGCCCGTGATGTCGCTGGGCATCAGGTCCGGCGTGAACTGGATGCGGTTGAACTGGAGGCTCATTACATCGGCCAGCGCGTGGACCATGGTGGTCTTCGCCAGGCCCGGCACGCCCATCAGCAGCGCGTGGCCGCGCGAGAGGATGGCGATGAGCAACTGGTCGATGACCTCGTTCTGCCCGATGATGACCTTCGCCACTTCCTGGCGCAGCGCCTCGTGCAACTTCCGCATCGCGTCGATGGCGGCGACATCGGTGTCGGAGACTTGCGGGGCGTTCGGAGTAACAGGCGCGTCAGGCATAGGGTTAATGTTGCGGCGGACTGTATCGGCGGCACTCCGGGGTGTAAAAGAGTTTTGCTGGGGACGAAAGGCCCCGGTGCTCACGGGGCGCGGCATGGATGCCACACCCCAAAACACCAACGCCACCCGGCGACCGGGTGGCGTTGGTGCGTAAGTTAAACGAAACGGCTAGCTCGCCACCGCGCCCTCGGTCGAGTTTGCGGCCTTCTGGGTGAAGGTGAGCTTGCCTTCGGCGGCAGAGACCTGCACGGGTTCGCCAGGGTTCAGGTTGCCGCGCAGGAGTTCCTCGGCGAGCGGGTCTTCGAGGTGTTTCTCCACGCTGCGACGCATGGGGCGCGCGCCGTATTGCGGGTCGAAACCCTTCTCCACCAGGAAGTCCCGGGCCTTGTCGTCGAGCACGATCTGGATGTTCTTGTGCTTGAGCCGGTCCATGATCTTGATGACCTCGAGATCAAGGATCGTGATGAGATCAGGCTTGGTGAGCTGACGGAAGACGATGATGTCGTCGAGCCGGTTCAGGAACTCGGGACGGAAAGCTTTCTTCGCCTCGTCGAGGATCTTCTCCCGCATCTTCTCGTAGCTGAACTCGTCCTTTGACGCGCCGAAGCCGATGGTGGTGTTCTTCTTGATCGTTTCCGCCCCCACGTTCGACGTAAGGAGGATGATGGTGTTGCGGAAGTCCACCACGCGGCCGGTGTTGTCGGTGAGTTTGCCGTCTTCCAGAATCTGGAGCAGCATGTTCATCACGTCCGGGTGGGCCTTCTCGATTTCGTCGAAAAGCACCACGCAGTAGGGCTTGCGGCGCACCTGCTCGGTGAGCTGGCCACCCTCTTCGTAGCCGACGTAACCGGGCGGCGAACCGACCAGGCGCGACACGGTGAACTTCTCCATGTACTCGCTCATGTCGAGCTGGATGAGCGACTTCGAGTCGCCGAACATCTGCTCCGCCAGCGTCTTGGCCAGGAGCGTCTTGCCGACGCCCGTGGGTCCGAGCAACGCGAACGTGCCGATGGGGCGCTTCGGGTCCTTCAAATCCGCGCGGGAGCGGCGCAGGGCCTTGGCCATCGCGAGGACGGCGTCGGTCTGGCCGATGACCACCTTGGCCAGCACCTTCTCGACTTCGAGCAGGCGCGCGGTCTCGTCCTTCTCCATCCGCTTGAGCGGGATGCCGGTCCACTTGGAAACGACGTGGAGAATTTCGTCCTCGTCCACCTTGACGCGTTTTTCTTCCTTCGCTTCGCGCCAGGACTTGAGCGTGGCCTCGAGCTTTTCCTTGGCCTGTTTTTCCTTGTCGCGATACGAAGCGGCGCCTTCGAAATCCTGCTCCTTGATGGCGCGTTCTTTGCGGTTCTTGAGCTCTTCGATTTCCGCTTCCTGATCTTTCAGGTCAGGCGGGCGGGTCATCGCGCCGATGCGGGCACGCGAACCGGCCTCATCCATCACATCAATGGCCTTGTCCGGCAGGAACCGGCCGGTGATGTAACGGTCGGAAAGCTTCACGCTGGCCTCGACGGCGGCGTCGGTAATCTCGGCGCGGTGGTGCTCCTCGTACTTGCCCCGCAGGCCCTTGAGGATCGTGATGGCATCCTCGATGGACGGCGGCTCGACCTTCACGGACTGGAAGCGGCGTTCGAGCGCGCCGTCCTTCTCGATGTATTTGCGGTACTCGTTGAGCGTGGTCGCACCAATGCACTGCATCTCGCCGCGCGAAAGGGCGGGCTTGATGATGTTGCTGGCGTCCATCGTGCCTTCGGCGCTGCCCGCGCCCACGATGGTGTGCATCTCGTCGATGAAGAGGATGATGTTCTTGTTCTTCCGGATCTCGTCCATCACGGCCTTGATCCGCTCCTCGAACTGGCCGCGATACTTGGTGCCGGCGACCATCAACGCGAGATCAAGCACGATGACGCGCTTGTCGCGGAGGATTTCTGGCACGTTGCCCTTCACGACTTCCTGCGCGAGACCTTCGACAATGGCGGTCTTGCCCACGCCGGCCTCACCGAGGAGAACGGGGTTGTTCTTCGTGCGGCGGCAGAGAATCTGGATGACGCGTTCGATCTCGGTCTTGCGGCCGATGACCGGGTCCATCTCGCCCTTGCGCGCAATCTCGGTCAGATCGCGACCGAAGGCCTTGAGCGCGGGCGTCTTGTTGTCGCCCTTCTTCTCGCCCTCTTTCTTTTCGCCATCGCCGCCCCCGGCGGTGGCTTCCTCGCCCTGGTTTTGGAAATTCGGATCGAGTTCCTTCAGGATTTCCTGGCGGACCATCTCGATGTCGATGTCCAAGCTCTTGAGGACCTTGGCCGCGACGCCGTCGCCCTCGCGCAGCAAACCGAGCAGGATATGCTCCGTGCCGACGTAGGTGTGGCTGAGCGCCTTGGCCTCCTTCGAGGCGAGCGAGAGCACCTTCTTCACGCGCGGCGTGTAGGGGATGTTGCCCACCTGCTTCTGGTCGGGCCCGGCGTTGGACTGCTTCTCGACCTCCTGGCGGACGGTCTCGAGATCCAGGCCCATCTTTTGCAGCACGTTGACCGCGACCCCCTGGCCCAATTTAATCAGGCCCAAGAGCAGGTGCTCTGTGCCGACGAAATTGTGGTTGAAGCGGTCGGCTTCCTTCCGCGCGAGGGCCAGCACCTGCTGGGCGCGCGGGGTGAAATTGCTCATCTCGTCACTCATGCGTCGAAGTTGCAGCGGTCCACCCGCTTTGTCCAGTTTTCCCATCGGCAAGCTTGGGTGAGGGCTTAACTGAAAGTAGAGGGACGCAAGAATGTTTGCCACCATCTTGGATAGCGGGAAGTTCTCGTGGACCTAAGCCGCACAGGTATTTGAAAGGAATAACGCAGAGTCCGCTCACTTGAATCTTGTGACAGATGCTCAGCCACCAGCGAGGAACCACGTCTCGAAAGCCTCCCACCAGGCCCACCGCTTGATCTTGCACAACGCGCAAAGGCTGGCCCTCCCGTGCAGGCATTACACTTCGTCCATCTGACAGGTCACATTTTGCCAAAAAACGCAGTCAACCAGCTTGGTGTTGGTTCTGCCAAAGACGCTGTAACAAATCGTCCGTCAGGTCCAACAAATGCCTCGCGCGAAACATACCAATCCCTACCAAACCGCATCCCGAACCGCACACGTTTCCCGTCTGTTGTAAACTTAATCATGGGATGCTCCGCAAACCACCCCACAGAATTCGCCTGGGCATCTGTCACAGGCCATTTGCCACTACCCAAGTGCAACCCAGAGGCATCCATAAGCCACCATCGTCGCGTGGCGGCTGTAAAGGTTAACTCGTCGCTGTCGCATTGCCAAATCAGCAGATCGCGCACCTGCCCACTTGATTCCGCCCGTGTAAGAGCCGTCCGCGCAGTGTTGCTAAACGAACACTGCTCGGTCAACTCGTGGAAAAGACCACTCAACTGTTGGGCGATTGCTTCGGACATGCTTGAGCATAATGCAAACTGCGAAGTAGCAAACCCGCAGTCACTTCGCCTCGACGGCCTTCTTCGGCGCGGCCTTCGTCGCCGGGGCGGCCTTCTTGTCGAGATTCTTGTTCAGATCGGCCTCATCGAAGGTCGTTTTCGCGCCGTCCGCCGGCACTTCGAGGCCCGCGCTCCAGAGGATGCCATTGACCACGAACTTACGCTGGCTCTCGTAGCTCCAGCTCTTGTGCAGGTCCACGCCGGTGAAGCCGAAGCCGCGTCCGCCACCGGGACGCTGATGCGCCCAGCCGATGACTTCGTCGCGGCCATTGTGCTGTTTCGCGTCCGCGCTGGACCGGGACTTGTCCGGCACCTGGCCGACGATGAGCGGAGCAAAGCCCTTGTCCTTCTCGGCGAAGTGCAGGTTGTAGAGCCAGCCGTCGCCCGGCGCGGCAAACGGCTTCACCCCGCGCAGCACCGGATGTTCGCCCACGGTCTTCAAGTCCATGTCCCAGTGCCCGCGGCAGCCGATGTCCCCGTGGAAGACGCCGCCGAGCCAGCCCTTGATCTTCTCGCCGTCCGCGCCTTTGGGGAAATCCACCGACTGGTGCAGCAGCACGAAGCCGCAGCCTGCGTCGAGCATCTGGCTGAGTTTCGCCCAGCGCACGGGCTCGATGAACGGCTGCTTGCCGCCGCCGTCGCCGAAGTACAGGACGCACTTGGCTCCTTCGAGAACCTTTTCGTTCTTCGGCCAGTCGCGCACCATCACCGGCCAGACGCCCGGCTGTTTCTTGAGCCAGTCCATCAGCAGTGCGCAACCGGCGAAATACTCATGCGCCATGGGCTTGCTGCTGGGCCCGCCCACGAGCAACACGATCTTGGCAAGCTTGGGATCGGGTGAATCCACTTCCAAGGCCACGCCCGACTGGTCGTGCGGGTCCGCCGCACGGAGGCTGGCAGTCAGGGCAAGAAGAAGCGCAAAGCGGAACAATGAGTTCATGCGGGCGATTGAACCCAAACCCCCGTCCCGACACAAGCACCGCGTCTCCGGGCCTCATTTCCTCTGCGGCAGGGCGAGACTCGGTCGAGCCCCATTCCGAGCGCTGCGAGGCGAGCCGGGCGAGCATATCCAGCAGGCCGTCTTGAGATGCTCGCTGCGCTTGCGCCGACGCTGTCGGCAAATGGGGTTCGACGCAGTCTCACCCTACCGTAGAAGCGAAAGCGCGCGGCAGGAAGATTAAGCGCAGAACCTTGGGAAAAAATTCCCCTGCCCTCAATTCCCCTGCCGAATCAGCAGACTTATGGCCCGACATCAACATCTGAACCGCCGACTACCCATCGCCCGGGTCCGGATGGAATTTGGTGCGCAGCCGCATGTCCAACTCGTGAACGGCGAGGCTGAGTTCGGCCAACCGGTCGTAGGCGGTCTCGGTGTCCAGATGGTCGGGGACTTCCCCCGCGTCGAACTTCCGCTTCACGCGCTTGAACCGTTTGGCCAGCGACACGCGTTCCCCTGCATCGCCGAGTTCCCGAAGCAGCCGGCGGACCTTCTCCGCCTGCTGGCGGGTTTGACGGATGGTCTTAAGAGCCGCAGGCAGTTCCACGCGTTTCGCCGCGACCACCTTGAACAGCGCGCACTCGAACTCGCGGCACCGCGTCGGGCGGTCGGCGTAAACACGACATTTCAAATCCGGGCACAGTGCGGCGCATGGCTGGGGAAAACGCCGAATACTTGCAGCGGAACCGGCAACCGGCACGAGCAAGCCCAGCGCGCGGAGTTGCGCGGCATCGTCCCCCGGCTGGAGTTCCACGTCGCGGAAAAGGGTGCCATCGCAGCAGAGACCGCAGCGGAGGCAGAGGTTTTCGCCCAAGTCAGGCCCCGTTGCCATGGTCAAAGGGGGGCGCCGCTCAACATGAGTTTCCAGGCGACCGTAAAGTAAATGATGATCCCGGTCACATCCACGAGCGTCGCCACAAACGGCGCGGAGCAGGTCGCCGGGTCCAGCCGGATGGCCCGCAACCCGATGGGCAGCATGGCCCCCATCAGGCTGCCCCAGAGCACGACGCCGACAAGACTGCCGCCGATCGTCATGGCCAAGGCCGGATAGCCGGGACCGTAGTCTTTGAAGCCGAGCCACTGCCACGCCAGGATGCGGACGACTCCCAGCGTGGCCAGCGTGCATCCGAGGAAGAAACCGGCGGTAAGCTCGCGCCGGAAAACTCTCCACCAGTCGCCCAGTGCCACATCGCGCAGGGCCATGGCGCGGATGATGAGGGTCGTGGCCTGCGAGCCGGAATTGCCGCCGCTGGACAGGATCAACGGGAGGAAGAGGGCGAGCACTGCGGCCTTCTCGATCTCCTTCTCGAAATAGCCCATCGCCGTGGAGGTGAACATTTCGCTCACGAAGAGGATGGCCAGCCAGGGCGCTCGCTTCATGAGCATCGCCCCCATGGTGATCTTGAAATAGGGCGCGTCCAGGGCCTCCATGCCGCCGAGTTTTTGCATGTCCTCGGTGGCTTCCTGTTCGGCCACGTCCAGCACATCGTCCACCGTGACCACGCCCACCAGTTCGTCGCGGGAATCCACCACCGGCAGGATCGTCACATCGTATTTCTTGAAGGCGGCGACAGCGGTCTCCCGGTCGTCCGTGGCGTGGAGCGCAAGATAGCGGCCCTCCAAAATCTCGACCACCGGCGTCTCCGGCGGGTTGACGACGAGGTTTCGTAACCGCACGAAATCCACGAGCCGCCCCTGCGCATCCACGACGTAGAGCTGGTTCATCGTGTCGCGCTTGCGCTGTTCCAGGCGCAGATACGCCAGCACCTCGGCCACCGTCCAGCTCTGCTTGATGGCCACGAACTGCGGCGTCATGAGCCGCCCGATCGAATGTTTAGGATAGCCGAGCAGTTCCGTCGCGACCTTGCGTTCCTCGGCCGAGAGCAGTTCCAGCAGCTTCTGGGTTGCCGAGGACGGCAGTTCCTCGAGCAAGGCCGTGCGGTCGTCCGCCGTCATGTCATTCAGGATGGCGGCGACATCCTCCTTGGCCAGGGCGTGCAGCAGCGCTTCCTGATCCGCCAGGCTGAGGTAGCCGAACACCTCGGAAGATACGTGCCGGGGCAGGATGCGCAGCAGGACCGCCTCATCCTCGGGGTTCAGGTCGGTGAAAATCTCCGCGATCTCCTGCGCAGGGAACTCCACGAGCAGGTCACGCAGTTGCGTGAAGTTCCGCGCGTGAATCAACTCGGCGATTTCTGGTTTGAGCAGGTGACCGATCACTCGGCCCAAGGAGACAGCGACGGAGCGAATTCGCCAAGCTCATTTTCCGCCCGTCACGCGTTCGTCACGCATCTGGGCTTCGGTCAGGTCCGGCAGGCCTGTGGCAGATGGCCAAAATCGACATGCGCGGGAGGTTGACGCCAGCCGGAGCTTACCCACAGAAGAAGAGCACGAGCAGCTGGGCCACCACGATGCGCAAGAGCATGGTCAGAGGATACACGGTGGCGTAGGCGACAGATGGGGCGTCGCTGCCGGTCACAGTATTGGCAAAGGCGAGCGCGGGGGGATCGGTCATGCTGCCGGAGAGAAGACCGCAGAGGTTGAGGTAGTTGAGTTTGCCCAGCAGCCGTGCGCCCGCGCCCACGATGAGGAGGGGCAGGAGCGTGATGACCGCGCCGCAGGCCATCCACTTGAGGCCGTCGCCCTCCCGCAGGACGTGGAAGAAGTGCTCGCCGGCTTTCAAGCCCGCGCAGGCGAGGAAAAGGGTGATCCCCAGTTCGCGCAACAACGTGTTGGCGTTGGCCGGCATGTACCAAAGCAGCGGACCGATGCGCCCGATGCGGCTCAGGATGATCGCGACCAGCAACGGACCGCCCGCCAGGCCGAGCCGCACGGGGGTGGGCATAGTGCCAAGCTGGAAGGGATACATGCCCAGCATGACGCCGAGGACGATGCCAACGAAGACGGGGATGAGGTTCGTGTGGTTCAGTTCCTTCACCGAGTTGCCGAAGAACTCGGCGGCGCGCACGATGTCCTCCTCTTCGCCGACCATTTGCACCATGTCACCGAATTTAAGGCGCAGGTCGGCGCGCGCGCTGAGTTCCACATCGCCGCGGGTCACCCGGGTAAGGGTGACGCCATAGCGTTGGTTCAACTGCAGTTCGCGGAGGGACTGGCCAAGCATTTCCTTCTGCGTCACCACCACGCGGCGGGAGGTGACGCGCCCCGGTGTAAGCATGAGATCTTCCGCACACGGCTTGCCCGCGATGAGGCAAAACTCGTCGAGGCTCGTCCGTGTACCAACCACGAGCAGGAGGTCGCCGGCATGCAGGATAGTCGCCTGGCCAGCGGCCACCGCCTCGGTCTCGCCGAGGTGTTTTACGCGCGAAATGACCACGTCGAGCTTGTCCTTGGCCGGAAGTTGATGGAGGTGAAGCCCGTTGAAGTTCGGGTTGGTAATGAGAATGTTCCGCCGTTCGACCGGTTCATGCTCTTGCCGTTGCTCACCGCGGAAGCTTTCGGCCTCCGCCATGATGTCCACGCGCAGCGCCCACCGGAGGGCAAGCATCGCGAGGATGATGCCTAGGATACCGAAGGGGTAGGCCACTGCGTAGCCCAGCGCCGGCAGCCCGAGCCGGTCTGCATCTATCCCCGGAAGACTCTTGAGCGCCTCCTGCGCAGCCCCGAGGGCCGGGGTGTTGGTCGTTGCACCTGTGAAGATGCCCACCGCCGCCGCCATGTCCACGCCCAGCAATTTCGCCACGAGCACAGTGACGCCTGCCCCCAACAGCACGATCCCGGCCGCCATGAGATTCAAGGGCAACCCCTGCTGCCGCAGTGACGTGACGAAACCCGGCCCCACCTGCAACCCGATGGTGTAAACGAAAAGCACCAGCCCGAAGTCCCGCACGAAAGCCAGCAGGTCGGGCGCGAGCGTGAACTGGAGGTGCCCGCAGAGGATGCCGACAAACAGCACGCCGGCCGCACCAAGGCCAATGCCCTTGACCTTCACACTGCCCAACGCCAGCCCCAGCGCCACCACGCACGCGAGCACCAGCACCGCGTGGGCAACGGGATTCAACCGGGCCAATTCAAGGAGAGAAGTCATCTGAGCAGAACGAACACCGTAAATAGCATGATGCCAAAAGTTCTGGAGAACAAGCGAGCCTTGGGTTTGCCGGCCCGCAGCACGACGGGTTTCTGAACGCGTGAAGGAACATCCGGTTGGGGCCGGAAACGCGACTAACCGTTGCCAGCAACGGCAGCGACCGTACTGGGCTGGTCCGCAAGTTCACAAAGCCGTTGATAATACTCGTCCCGGCTCAGTCCCACCGCCGCACTGCCAAACGCCTCGGCATCCTCCGCTGTGGCGAAGTCACCGTAGTTCACGGCCACCAACTGGTAGAGGACCAGGGCCACGACGGCATCAAGGTCGGTCTGAAAACGGGGATGGACGCAAATGCGGAAGCCCGCTTCGGGCTGGGCCCCCAGCGGCTCGGCATACGCCATCTCCTCGGGCTGGAGCGGTGAAGAATCGAAGGCGATGGTGCAGGGGTAACGTACCAACTTGCGGTCTTCGAGCAGACGGTTCAGTTCCGTCCAGCCGAGGTACGGACCAAGTCTTTCGCGGACCTCCTGACCTTTGGCGGCACAATGGTCACGCATGGATTGCCGGGCGTCGTCAGCGGTTAGTTGGTGCGCCATGTTATTATGCGATACGGGTGAAGCGCCCCTGCAGGATCGGCACGGCGACGCGCAGGAGCACGGTGTAGCACAGCAGGCCAAACGCCCAGATGCCAAAGCAGATGAGCGTCTCGTTCCAGGTGGGGGAGTATTCCACGATCTCACCGAGAGGCGATGGCACGAAGCCGGGAATGATGATCCCCATGCTCTTTTCGATCCAGATGCCGACGACGGCCAGCACGCACGCGACATCAAGCCACTTAAGGCTCGTGCTGATCGGCAATAGCAACAATGTGAGAGCAACCAGGTTGCAGACGATGGCGGTCCAAATCCACGGCACCAGCGCATGATGCCCATCCAGGCCAAAGTAGAGATATTGCGAAGCGGCGACATGGAGGTTGCCGGTATAGAACTCCTTGAAGACCTCGTTCAGCAAGAGGAACACGTTGATGATCATCGCGACCTGCACGATGTGGCGCAGCGTGAGCAAAGCACGGTCGCTGATCATGAGCCGGTCGTGCATCCGCGCGCGGATGACATGGTCGAGAGCGGGGGATTTCATCAGTTCGCGAAGCGCAGCCGAGGGCAACCGGAGCACCCAGGCATGTTGGTCGGCCACGGCGGTGGCCGTGCGGGGCGTGCCGTTGAGCGCAGAAATCTCTCCGAACTGTTCGCCGGGACCCAGCGTGCGGACGGTGCGGATGCGGCCGCCGTCGGTACGGTTCACGGACACCCGGCCGCGCAGCACGAAAAACGCCTCATCGCTCCGCGCGCCCTGACGCAGAAGCGTGCGGCCGGCGGGGACTTCCAATACGGCACCGCTGGCAAGCACGCGCAGGCGGGCCTCTTCCGACGCGGAACTGAGTTCCGGCAAAACCCGGGCGAGCAGGTCCCAGTCTTCCTTCGTGACATGGTGCACCCCCAGTGGGGCGACCTCTGACTCCGTTGGGGAAGCAAGGGAATGGGCCGTGAGGCGGCGGACCACTTGCAACGCGAGGATGATGAGCGCCGGTCCGGCCGTGAAGGCCGAGGCCAGAAACCGCGGGCCGATGATGGCCGAATTCCAAAAGGGCCGCCCACCGAGGCCAACGTAAAGGAAGGCTGAAACCATCATGGTGGAAACCGCCCAAAAAATCCCAAAGAAGATGACCGGCAGGTAAAGTGCCTTTGTCGGAGGGCGCTTTTCATACCGGCAGTAAAGCAGGTACGCGGCGACGTAAATATTCAACGCCAGATAGCCGTTGAGCACGATGACATCCCAGCTCAACAGCGACCCGGGGAAGTTGAATTTGCCGATGCCCGGAACCATGTGCCAGAAGCGGTCGGGCCGGCCAAGGTCCACCATCACAAACGCCAGCGCCATGAGGATCGCCACGATCGCGAGCAGTTCCCCAAAGATGACCAGGTCGTGAAGCTCCTCGTTTTTGTAGAGGTAGACCGGGATGACCAGTATGACCGCCGAAGCCGCGATGCCGACGAGGAAGGAGAAGTTCGCGATGTAAACGCCCCAGCAAACCTGGTCCGTCATGTCCGTCGAAACCAGCCCCTGAACAAACTGTTTCGCATAGGCGTTGAGGCCCACGAGGCAGAGCAGGAACAATGCACCGGTCCAGGCGAAATACCGCCAGTCGCCCTCGCAGGCAAGCTGGCCGCAGCGCCAGAGAAAGCTCAGAAAGTTTTTCGCGGTCCGGTTCATACATCAAAGTAGTAGAAGAACCTCGGCAGGGTCCCGACCTCCTCCTTCAGCACGAATACACGCTTGTTACGGAGGATTTGAGAAACCTCGCTCGCGGGATCAAGAATGTTGCCGAACTTGCGGGCGCCGGTGGGGCAGACTTCGAGGCAGGCGGGGTATTTGCCGGCACGCGTGCGCTGGATGCAGAAGTGGCATTTTTCCATCACGCCCTTGTGACGCGGCCGGTTGCCCAGATAGGCCATGTCCAGATTGACCTGTTCCTTCGGAATCTTGGGTTCAGCGAAGTTGAAGCGCCGGGCGAAGTAGGGGCACGCGGCCTCACAATAGCGGCAGCCGATGCACCAGTCGTAATCGATCACGGTAATGCCATCGCTCTCTTGCCAGGTGGCGTCCACGGGACAAACCTTAACGCAAGGCGGATTCTTGCATTGATGGCACTGCACCGGCATGTAGTAAAAACCCTTTTCCGGTACGGTCGGTGTGACGTAGTGGTGGTCGCCCTTTTCCATGTCGAAGGTGCCGTTGGGCATCTTGAGCACGCGGATGTATTGAATCTCCGGGCTGCGCGACTGGTTGTTCTCCGCGACGCAGGCATGAACGCATTTCCGGCAGCCAATGCACCGCGTGAGGTTCAGGCAATAGACAAACTCGACGCCGTCCATCGGCTTGAGATCGCGCACGTGCGGACGCAGGCCGTACTGCTTCTCGACCTCGCGGCGGATGCGCGCCAACGCCTGCTCCATCTCGACGGGCGTTAGTTCCTTGTAGTGCTTTTGCAGGAACTCCTCCACGGAACCGAAGTCGCTCAGTTCACGCAGCGGGGCCAGGCTCGCGGCCATCGCGGCGAGACCGGAGGCCACGGCGGCGGATGTGCGGAGAAAGCTCCGGCGGCTGGTCCCGCCAGCGGGAGGCGGCGGGGAGGCCAGGTTCGGCAAGTTGGGGTTGGCGGCCATGTCAGTGTCCTCTCAAGGCCGTGCGGAACGGCGGCGGCAGGGGTTTCAGGTGTGGCAAATCGGGCGCATGTGGGTCGTGGCAGGAGGTGCAGTCCTTGCGCTCCATCGGACCCAGCTTCACGTTCCAGAAGCCATTGTGTCGTCCATGCAGACCGGCCTCCCAGTCACGATAGCTCGGGCCGTGGCAGCTCCCGCAGAGCTGCGTGCTGTCGGCGAGTTTGAGCTTCTTGCCCCCGGGCGTGTGCAATTCGGTAAGGTTTGTTGCGTCGTGACAATTGAAGCAGTGGTCATTGCCGATGGTGCGACCGTGGCGGGCCACGTCATTGGTGTGGGCGGCCGGCGTGAGGATTTTTCCTTCGGCATCAAACTTGAGTTCCACCTTCTCTGACGCTGCGTGGCAACCGGCGCAATTCATCCGTGAAAACACCACATCGCGATGAGCGACCGAAGGAATCAACCGGCCGGCCGCGTCAAACTTCGGAGCCACCGGCTTGTCCTTGCTGTGGCAGGCGTAGCAATCCAGCCCCGACACATCGCCACCCGCCTTCGTCAAGTCGGCGACGGAAAGGCGGAAGGTGGCGGTGTTGGTGAATGCCGTTCCAACCAATGGCCCGCTGCTCTTGTTCGTGGTGCCAGCGTGAGGCGTCATCCAGAACACCAGCGCGGCCAGGCTGAAGAGGACCGTCAGACTGGTCAGGGCGAGCGAGGTTTTCTGGTTCTCATTCATCCGGTCGAAGGGTTGCAGACCGTTTCACCACGCGTGGGTCACCCGCAGGTGACCGGCTTACTTCGCAAATGTCCGGACCTTGGCGACCAACGCTTTCAATTCATCGTCGGAGAGCACGCCTTTATAGGGCTTCATCTTCTCCTTGCCCTTGTCGGTCACGCCATCCTTGAGACGCTGAAGCATTTGTTCGTCGGTGAATTGCTTCTGGTAGGCCCCATCAGTGAGATCCTTCGCCCCTGCCATGCGCCCGGCCTTGGTTTTGCCCGTGCCGTCGGCACCGTGGCAGGAGCCGCAATTCTTGGTCCAGTTTTCCGCGACATCGGCCGCCAGCAAGGAGGGAGCGGCGGCCAGGAGAAATGTGACGGTGGTTACGATGAGGGTTTGCTTTGAGTTCATGGGATTCAGAGTTGAGCTGACTTAGAAACGGTAGGTGATGGACGAAAAAATGGTGTGGGCGGTGTAATTATCCAGCCCGCCAGTGGTGTCATCGCGATGACGGAAAAAGCCATAGCTGATGGTGCCCTTCACGGTCTTGCTGAACTTGCGGTCGAGGCTGACGTTCACCGTGTGGTCATTGCCGCTCGTGCCGTAAGGCATGCTGTAAACCGAGTTATCGATGAAATTGTTGGCCCGGTAATAGAAGTAACTGGCCTTCAAATCGCTCTTGTCATCCACCACGAATGTCGCGGCGGCCGTTGCCTGCCAGTAGTCATTGCGTGCGTCGCTGACTAGACCGGCCGCCCCGCCCGTGAGCGAACTGGCTGGCGTGGTGGTGGAGTCCAGCGCGTAACTGAAAGTACCCTGCAGGAAGAGCCGCGACCACGGTACCCAGGTCAGGGTCTGGCTGATGATGTGCGCCGTGGTCTGAGCGCTCTCGATGCCAATCAGCCCATCCGGGTAGGTGTCGATGCTGGAAATCTGGTAGTCATACCGGGTCACCGAGGTGACATTGGGCAAGGGCCGCCACGTCGCCCGCACGTTGAAATCGTCCGTAGTGAGATGGTGCGCCAGCAGGTAGGCCGGATAACGGTCCCCGCTGGTGTTGGGCGTCGAATCCACCAGATGGGTGTAATCGTTCTCGACGTTTTTGTGGTAGAACTGGGCGGCGAAATGAAGCTTCCGCAGCGGATACCAGTTGGCACCAAAGGTGTACTTCTGCGTGAATCGCTCGGAGTCCGTGCTGCGGTTGATGCCCGTTGTTCCGGCGGTGAGGTCCTGTTCCGTCTCGCGCAGATAGCCATCGCCTTCCGACCAATCGCCCCGGGCGTAGAGCAGCCAGTTCTGCAAGCCCGTGTAGCGGGCCTCCATGGCTTCGGAAACCGTCAAAAAACCGTTCTGACGTGAATTCAACAGGTTGCTCTCGGCCGTGACAAAGCCTGGCCCCGCTCCCACGGAGGTCTCGGTGAAAGAGGTGCTGCCCGTGGTATCAATCTTTTCCGCCCGCAACGAAGGGATCAACACCAGGTTCTCTGCCAGTTCGAGCCGCAGTGCGAGGTTCATCACATACTGGTCCACAATCGAGCCGCCGGTGAGATTGTAGTAACCCTCGTCATGGAACTGCCGGTTCACCGAGGTCTTGGAGTAAACCGCATCGTAACCAGCACCATAAATCCGGCTGCCGCCAAGATCGGTGTTCAGCCGGGTGTAGGAATAGCCCGTGGTCAGCATCACCGCGTCATTGAAGCGCGTCTCGGTGAAGCCGTGGAAATTCAGCATGTCCGCCTGAAACAGGTCCCGCTGGGTCACATACCGATCCGCTCCCGCTTCCCCGGGCTTCCGGTGTTCCTTGAGCGCGTCGTTGTTGTCCACCTTGTCATACCGCAGGCCGATGCCCACATCGGTCTTGCCGACGGTGTGTTTCAAGTCGGCGATGATGATGTTTCTCAACTCATTCAGGTCACGAAAGCTGGGCACCATTCCGCGCGCGGTGCCGCCCTGGGTCGAATCGCCCCAGATGAGCGAATCCTTGGTGCCCCGGCGATACTCGCGGGCCAGTTTCAACGTCAGCATCGGCCCATCCGGCGGGGTCAGGCCGCCTTCGACCCAATACTCGCCGCGTTTCAAACTCAGTTCGTCACTGTAGAGGGAAAACGACTTGCCCGTGGCCGGGTAATACCCGCCGCTGCCGTCGTACCAGGTCTGCGACTGTTTGAACCCGCCGCGCAGGAACCCGACATCCGGGTCCGCCACGCCCAGCTTCACCGAGTAATCCTGCTGGCCGTACATGGCCTTGCCGTCCAGTTCCAGCATCCCCTTCTTCCCAAACAACAACTCGTAATGAAAGTCCTGCAAGCCACCCATGACTCCCTGCGATCTGCCCCAGCGTTCCTCAAACGCCGCACGGTTGCCGCTCGTGGACACGCCCCCGGCACCCAGGGTGATCCAGTTCACCGGCTCCTCGGCCGGGTTGGCCTCGGCCGCAGGCTTGGCCCCGGCCACGTTGTTGGTCACGGTTTGGGCGGAGGCCACCGAACCGCCGGCCAGTGCCACCGCGAGCACCAACGCGCCATGCCGGCTTTCGACCGAGGGATTGAGAGGGCGATTTGCTGGGGTTTTCATGACGTTCTCCATTTCAGAACCGCAGGGATGAACCAATGTTGGAACCATGGACCGCCTCGTGACAGCCGCCGCTGAAGCAGGTGCCGCGCTTGAGGAACGAAGTGTGATCAACCCCGCCATTGAAGACCTTGCCGGCCGCCGTCTGCTGCTGGAAGTGGCACTTGAAGCACAGGTTGGAATTGCGCTCCGTAAGCATCCGGCGGTTCACCGAGCCGTGCGGCTTGTGGCAGGTGGTGCAGCCTTCCCGCACCGCCTCGTGCTCGAAGACGAACGGCCCACGCTGGGCCGTGTGGCACCGGCCACAGGTCTCGTGCTCCGAGGCGAGGTGGGTGCCTCCACCCGCGATGGCGTCACCCTTGTGGGGATGGTGACAATCGCCGCAGCTCACCTTGCCTTCCAGCACCGGGTGATGGTGCGGGAGGGAGAATTCGCCCCGTTTGTCGAGATGGCACTTGAAGCACGTCTCGGCGTCGCGCCGTGGATTCAGGATGTTGTTGCGTCCGCCACCGGCCTGAGCGTGCAAACTACCCGGGCCATGGCAGCCTTCGCAGCCAAGGTTAACGGCGTTGGTGCCCTTGGCCTGTAGCTTGGCGTGGCTGGAGGTCTTGAAATCCCGGACCGTCTCCGCGTGGCACTGCGCGCAGTTCTGGTTCCCCACGAACTCGGCCCCGGGAATGGTCGGCATCTCGACCACCGTCCGGGTGACCGTGGCGCAGGAAACCACCACGACCGCCACCACCACGCTGACTCCCAAAGTCCCCCACCGCACGGTCGAGGCGACCCAGTCGCGGACCGGTTGGGCCTCCGGTTTTCCGCCCGCCTCTGGTAGGTTCTCGTTTTTCACAGCGCAAGAATGGCTGTGAGCGGCCGACTGTACTCACCATGGATTGGCGAGGACTTAGCATGAAATGGTGGATTCTTCGCTGGTTTAAACCGAAGAGCGAGGTCGGCTCTTGTGGCGGCGGGCATCCTGCCCGCCCCAGTGAAGCCGCAGTAAAGCAGAAGGATTCACTCTGCCCCGAAAGAAAGACCTGCGGTAACTGGTGGGGCAAGATTACTGCAAGCCGTTGGTGGTCGGGCTTTATCCAGGGTGAACACCACGCGCCCAGCGCGACACTTCATTTACTGAAGTTCGTGAACTCTGAGCTTACTTGTCCAGCGGTGGTCGTTTGTTGGCCGGGCTGGCGTCCTTGCTGTCGCGGCCCTGCGGGCCATTGCCGGGACCACCGCCGCCCGGTCCGCCAAAGCCACCGCGCCCACCGGGACCACCCATCGGCCGGGCCGGACGATACTCGTCCTCGGTCAATTTGCCGTCGCCATTTTTGTCGAGCTTCTTGAGCGCAGCGGAGGCATTGGCAATTTCCTGCGCATCAATAACCCCGTCGCCATTGGCATCCAGCGCCACTTCGAGCGGGTGCTTGGGCGGCCGGAAACCTGGCTGGCCCGGCTGCGGTGACGCTCCATCGCGTCCGGGCTGCGATGACGTCCCATCCCGTCCGGGCTGCGATGACGTCCCATCCCGTCCGGGCTGCGGACGCTGCGGGTCCTGGGCCGAAGTGGAGAGCAGGAAGATTCCGAGTGCACCGACAATAAGAACTAACAGGATTTTTTTCATAGACACTGAGGGTTGATGTTTGGGATCAAGGTTTTGCTCCAGCCTCGACGCAATAGAGATACTTGTCGGAGCGGAGGAAAAGCTGTTTGCCGCTCACCGCCGGAGTGGCGTTGAACTGCGTAGTGTCGCTGGCAAACGTGTTTTGCGCGACGAGCTGGAACTGCGGTTTCGCTGCGATGACAAACGTGCCATTGCGCCGACTGACCGCGTAGCAGTTTCCATCCGCCAATATTGCCGAGGCGTAAAAGGGCTTGCCACCGCGCCCCGTGGCGCTCGCTCCGGGAAGCCGCTCCTTGTAAACTTCCTCGCCCGTCTTCGCATCCAGGCAGAGCGCGAAACCCTGATCGGTCACGACGTAGAGGCGGCCCTCGTGCAGCACTGGCGTAGGAACGTAGGTGCTGTTGCGGGTGATCCAGAGTTGATGCGTCTGACCGACATCGCCTTTGCCTCCGGTGCGATACGCGACCGCGCCGAGCTGCGGGAAACCGCCAAACGCATACACAACGCCATCCCCCACGACGGCGCTCGGAGCAATGTTTCCCGGCAGGCCGGTCGCGGCATACCAACGCAGCTTGCCGTTGTCGGGATTTAGCGCCCACAGCTCATCGGGCAGCACCAGCACCAGTTCTGGTTGTGTGTCGCTGCCAGCCAGCACCGGTGTGTTGAAGACGTATTCCAGTGCCGAACCGGGAGACTTCCAGACCTCCTTGCCCGTGGCCTTGTCGAGCGCGACCACGGCATGGGCCTCTTCAGACGCAGTGATGATGACGGTGTTCTTGTAGAGTATGGGACTGGCGGCGGAACCCCAGTTTTTGCCGTTCGCATCATTCCCCAACTTCACCTGCCACAGTTGATTGCCCTCCAGATCGAAAGCTGCCGCACCACCGCGACCGAAATAAACGAAAACTTTTTCACCGTCGCTGACCGGCGTGTGGCTCGCGTAGCCGTGCTCCTGCAGGAAGCCGTCATAACGGTCGGGAGAGGCTTCGCCCGCCACGGACTTGGCCCAGAGAATCTTCCCGGAAGCCCGGCTGACGCACACGAGCTGACGCGTCACCGCGCCAGTACCGGTCCAGCACGTCAGAAACACGCGCTCGCCGACCACGATGGGGCTGGAGGTGCCCGCTCCTGGCAACTCGGTCTTCCATTTCAGATTCTGCGTGTCGCTCCACGTCGTGGGCGGCTGCGCGCCCACCGCAATGCCGGAACCATTCGCGCCACGGAAGCGTGACCAGTCCAGCTCCGCAGCGGAAAGGGAAAGCCAGCCACTCAGATACAGGGCGGTGGTGAGGAGGAACTTAAGTTTCATCGGGGCACAAAGTCCGGCGGCAGACGGCGGCGCAGCAGTTGCAAAACCTCCTGATCGGTTTCATGAGTTTGGATGCGCAAGGGAAAATCCCGCCAGAGCTGGTAGGCCTCTTCATATTTGCCGGCTTGCAACAATGGTTCCATCTTGGCTTCCGTTTGTTTAATATAGGCACTGGAGGCCGCCTGCAACCGGTCCTGAGCCTGGTCAAAACGGCGCTCGACCTCCTTTTGCCACGGGGTGCCGGTAGCTTTTTCTTCGATCTGTCCGTAACGGTGGATAATTTCCACATACTCCTCCTTGTTGGCGGCAGCATAGGCGTCCGCCTCGGCGAGCATCTGCGGAATTGGACCATCGCGCAGCGGATACCGATCGGGAGGTGGCCGCCGTGGCCAGGGGGGACGCAAACCACCGCCCAAATCCATCTTACCCGCCCCGCCCTTGCCCTTTTCCCTCGGGTCCCCGAAGCCCGGCCGATCACCTTGGGATGGCGGGCGGGGCTCAGCACGTTCCGGACGATCACCCGGCGGCGAGGGCTGGATCGTTTGTCGCTCGGATTCGCTGGCGGTTGGTTTCCGGTCGGACCCTATCCACGGGGCGGCGAACACAAGCGCAACCAAAGCCATAATACCCGCGCCGGTGATCCATACCGTCTTTGAATTCTTCAGGACCTGCCCCCAGTCCTGCCGGGGGCCCTGCCCCGCCTTCACGCGCTGCAAGTCGGCGAGCAGTTCCTCGTAGCTTTGGTACCGGGCCTCGGGCGTCTTGGCCGTCATGCGCTTGATGAAACGCTCGATTTCATCGGGCAACGGCGTGCCCAGTTCAATGCCCGTGGGCAGCGGTTTGTTCGCGTGGGCCAGGACAACGGAGAAATTCGAAGCCCCGTCAAACGGCCGCCGGCCCGTGAGCAAAAACAGCAGCGTGACCCCGAGCGAATAGATGTCCGCGCGATGATCCACATGCGCGGCGTCGTCCGCCTGCTCGGGCGCGAGAAAATGCGGCGATCCCATGCCCACACCGGTCATGGTCACATCGGAATCGTCGGTCAATTTTTTGGCGAGACCGAGGTCGGCGACCTTCACCCGGCCGTCGCCCGTGAGCATCAAGTTGGCGGGCTTCACGTCGCGGTGGATGATGGCGTGCCGGGCCGCGAACTGGAGGGCGTGAACCGCCTGCTCGAAATATTCCAGCGCCACCGGAACGGCCAGCTTGCCATGTTCCTTGACGTACAGGGAGAGATCCAGCCCGTCCACCAGTTCCATCACGAAATAATTCTGCCCGTTCGCGCAGCCGAAGTCATAGACCTGCAACACATTCGGGTGATTGAGCGCCGCAGCGGACTTGGCCTCGCGCTCAAACCGGGCGAGGAACTCAGGTTCGCGCGCGAGCTGCTCGGCCAGGAGCTTTACGGCGACCCGCCGGTCGAGCTTGAGCTGGACCCCTTCATAGACCTCGCCCATGCCGCCTTCGGCAATCTTGCGGACGAGCCGGTATTCGCCCAGCTGGGAGCCGGAGAGATCGCGCACCGGGGGGCGGAACTTCATCGCGGCCGAGCCGCTGGAGCCGCTGGGATGCGCGGCCTCACGGGGTAAAGTTTCGCTGTCCTCGCTGTCGGGGCGGGGTTGATCCGGCTGTTCTGGGGTTGACCCGGAGGGCGTCGCACTCACAAGCACACTGTAAGGTTCATGCGCTTACCTGCCATCTTTTCCGGGCGGCGGTCCTTTCGATCCCGGACCACCCCGGAAGCCCACATCACCAGCTCCGAATCGCATGGGGGGCGGGCCATGTCGGAAAAAGCTGCTGTCCGGCGTGCCTTTGTATTGACGCGGGATGAAGGGAAAATCATCGGTCAGAACGTAGTAGTAAGTGCCCTGGGGAAACTCCGGGGTGGCACCAAATCGCCCATTTGCCTCATCCAGATCGCCGGCTCTGTTGACATACTGGAAATCCTCAACGTAACTGCCATCGAACTTCCCGCCGGGTCCGCTGGCGCGCGTGCCTTCGCGCAGGCGGTAGCTGGACTTCAACCGCTTCAACGCACTGTTCGTGCTCTTGGCCTCGCTGTAGCCCCACGGCCCGTAGATGGGAAAGCCATCCGCCGCCCAGCCAACTTGGGCGATCTTTTCCTTGCCGCCCGTGAGCCGCTCGATCAACCCCGTCGGCAACGCGTGGTAATGATATGCCCCGCTGGGCTGCACATGCGCATTGTGCCGGTCGATGCCCAGCTTCTGCGAGCCGCTGATCGGGTCGAGGGTCCAGCCCGAGCGCGGGTCCATCTGCCACCACTCCGCCGCCCCGGGATCGAAGACGACGCCGTTGAGGGCAACCCCAAAGGGGTGCATCCGCACCGGGGTGAACTGCGGGTTTTCCTTGGGCTGAAGCGGGATGCGGTAGTTGTACTTCTGCGCCGCAATCACATTCGGGTTGCCGCGATTGGGAAACTGACCCGGCGCATGATCCGGCAGCCCGTTGGCGCGGATCACGCGAAAGCCCCCCTCGACGACGATGCTCACCTGGTTCGCGCCGGGACTCTGGCCATCCCCCGCCGGGGCGGCGTATTGCTTGCCCATCTTCTCGCCATTGCGACCACCAGGACCACGCGGCTCATCCGGCCGGGGCTGGGCACTGGCGACCAGCACACCCGCGAACAACGCAAGTCCGGCCATCGGGAGAGCAAATCGTGAAGGGCAAGGGCTTAACATCATGATGAAGAATGCGGGCAATCTAACACGGACCACCGGGAACAACGCAGCAAAGAAATCTCCGGCCAGACCGCGTCGCCCCGGCACGAAAAGAGACACAGCGGACGGATCGTGCATACGAATTAAACCGATCCGTCCGCCGTTTGCTCACACGAGCAAAGTGAAAAAATGGCCTCATGGCGATGGCGCAAGCGCTACGTTCCGCGCGCCTGGGCGAAGCGACTCTTCGGTGAGGGTGCGCAGGAATGCGACCAGCGCCCGCACATCCTCGGGCGGGAGGCGTACCCCGCCCGGTGGGTGCTTCGCCAGGTTCGGGTCCAGCGTCGGGCTGTGCCGCACGCCGCGAACGTAATGGAACACGGCCTCTTCCAACGTGGCAAACCGCCCGTCGTGCATGTAAGGCGCAGTCAGCTCCACGTTGCGCAGTGATGGCACGGCGAACTTGCCCCGGTCGCCCTCGCGCCCCGTGGCGAGGTAACGGCCAAGGTCGCGCGGCTCGTGGTCCAGGCCATTGTTGGCGAACGCAACGTTCTGAAACAGCGGTCCGCCATGGCAGTGAAAACAATCCGCGCCAAACAACCCCCGCCGGGGATCGTGTTCCGTGTGGAACAGCTCGAAACCCCGTTGTTCCTCCGCCGTGAACAGCGCTTCCCGCCGCATTACCCGGTCGAACTTGGCGTCGTGGGAAGTGAGCGTCAGCAGAAACTGCTCCAAGGCCAGTCCCACCCGTTCAGCGGTAATGTCAGACGAACCAAACGCCCACGCAAACACCTCGTGGTAACTCTCCGCCCCGCCCGCCGCTTTCAGTTTCCCGACCACGTTCGCCAGCGTTTCATGCATCTCCAATTCATCCTGAATGGGCATGAGCGCCTGCTGCCGCAGTGATTTGGCGCGCCCATCCCAGAAGAACTCGGACTTCCACGCGAGGTTGTAGAGCGGCATGGCATTGCGTTTGCCGGGCTGGCCGTCCACGCCAACGCTGAAGGCCTTGCCCGCGTCCACCGTGCCGGCCTGCATCTGATGACACGACGCACAGGACTGCTTCCCGCCGCGTGAGAGCAACGGGTCGTTGAACAGGCGGCGGCCCAGTGCGACGCCTTCCATCGTGAGTGGATTGTCACGCGGCAGCGCGGGCTTGGGAAAGGCGGCGGACATGGTGAAGCGATAAGGCGTACCGACAACTGGGCCGGATTGAGCCGTTAACGGTGTCACCAGCTTTTCCACCGGGCCGGCCGTGTCTGCGCGCTGCCCCGGTAAAAACGCCTGTTCCACCCGCTGTCGCAACTTGTCCGCCAACCGGTCCTCCGGTCGTGAATGGGTGGAACTGGTTTCGTCATCCAGTATTATGCCGTCAAACACCTGCGCCAGCTCCAGCGCGACCCGCAGCGTGGTCCGCCGGTCAGCCGCCCGTTCGCCGGACAAGGCCAGCGTCACGGGCACCTCCACATTCATCAAGAGCCGGTCCGTGGCAAGATGCCACGAGAAGCCGCTGGCCGACTGATTTTGCGAACCAGCCGTTGCCGACGCGAGCGGAGTGAACCTTCCTTCCAGCGCGAGGAACACATACCCGCCCTGCCAGTTCCAGTGCATGCCGTTCACCATCGGGTTCAGCGGATGCCGCTCTTCCAACTTCGCAGGGGCCGCATGGTTCAGATCCGGCGGCACGCCGATGTTGAACTGCAGCCGGTCGTAATCACCCGGTGGCAGGCCACGCAGCACGAAGTTCGTGCGGCCCGCGCGACCGCTGAGATAGGCAAACCAGTCATTCTTCTCCAACCAGGTGCCGTCCGTACGCCGCACGGCCAGGCCCGAGAGCAACAGGTCGAGCCGCGTGATGGCGAGCACCTACCGGGCCGCGTTGGTGCAGGTCAACTGGTCAAACACCAGCGGCTCGCCCCGGAAGCGCGGTTCGATCGCCACCGTCACTTCGGACTCCGCACCACGCACCTGATTCCTCAGCCAGAGCAACAAGGCGAGCACGGTGAACAGCGCCCAGACGCGGGCGATGCGCTGATCAGTGGTGAGGGCCGGGGCTTTCATGGCGAATCGACTTGGGGCGAACTAGTGCAACGTGACGCCGCCCGTCAGGGTGTAGGTGGCCGCCTGCATTCCCTGAGGCGGGGGAAAGGTCACGACGACATTCTGCGCGCCGGTGGGGGCATTGGCTGGAATCACAAACGTCGCAATAACAGTGCCCTGGGCGGGGCGCGAAACATTCGTGCCGGTGATGCCCGCGAGCGTCACGGTCTGCGGCAGCAACGTCTGGTTGTTCTGGCCCAGCAGCGGCGGCAACGGCGGGTTCGTGGGCAATGTGATGGTGACGGTCACCGTCGTGCCCCGCGTAGCCGAGCCATTGGGAGCCGTGGTGGTGGAGGTTCCCCCGCCACCAGCAGCGTTAACCGTGAAGACATTCGTGCCAGTAATGACCAGCGCGTTCCCGCCTGCGGGCGGAGCTGGGAAGGAGATCACGATGTTCTGCAAACCGGTCGTCACCGGCAGAGTGAACGTCGCCGTTACTGCCGAACCATCGTAGGAAACCGCCGTACCGGTGGCAGACCCAAGCGTAACCGAAGTCGGTGTAGCATTGGCGGGCGGGAGGTTGGTCCCGCCTAGCAGGCTCACCGTCACCGTCACTGAGGCACTCGCCGTGCCTGAGTTGGGTGTCACGGTGCCCACGCTCGGCGGCGTTGGCTGGCCACCGCCACCACCAGCGACGTTGACCGTAAAGACATTCGTGCCCGTGACGACCAGCGCGTTCCCGCCTGCTGGCGGAGCCGGGAATGTAATCACGATGTTCTGCAAACCGGTCGTCACCGGCAGCGTGAACGTCGCCGTCACGGCTGAGCCATCGTAGGAAACCGCCGTGCCGGTGGCGGTACCAAGCGTGACCGAGGTCGGCGTGGCGTTGGCGGGCGGCAGGTTAGTCCCGCCATTCAGGTTTATCGTCACGGTCACGGACGCGCTCGCCGTACCCGTGTTGGGCGTCACAGTGCCCACGCTCGGCGGGGTGGGCTGGCCACCGCCACCGCCGCCGCCACCACCACCACCGGCGACGGTGCCCGTGACGGGGTCGTAAGCAGCTATCGAGGCGAGCTTGATACGGTAGTATTCAGCGCTGCCGGCCGACGTGTCCGCCGCCTGCGCGACGATCCCCGTGACGGACACGCCGGACACCTTGGTCTGCCAGGCACCCGTGCCCAAAGTGTTGCGCGATTCGACATCGTAGTTTCCACCGTCCACCGCACTCCACATGAGCGTGACGGTCGAGGGAGATTTCGCGGGAGCGCCGAGCTGTATGGGCATGTTCGTGCCCCCGACGAAATTGGTCGTGACGGTTTCGTTCAACGTCGTCACCGCGCCGCCAGTCGGACTGCCGTAATAGCCGCGGCCAATGTTGTAGGGAAACGCGGGCGTACCATCGGACTTGATTGCAACGAAGTAAGCGTATGTCCCGCCGGGAAACTCCGGGGTCACGCAGAACCGGCCGTTGTATTCGTCGAGGTCGTAATCCACGCCCGCCGTGTAACCAAGATCGCCAAGGTGGTCGTTGTCCTCCATGTAACGGCCCAGCGGATACTGGGGACTCACCGTGGGACCGGCCTGAGACGCCGTGACTTGGTAGAGGCGCACCGCCCACTGCGGCAATGTCGTGCGCCCGGTGGATGCCAGATTCACGGTATTGCTCTGTCCGTTGCGCAGCACATAACCCGAGATCATCCGGCGCACGCCACTGTTGGCATCGGCGGCGTTCGCATAGCCGTAAGGTCCGTAGATCGGATAGCCATCGGCCACCCAGCCAAGAATGGGCGAGTGCTTCGTGGGAGCCGCCGTGGATTCCGAGTAAACCTTGGTCGTGGAATTAAAATCCACGTGATCGCCCAGCAGGAAGCGCAACGCCGGCGGGTTCGCATGATAGTGATGCTGGCCGCCGGCCTGATGAGCGTTGTTCCCGTCGAAGGACTGGCCTTCGTTCACGTAAGCGTCACGGTTCCAATAACCAGTCCCATTACCCATGGACTGCACTTCGGCCGAGCCGTTCCAATAGTAGGCGTCCCAACTGTTGAACATCGCCACGCCATCCACAAAGTAACCGATGGCCCCGCCGTTATTGGCAGTCTTGGTGCCGGGCACGCTCGGCGTGCGGGGCAGCCGGTAATAGACCTTCTGGTTGGTCGGAAAGTTGGGAAAGAGCTGCTGATGTTGCGCATCCAGATACCAAGGGCCCATCGTGTGCGAGCCCAGTCCCGAGCTGCGGATATAGACCCAGTTGATCGAGGAGGAGATTTCCTGCACGCCGGAATAGACCGGCAGCGCCTGGCTGGTGGTGCCGTTGGTCCAGACCGTGGCCGCCGTGCCGGCGTTTTTCGTCGTGTCACTGGTGTAGATGCGGGCGTATTTGCCCGAATAAGCGGTGAACCACGAGGTGATGAGCGGGGCCGTGACCACGCCGTTCGTCGTGAAACTTACATTCAACACCAGCCCCAGCCCGGCAATCGTCCCGGCATCGCTCAGTTGCGCGTCGGAACCGTCGTTGACGGAAAACCCAAGCTGGCCGGCATAGCTGCTGCCGTTCAGCGAAGCCCCGGCGGCATCGAGCGTGTTCACGGTCTCGCCCGTGAGCGTGAAGGCGTTCGAGGCCGTGGCCGAGGACTGCCAGTAAAGGGGTGCCGTGCCGCTCACGGCCCGCAGCCCCAAGCCCTGCACGCGGAAGGTGACCGATCCGGCGTTCACTCCAGCAGAGGCGCTCACCAGCGAAGCGGCGAAGTTCACGCCCTCGCCATACACGATGAGATTGCCGTCACCGCCGACGTTGGGGTTTCCGACGCCTACCCGGGAGTTTCCATCCAGCAACGAGAGCACGGCCGCCGGGTCCGAAGAGAATGACGTCAGTGTGAGCGCCACGGTGACACTCTGTCCGGAAGTGGCATCCGTGAACGTGTAGTTTTTGGCACCGCCTGCGCTGCTCGCGAGGTTAACGACGGCATCCGAGACGGTTACGCTCGCGCCCTGTAGAACGCCCGGCAGCAGCAGCGCGATCAGCGCGGCCAGCGGGGCCAACCGCCGCCACCAGAACAGCAGGCTGCCCGGCCGGGCAGAAACAGTGGCGGAGCCGGGACTCGAAGACCGGACCAGCTCCGGGCGGAAAACGGTGCGACGCGGTTTCCAATCGGGGTGAAGTTGATCCGCAGAGCCGGAAGAGGAGGAAGCGCAGTTGGGTTTCATGGCAGCAGCGTTGTTTTGCTGGGGCCAAGATGGCGTAGCCCTGTAAGGGGATTATGAGCACCAACGTCAGATTTGTTAAGCGGGTGTAAATGTGCTCGCCCGGCACAGCCAAAGCGAAAATCCTGCCCCCATCGGATAAAGCCATGCCGACCAATTCATCCATGCCGGGAACGCGCGAGTTTCAAAACTCACCGGCCTCTGCTATGCCCGTGGCCAACGCTTCTATGGCCGCACCCGACAAGCCCCCCACTGCCACGCCCGCCACCCGGATCCTCATCATCGATGACGACCGCAAGCTCTGCCGGCTGATCAAGGACTACCTCGAACCGCTGGGCTACAGCGTCCAGGCCGTGCACACCGGTCCGGAGGGCGCGGAACGCGCCACCGCCGAATCCTGGCAGGCCGTCGTGCTGGACCTCATGCTGCCGGGCTGCGATGGGTTTGAGGTGCTCAGACGCATCCGCACCCGCTCGGCGGTGCCGGTGCTCATGCTGACGGCGCGCGGTGAGGAGGCGGACCGCATCGTCGGCCTCGAACTCGGCGCGGATGATTACCTGCCCAAAACCTTTTCCACGCGCGAACTGCTCGCGCGGCTGCGGGCCGTCACCCGCCGGACCACCCAGTCTGGAACCGGAGCCGCCTCCGAAGCCGATGAAATCGTCAGTGCTGGCGACCTCCAGATCAATGTCAGCGCCCGCACCGCCACGCTGGGGAAAGAGGCGTTGATCCTCACCCCCGTCGAATTCGACCTCCTGCTCTCGCTGACCCGCGCACAGGGCCGCGTAAAATCCCGCGAGCAGTTGCTCGATGAAATCCGCAACCGCAACTACGAGGTGTTCGACCGTTCGATCGATGTACACATTTCCGGGCTGCGCAAGAAGTTGGGCGACGATCCCCGGGAACCGCGCTTCATCCGCACCGTGCGCTCGGCCGGTTACATGCTGATCCGGCCAGAAGCCCCATGAAAGCAAGCTCCTCACTTACGGCGAAAATCCTGATCTGGTTCTCCCTGAATCTGATCGTGCTGATCGCCATCGCCTGGGTCGGTTTGCGCTACGCGACCCGCAGCGGCTTCGACTCCTTTCTGGCGGGACATGTCGGCGGACGGGTCGAGGCCACCGCCCGCGCCATCATGGCCGAGCTGGAAACCAAACCCCGGAACGAATGGAGCGAGGTCCTCGCCCGCCACGGCCAGGCCCATGGCGTGATGTTCCTGCTCCTCGATAATGATCAGGCCATCATCGCGGGCGAGGAAATGGAGTTGCCAACGAGGCTCCGCAGCCAGCTTCCCCGCCCGCCCCGGCGCGATGAATGGCAGGTCCGTCGCGGTCCGCCGCCCGGCGGCTTTGGTGAGCGCGGTGCCCGCGGCCCGCAAAACGAACTGGGCACTGGCCACCTCGGCCTGCCTCCGCGCCCCTCCGACCTGCACGGCGGTCCCCCGGACGGTCGCAAAGGCCCGCCGCCCCAAGGTGGACCGGACGGCAATCGCCGCCCGCCCATGGATGGCGAGCAGATTCAGACTGGGAACATGAATGCCCCTGGCAGGCCCGGTCCGGGAGGCAAAGAGCAATTCGAGCCGCCCGGTTCAGCACCGATTCATCATCGCTTTCTCGTGCAGTCCGAAAACCCACGCGCCTACTGGGTTGGATTGATGATCGGCTTGCGCCTGAACGATGGCCCGCACACCCCCGGAACCTTGCTGGCCCGCTCCGCGACCTTCAGCGCCGGCGGATTCTTCTTCGACTACCGGCCGTGGCTGCTGAGTTGCGCCGGCATTGTCGGCTTGTCCGGCCTGTTCTGGTTCCCACTGATCACCGGTGTCACACGCAGCATCGGACAGATGACGCGGGCCACCCGGCAGATCGCCGACGGCCAGTTTGACGTGCGGGTGGACGAGACGCGCACGGACGAACTGGGCCAGCTTGGCATGTCGATCAACCGCATGAGCGCCCGGCTTGAAGGTTTTGTCAACGGCCAGAAACGCTCCACGGGCGACCTCGCCCACGAACTTTGCTCCCCGCTGGCGCGCCTCCAGATGGCGGTCGGCATCCTCGAACAGCATTCTTCCGACCAGCAAAAGCCCTGCCTCGACGACGTCCGGGAAGAAGTCCAGCACATGAGCGACCTCGTCAACGAACTGCTCACCGTCTCGAAGGCCTCGCTCAAGCCCGCCAACGTCAAACGCAAGCAGATCAATGTAAAGGCGATCGCCGAAGCCGCCACCAAACGGGAGGCCGCCGACGACGGCGGGGTCATCCTACAGGTGCCCGCCGAGCTTGTGTGTTACGCGAATCCGGAGCTGTTGCAGCGCGCGATTGCGAATCTGATCCGCAACGCCCTCCGTTACGCGGGCAGTGCCGGCCCCATCACCATCGCCGCCCGGCGGCAAGGCAGCGCGGCCGTCATTACGATCTCCGATCTCGGTCCCGGCGTGCCACCGCAGCATATCGACCGGATCTTCGATGCCTTTTACCGGCTCGAACCGGACCGCGCGCGGGACACCGGTGGTGCAGGCCTCGGGTTGGCCATCGTCAAGACGTGCATCGAAGGGTGCGGCGGCACCGTCACCGCCAAGAACCGCGATCCCCATGGACTGGAAGTACACATCACCCTGCCGGTGGACTGATGCGCGACTTACCTAAAGACCGGCAAACTCATTGGCCGCGGCTGAAACAGACATTGACTTCACCCGTCCGCCTTCCTAGCGTCCACGTGTAAATACCAAGCGGTTGGCCCCGAATGAGTTTACGTTTCGGGGCCTTTTTATTGCCGCAGTTTCATCAGAGTTATGGCCAACACGATTCTCGTCGGCGCCCAATGGGGCGACGAAGGCAAAGGCAAAATCATTGACGTCCTGACCGAGGACGCGGACATCGTCGTCCGCTACGCCGGCGGCAACAACGCCGGCCACACGGTCATTGTCGGGGGGCAGAAGTTCGTTCTGCACCTCATTCCTTCCGGCATCCTGCGGAAGAACAAGACCTGTGTCGTCGGCAACGGCGTCGTGCTCGACCCCATCGGCCTCGTCAAGGAACTGGATGGCCTGGCCAAGCTAGGCGTCACGGTCACGCCCGACAATCTGCTGCTCTCCGAGACCGCCCACGTGGTCCTGCCCTATCACCGCGAGCTGGACGGCGCGCGGGAACTGGCCAAGGGCAAGGGCAAGATCGGCACCACCAAGCGGGGCATCGGCCCCTGCTACGGCGACAAAGCCGCACGCGTGGGCCTGCGCGTGATGGACCTCGTGAACCCGGAACGCTTTGCCGCGAAGCTCAAGGCCCGCGTGAAGGATGCCAACGCGCATCTCAAGGGCCTCGGGGCCAAGCCGGTGAGCTACAAGAAGATCCTCGCCGAATATTCCACCGCCGCCGAGGTGCTCCGTCCGCACGTCACCAACACGGTCGTTTACCTCCACGACGCCACCCGTGCGAAGAAGGGGATTCTCTTTGAAGGCGCGCAGGGCACGTTTCTGGACATCGACCACGGCACCTACCCTTACGTCACCTCGTCCAACACCACGGCCGGCGGGGCGTGCACGGGCTCCGGTGTGCCACCGCACAAGATGGACAAGGTTGTAGGAGTAATGAAGGCCTACACGACACGTGTGGGTGAAGGCCCGCTGCCCACCGAGAACGCCGAGATTTCCGACCTCCTTCATGGCATGGGCCGTGAATTTGGCTCCACCACGGGCCGCGCCCGCCGCTGCGGCTGGTTCGACGCCGTGGCCACCCGGCACGCGACAATGGTCAATGGCATCGATGAACTCGCCGTGACCAACCTCGACGGTCTCGACACCTTGGCCAGCATCAAGGTCTGCACCGGCTACCGCGTGGGCGAAGTAAAGTTCGACCACCTGCCCAACGACATCGAAGTGCTTGCGCTCTGCGAACCCGTTTACGAGGAACTTCCCGGCTGGCAGGTGGACACCAGCAAGGCCCGCAAGTGGAAGGACCTGCCACCCAAGGCCCGCGATTACCTCAAGTTCATCGCCGCCCAGACCGGCGCGAAACTCACCATCGCCTCCGTCGGCCCCGGCCGCGATCAGACGATCTTCGTGTAGACTCCATCGGCAGACCAAGACTCCATCGCGCCGCCGGCACCGTGCAACGATACGCGCAAGGTGAGATTGTCGTGAGCCCGTGAGCGTCGTTCAACCCGAACTTCGAAGCAGCGCGGCATCCCGAAGCGGGTAGCGCAGGCTTGCAACCCGTTGACGCCACGCACTTTTACTGGCCGCTCGGTGCAGGACGCCCTGCCGGCTACAAGCCGGCGAAACAGCAGACTGCAAGTCTGCGCTACGATTGCTGGCCCTCCCAACTTCGGCGTTCGAGTTCAGTCTCACCCGATCTGGCTGGGACATCCTCACCCAAAGAAAAAGACCGCCGTTTCCGACGGTCTTTTCATTTGGGTGAATGGTTTTATTAAACCCGAAGCTCAGGGCTCGGCCAGGATCTTGGCGCGCTCCTGATGATACTGGCGCGGGGAGATCTTGTCGGTGAGATACAACTGGAGCAGTTCCTTGAGGCGCTGTTCCTTGGGCTTGACCGGGCCCTTCTTGACCTCGGGCTTCACGACGGACGGAACCGGCGTAGTGCCGGCCGGAGGCGCTTTGGTGGTGGTCTGCGTGCCGGTGGCAGCCGGAGGAGGCGTGGGCTTGCTGGTAGCAGCTTTGCGCTCGTCCTCCTGACGTTTGAGCTCCATCTGTTTGAGACGGGCTTCAATTTCAGCCTGCTTCTTGGCTTCCGCCTTCTTGGCGGCTTCGGCATCCGCCTTGGCCTTGGCCTCCGCCTTCTTGGCAGCTTCAGCGTCAGCCTTCACCTTGGCTGCTGCTTCGGCCTGGAGACGCTTGGCATCCGCCTCGGCTTTGACCTTCGCAGCGGCTTCCATCTTGATACGGTTCGCTTCGTCTTCGCGCTGCTTGCGGGCGGCCTCTTCTTGGGCCTTCATTGAGGCCTTGAGCGCAGCCTCAGCCTCGATCTTGGCCTTTTTGTCGGCTTCGAGCTTCGCTTTGGCTTCGGCCTGGGCGGCTGCAATTTGAGCTTCCTGTGACTTGCGAAGCGCCATTTCCTGAGCTTCGCGGGCCTTGCGGTCCTCTTCCATCTTCAGCTTCGCAAGCCGCTCGGATTCAGCCTGTGCCTTGCGCTGTAGTTCCTGCCTGGCCTTCTCTTCGTCGGCGGCCTTTTTGGCAGCTTCCATCTGCGTCTTGCGCACTGTCTCAGCCCGCATCTCAGCCGCAGCCTTGGCCTGGCGCGCCTGCTCGGCCACCACCCTGACGCGAGCTTCGGCTTCGGCCTCGGCGGCCTTGCGCTTGGCTTCCATTTCCAGGGCGGCCTTCTTCTCGGCTTCCTGTTTGATCTTCAATTCGGCCTTGGCCTGCGCTTCAGCCGCTTCACGCGCCTTGCGATCGGCTTCCATCTTGGCCTTCGCCTCCAACTCAGCTTTGCGCTGGGCTTCGAGCTTGATCTTGGTTTCGGCTTCAAGTTTGGCCTTCGCGTCTGCTGCGGCCTTCTTGTCAGCTTCAATCTTCGCGAGCCGTTCGGCCTCCACCTTCTTCGCCAGCTCGGCCTTGGCTTTGGCTTCAGCGGCCTTCTGGTCGGCTTCGGCCTTGGCCTTCTTGTCGGCTTCGAGCTTGGCCAGGCGATCGGCTTCAGCCTTGGCCTTCTTATCAGCCTCCATCTTCAGCTTGGCCTCGGCGGCAGCTTTCTTGTCGGCTTCGAGCTTGGCGAGCCGGGCGGCTTCCGCCTGCTTCTCCAACTCCATCTTGGCCTTCGCTTCGGCCGCTTTGCGCTCGGTCTCAGCCTTGGCCTTCTGCTCAGCTTCGAGCTTGGCCTTGCGAGCCGCTTCGGCCTTCGCCGCCTTCTCGGCTTCGGCTTTGGCCTTGGCGTCCGCTTCAGCCTTTTTCTCGGCTTCAATGCGGGCCTTGCGCTCAGCTTCAAGCTTCGCCTTCGCCTCGGAATCGGCAGCCGGCTTAACCGTGACCGGCGGGACAACGGGAACGGGCTTGGTGGAAGGAGTCGTGACCGGCGGCTTGGTCATCTTGGCCTGGCGCTCGGCTTCAGCCTTGGCCTTCTTGTCAGCCTCGATCTTGGCCTTGGCTTCGGCAGCGGCTTTCTTGGCGGCTTCAGCAGCGGCTTTCGCATCCGCTTCCTGCTTGGCCTTCATCTCGGCAGCCTGCTTCTCGGCAGCGAGCTTGGCTTGCTTCTCAGCTTCGAGCTTGGCCTTCCGGTCGGCCTCGATCTTGGCCTTCATTTCAGCCGCCTGCTTTTCGGCGGCGAGCTTCGCCTGTTTCTCGGCTTCCACCTTGGCCTGTTTCTCGGCCTCCATCTTGGCCTTGGCTTCGGCAGCGGCTTTCTTCTCCGCGTCGATCTTGGCCTGACGTTCGGCTTCCGCCTTCTTCTCGGCTTCGAGCTTGGCCTTCTTTTCTGCTTCCAACTTGGCCTTGGCTTCCTGTTCGGCCTTCAGCTTGGCATCCGCTGCGGCTTTGGCCTGGGCGGCTTCCTCCATGGCCTTGGCGCGCTTGGCAGCCTCGGCATCGGCCTTGGCCTTCGCTTCCTGAGCGGCCTTAGCCTTGCGGTCGGCTTCCGCCTTCGCCTCGGCTTCCGCTTTCATGCGACGATCGGCTTCCAGCTTGGCTTTGCGATCCGCTTCGGCTTTCGCTTCCGCCTCGGCCTTCATCTTTTTCTCCGCTTCGGCCTTGGCCTTGGCTTCCTGTTCCGCCTTGGCTTTGGCTTCGGCGGCAGCCTTGGCCTTGGCCGCATCGGCGGCAACCTGCGCGGCGTGAACCGCATCGGCTTCGACCGAGGCTTTCTTGTTCGCCTCGCTCCGGGCAAGCTGGGCAATTTCGGCCTTGCTCTTCGCGGCTGCGGCAGCAGCAGCAGCCGCCTGCTCGGCGGCGGTGCGATCCGCCTTGGCCTTCTGCGCGGCAGCTTCCGCAGTCTTCACCGCGCTGGCAGCCTGTTCGGCGGCGCGGGATTTGGCCTGCTCGTCGGCTTGCGCAGCAGCGAGCGCGTCGGCTTTAGCCTTCAACGCGGCCGCGCCGGCGGCCTTGGCCTGATTAAGTTGTTCGGCAGCTTTGGCCGCTTTCGCGGTCTCGGCATCCGCAGCGGCCCGGGCTTCCACAACCGCCTTGGCGGCAGAGTCAGCAGCGTGCTTGGCAGCAGCAGCCTTGCTGCTGGCTTCACTGACCGCCTTGTGCGCGGCTTCGGCAGCGGCGTGGGCAGCCTTGGAAGCATCCACCTTGGCCTTCGCGGCGGCCTTGGCGGCATCCAGTTTCTCCTGCGCGGTCCGGGCGTTGCGCGAAGCGGCTTCGGCGTAAACCGTCGCAGCCTGAAGAGCCGCCTGCGCTTCGCGCTCCGGCTTGTTCTTCACGGCGGCGGCGTAGGCCTCCTTGGCGCGAACGGCATCGGAAGCGGTTTTGTTGGCCGTGTTGAGAGCGGTCTCCAGTTCAGCGATGGAAGCGCCACCGGTCTTGGCATCAGCGGCGGCCTGGGTGGCTTTGGCGTCGGCGGCTTGAGCCTCGGTCTTGGCGCTGGCTTCTGCCTGCGCGAGGCGGTTGGCTTCGGCTTGGGCGGCGGCAGCGGCGTCCGTGGCGGCTTTGGCTTTCGCCTCGGCAGCGGCTTTGGCCTTCGCAATGGCATCGGCGGCCTGGAGCTGCTTCTTCGCCTCGGCCTCGGCATGCGCCTTGGTGTCAGCCTCGGTGCGGGCCTTCGCGGCGGTGGCGGACTGCGTGGCCGACTGGGCGGACTTCAACGCACTGGCGGCACTGCTGGCAGCAGACTTGGCCTTGTCCAAATCGTTTACGGCCTTGGTTTCAGCGGCATGAGCAGCCTGCGTGGCGGCAGCCGCAGCCTTCTCCGCGGCCTGCGCGGCCTGCGCTTCAGAGGCGGCACGGGCGGCATCGGCGGCAGCCGCCTGGGCATCGGACTTGGCACGGGCGGCCCAGCCGGCGGGATCGGCTTTGCGGGCGGCAAGTTCAGCGGCGCGTTTGTTCTCTTCAGCGACCTTCGCGGCCTTCTGGTCGGCGAGGCGCTTCGCTTCGGCCTCGGCCTTGGCTTTTTTCTCGTCGTCGGACTTGGCTTTCGCAGCGGCTTCCTGCTGGGCTTTGGCCTGGGCTTGCGCCTTGCGGTCGGCCTCGATCTTGGCGCGCTGGGTCGCTTCGGCTTCGGCCTTGGCCTTGCGTTCCCGCTCGGCCTTCGCGGCGGCTTCGGCCTTCGCCCGAGCGGCGGCTTCGGCTTGGGCTTCCTTGTCGGCAGCATCCCCAGCCTTGGCCTTGGAATCAGCGGCGCGGGTCAAAATGGGCGCGAAACAAAGGCTGCCGGCCAGCAAAATGGCGAGCACGATCAATTTGAAAAGCTGCATAGGGGGTAGATTTAACGAAGGGCGGGGAGTGAATCAACTTGAATTGCGCGGGACCGGAACGGGAAAGAGGCGGCGCCACGCGTCCGGCCAGGGATACCGGACCAACGTGCGGAAGATAATCCCCCGCACCTCGGCCCGTGAAACCTTCACTCGGATCTGCGGGTCAAGGATGTTGGCCGTGCGCAGTTTTTCGACCGTGCGGATGCCAATGAGCACCGGCCAGGCGCAGGCCAGCCGCACCCGGACAAAGCGACGCGGCAAGGTATTCGTGTACTCCCACCCCGCTGCCAGATGCGTTGCCGCCTTGTCGAGATACGAGTGGTAAAGCGCCCGGAACTCCGGCTCGTTCACCTTGTTGAGCAGGTCGGCCGGCTCCAGGCCGATGGCGCGCAACCGATCCAGCGGCAGGTAACAGCGGCCCTGCCGCAGGTCACGCGGCAGGTCGCGGAGAATGTTGACGAGTTGCAGCCCCTGCCCGAATCGCACGCCGTCGTGAAGCAGTTTGGCATCGTCCAACGGTGCCACCGGAAACAGGTGCGCCCGGGTGATGCGCGTCCAGAATTCGCCGACGCACCCGGCCACGCGGTACGTGTAGTCATCCAGTTCCGCCTCCGTATGCAGTGCGGCAATGCCGTTCTGTGACGCCCCGTGAAAGCGTTTCAAATCCAGCTCCTGCCCGCTCGTGATGGTGGAGAGCACTTCACGGATGCGCTGTTGATCGGAGTAGGTCAGGCGCGTGAAGACGTTCAATGCCTCCTCCACCCGTTCCAGCAGCATCCGCTCCGCCGGGGAACTTTGTCGTTCGGCCAGCGCCCCGAAATTCACCGGGATCAACCGCGTCCCTTCGATTCGTTCGCGCAAACTTTGCAGCGCGATCAGCCGTTCGGGCAACGGGACCAGCTCGGTGTCGGCAATGGTATCCGTGGCCCGGGCGAGCAGGTAGGCGAGTCCGATTTGCGGACGCACCGCCACCGGAAGCACTCGTAGCGTAAGATAAAACGAGCGGGAAACATCCCGCAGCAACGCCGTGAGCAGAGGCGATTGCGGATGCGGAATGGCAGAGGCGTGGTAGCCTGACTCGCTCATGCTGCGGCCATCATGGTTGGTTTGCGGACCGGTGCGGCTTCCGCTGCCCACGGGTACGACGGTGTACGAAGCATGTAAGGGAACCCTGAAAGTGCAAAGTGCAAAGTGGCGACACCCGCAGGGCCATTAATCCAGCAGGTTCTCGCCACGCGTGTATTTCTTCAGGGCATCGCGATCCAGCGTGAGACCAAGGCCCGGCTTCGTCGGAATGGGCAACATCCCGTCCGCATCAAGGTGCCAACCCCCCGCCGTAATCTCATCGATAAACGGCGAACCGGTCAGATACTCAATGATGTCAGTGCCCGGAAAGGCCGACGCCAGATGCAGGTCCGCCGCCAGTCCGACCGCCGTGTTCCACCCGTGCGGGATGAACCGCACGCCATGTTCCTGCGCCATCCAGGCTATGCGCCGTTCCTCGCTGATGCCGCCGACCTTGGTCACATCGGGCTGGATGATGTCGAAAGCCCGTGCTTCGAGAAACGGCTGGAAGGCCTGCCGCCGGGTGAGCACCTCGCCGCCCGAAATCGGAACGGGTGAATGCTCGCGCAGCTTCGCAAAATCCTCGAGTGCGTCAGGCACCAGCGCTTCCTCGAACCAAAACACATCGTAGTCCGCGAGCATCTTGGCGGTGTTGAGCGCCCACTTGTAACCGTTGTTCCAATAGGCGTCGCTGCCGCCGGCATCCACCATCAGCTTGTTCTCCGGACCGACCGCCTCCCGGGCCGCGCGGACAATGGCCTCGTCGGTCGCCGCGTTGCGCCGGCCAAACGGGCCCCAGCCGATCTTGAACGCACGAAAACCCTGTGCCTTAACCCGCAACAGGTGGTCGCGCAGCTTCTCCGGTTCATCCATCAGCAGCGACGCGTACGGCTGCACGCGCTCGCGATAACGTCCGCCGAGCAGTCGTCCGACCGGCTGCCCCGTGGCCTGCCCGAGCAAGTCCCACAACGCAATGTCCACCCCACTGATGGCGTGCGTGATGGAGCCGCCGCGTCCGAGCCAGAACATGTGCTGGCTGAGCTTTTCACTAACCCGTTCCGGCTCCAGGGCATTCTCGCCCCGATAGAGCGGCTCCAGCACCGCGAGCGCCGCGCGCACAAGGGCGTCGTTGGTAAACACGCTGCCCAGGCCCACCGCGCCCTCGTCGGTATGCACAGCGATGAGCGTGTGAACGCAATCTTCGGGACGCAGCTCATTGCTCCAGCCGCCTTCAGGAGTGGCACCGCGCAGGCCGGCACAACGGATTTCGCGAATCTTCATGTTTTAGTAGTCGGTTTTCAGTGTGTCTGGGGAGAACTGAAAACCGAAAACGCCTTGCTGAACACTGAAAAGTTTCAGTTTGCACCGCCTCTTGCCGCACCCGGCTGTGAATACCCCCTGCAACGCGCCAGTCACTCGACTCGCCCATGATCATCCGGTCCTCGCTAACCACCTCTTTCAGTCCCGCCATGCGGAAGCACCTCTCACTTCTCACAGCAGCCTTGCTGGCCCTCTGCCCGGCTGCCGGAGCCGCCGCCGGCGCGCACACCGATTTCCTGAAGCAGGCCGCTCCGTTCCTCGACAAGCATTGCCGCGAATGCCATGGCGGCAAGTCCACCAAGGCCGACCTCAACCTGGTCAAGCTCGACCGGGCCGACGAAGCCATCCTCAAGAACCGCAAGGTCTGGCTCAACGTCCTGCAACAGGTCAGCGCGGGGGAAATGCCGCCCCCGAAATTGCCGCGCCCTACGCTGGCGGAGATCGAACAGTTCACCCACGCCATCGAATCCGCCTTCGAGCGCGCCGAGGCCACGATGAAACCGGACCCGGGCCGCGTTACTGCCCGCCGCCTCAACCGCACCGAATACCACAACACCGTCCGCGACCTGCTGTTCGTGGACTTCAACCCCACCGAGAACTTCCCCGCCGACGACATCGGCCACGGGTTCGACAACATTGCCGACGTGCTCACGCTCTCGCCGTTGCTGATGGAGCGCTACCTCGACGCCGCCGAGACCATTGCCCAGCGGGTGCTCGTCGAAAAACCAGCCAAGCCCGGCGTCCGCTACCTCTCGGGCCGCTATCTCCAGCCCAACAACGCCCAGACCCCGCAGGACCGTTTTCGCCTGCTGGACCCCGTCGCCCCGGAAGCCGTGAAGTCCGGACCGTTCGCCGCCGGCGGCGACTATCTGAAGCTCACCGGCGATGCCGACCTCTTCCTCCGCGCCACGGTTTATGCGGAGCCACGCGGCACCGCTCCGGTGAAAGTGGTCCTCTTCCTCCAGGGAGCCAAGCTCACGGAGACCTCGACGGATGCGGAAATCGCCCAGCTTGCCGGGGCGGGCGTGACCGCGATGAAGCCGTTGAAGATTCTGAAGACATACGAGATCACCGCCCGCACCGCCGCCAAGCCCCAGACCATCGAGTTCGCCCTGCACCATGTGGACGGCATCACCCGCGCTGGCATCGCCGTGCTCAAACCCGACGGTGGGGAGGAACCCGCCAAACTCTTCATCGAAAACATCTGGAGCGAAGGTCCCTTGGAAACGCGCCCAACCTCGCAGTTGAAGCTCCTCGCCGGTCTCGAAGGCAAACCCCAAGCCCAGCAAACCCGCGAAGTCCTCACCAGCCTCCTGACCCGCGCCTACCGCCGCCCCGCGACCGCGAAGGAAATCGCCACCCACACCCAGCTTGTCGAGGAAACGGTCGCCGGCGGACGCGCTTGGGAAGCCGGCCTCCAGCGCGCCATCGCCGCCATTCTGTGCTCGCCGAAGTTCCTCTTTCGCATCGAACTCGACGACCGCCCCGACGCGAAACAGCCGCATCCGCTCGAGGAATTCCAACTGGCCTCCCGCCTCAGTTATTTCCTCTGGAGCACGATGCCGGATGCCGAACTGTTCGCCCTCGCTGAGAAACGCCAGCTCACCGCGCAGCTCGGTGCACAGGTCCAGCGCATGCTCAAGGACCCAAAGGCCGCCGCCCTGGTGGACAATTTCGCGATGCAATGGCTGCAATTGAAGCGGCTCCAGACCTTCGCGCCGGACACGAAGCTCTTCCCCGCTTTCAACGACAACCTGCGGCGCGCGATGCTCCGCGAGACGGAGTTGTTCTTCGGCGAAATCATCCGCGAGGACCGCAGCGTGCTCGACCTGATCGACGCCGACTACACCTACTTGAACGACACTCTCGCCCGGCACTACGGCATCACGGACACCCTCGGCAACCGCCCGGGGACAACCGCCAAGTCCAAGCGCCCCGGTGGCAAGCCCTTCGCGCGCGACACCTTTACGCGCATCAACCTGTCCGCGAACGAACGCGGCGGTCTGCTCTCGCAAGCCAGCATCCTCACGGTCACCTCCAACCCCACCCGCACCTCGCCCGTAAAACGGGGCCGTTGGGTGCTGCAACAGCTCCTCGGTACCCCGCCACCACCACCACCGCCCAACGTGCCTGAACTGGACAGCCAGAAAAAGCTCACCGGCAGCCTTCGCCAACGAATGGAACAGCACCGCACCAACCCCGCCTGTGCCAGTTGCCATGCGCAGATGGATGCCCTGGGTTTTGCACTCGAGAACTATGACGCAATCGGAGGCTGGCGCACGAAGGACGGCGAGGACGCGATTGACGCCTCCGGCAAACTGCCCGATGGCCGGGCCTTCAACGGCCCCGGCGAACTCAAGGCCCTGCTCAAGGACAAGAAAGACCTCTTCACCCGCAACCTCACCGAGCAGTTGCTGACCTACGCGCTGGGGCGCGGCCTGGAATACTACGACAGCCGCGCCCTCCGCCAGATCACCACGACCACCGCGAAACAGGATTACAAGTTCTCCGCCCTCGTCACCGCCATCGTGCAGAGCGACCCCTTCAGCCTGCGACGCGGCAAGGACCTCGCCGAGGCGGGCCGGTAGCCGCGCAGCTCACCGCGCCCGGCGGAACAATTTCGCGGTCGGCACAAAATCGACCTTCGCATCGAGGGGAAACATCGGTCGCGCGCACTTCGTGTGGCCGAGGCTGCGGAGGTTGGCGCTGGTGGAACCGGGAGCGTCCACATCCACGTAACGCGCCGCCCAGGTCTTGAACATGTGCGGTTCGCAGTGCGGTGACTTCACCACCACTGCGCCGAAATGCTTCGGATCGTGGCCATGCGCCAAGAACAGCGCGCGGTCATAGAGGCTCACGGCGCGGCTCGTCAGGAAAAGTGTAAACCCTCCGACCTGCACCACCGCCGTTTTGCCCGCCTGCCACAACTCACGCGTCGTCTCGCTGTGAAACCAGCCATCGGACAGCATCCGCACTTTGCCCTCAATGGCCAATGGCGTGAACCGTCCATGATCGAGCGCGCCACCGACCGTTGTCTTCACGGCATTTCCAATCCCAGCAGTGAACGCTGCCGCCACCGCATCCGGGTCCACGATGGGAATGAGTGCCGTGCCCTGATAACCCGCGTCAAGCAACGCGCGCAGAACGGCATTACTGTCGCCCGACGCGCCGGAACTCGTCGCGTCCGCCGCATCCACCAACACCACGGTGCCGGAGGTGTTCTCCTTCGTGATGCGCGCCGCGTCCGCGAGACGGGTCAGCGGCACCTGCATTTTTTGGTGATGCTCCCAGAACAGATTCGCGATGCGCAGCGCTTCGCGCTCGGCCCGGGCGGGGTCGTTGTCGGTCACCACGAAACTGTTCGAAGCAAGCGCCGGCACGTCGGTGAAGGGATTACCCCACATCATCGCCGCCGAGAGTCCGCCGGGACTTTGCTCGATTGCTTTGGCCGCATTCACCGCGTGGCGGATGGAGCCGGTCTCGGTGATGAGTTCATCGCCCCGCACGAGCGCGGGCACCGTGACCTTGGCCGTCACGGGTTTCACCTCACCCGCCAAGATGCGCAGCAGCAACTTCGCCGAGCGCTCGCCCGTGCCGAAAAAGTCCACGTGCGGATACGTGTGAAAGGCCACCGCTGCATCACTGTGCTCCAGCATCCGGTCGGTCAGAATGCCGTGCAGGTCCAGTGAGATGACGATGGGCACGTGCTCGCCGACGATCTTCCGCGTCTCCGCGAGCAGGTAACCTTCGGGATCGCTCTCGCTCTCCGTCGCCATCGCCCCATGCAGGGAAAAGTAAATGCCATCCACCGGCGGAGCCGCCTTGATGCTCGCGAGCAATTCGCCCGCGATCCGGGCGAACGCCGCATCCGCCAGCGTGCCGCCCGAGGTAATGAAGTGCGCGCTGCACGTCGGCACCAGTTCCACGCCGGCGGTCGCATCGAACACGCTCAGCGCCCCACCCACCTCGCTGCGCACGCACCGGTGGTAATTCAAAATCTCCTGCCCGTGGCGGATCGTAAAATCCTCGTAGCCGCTCAACACCGGGTTGAACGTCGAGACTTCCTGTTTGCACTCGGCGATTAAAATGCGTGGCATAGTGAACTGGCTTCAGCGTAGCCCGTCAAAATCATGCTCGGCAAGCGGTCATGCGGGCGTCCAGTGACCTTGCAGCATCTCCTGCAACCGCACGCATCCTTGGGCACAGGCGGACCTATTCCGGTGGCGTCTCAAGAATGGCCTGACATGGCTTTACCCATGCCGGCTACAACTGGCTGCAAGCTTCCGTTTCCCCTCCAAGTGAACAGTCGCCAGCGCAGGGTTGGATTCAGACAAGTTAGACGAAGCAACCCTCAATCACGGGTGGCAGCCTGTCCCATGTCGCAAAGTCGGCAGAAGCTCTTCACCCTGCAGGAGATGGTCATGGCCGCCCAGAGCAGCCGCGGCGGCTGGGAGTTGTGCGCCACGGCGGAGGCAAGTTACGAGGACGGCTTCCTAATCGTGGAACTGGATTCCATGATTCGGCCCGCCCACGCGGAGGCGATGACCGAGGGACTGTCGCAGTCATGGCTACCCGCCAAACGCACCCTCCGGCGGCGCATGCAGTTAAACGAGGCGCGAGCTGAGGCGCCAACACTCACGGCGGCCCTGTCTGCCGGGTGGTAACACGAAGCAAAGACACTCTCCCTCCGACAACAATCAATCCCCTTCCAACTTATGAAAACAACCAAACTATCACCTGCTACGACGCCTTGGCGGTGCACCTGCCACGGTATCCTCTTCCTGATCATCTGGCTTGCGCTGATGGGGACGGTGGCACGGGGTGCCGTCGTATTTTCCGTCACGCCCGGCACCGTGAGCAACACCTACAACCGCAGCCTCACACTCCAGATCACCGGCCTGGCTACCGGCGATACGGTCCTGGTGCAGAAATACCTGGATATGAACAATAACGGATTCATCGACGCCGGCGATTGGATGGTGCAGCAGTTTAGTCTCACGGACGGGCAGGGGGGCATGGTGATTGCCGGCGTGACCAACCTCAATGTGCCCGGCGACACGGATCCGACGGTGGGGCAAATCACCGCGAAGTTGGGTTTCATCACCGGCGATTTCATGCAGAACATAGGCGCCAATTATTTGTACAAACTATCCAGTCCGGCGGGAAATTTTTCACCCCTCACCAATCTGTTCACCGTCGCCAATGTCCCCTATGCGCAGACGCTTGCCGGCAACGTTGTCAGTAATGGCACCAGCACCCCGGTGCCCAATGCCCTGGTCCTGTTGTTCCCGCCTCCGCGCCCGGGAAAAGGCGGGCCAAGCGGTCAGCCCTTGGCGGGTGCCGTGGCTAATAACTCAGGTGGTTACACGATTCCAGCGCCGCCGGGTACTTACATGGTCCTGGCCTTCGGCAGCAATTGCGTGTCGAGCTTTTCGGCCGCACCAGTGGTCACTCTGGGCAGCGGAGCAGCGGTCGTCACGAACCTGACGGTAACGAATGCCACGGCGGTCATCTCGGGCAAGGTGGTGGATGCTATTAACTCCAGCGCTGGTCTGCCGGGCATTCTGGTGCCTGCTATGGCCAGCGACGGCTCCATCGCCGTGGCGTTTACCGACACGAACGGAAATTTTTCCGTGGGGGTGCAACCGGGCCGGTGGAGTATGAACGGCGATGGTGGCTCGCTCAATGTCCATGGTTACGTCGGGCTGGATAATGGCATTACGGCCAATGCCGGGGCGTCGGGCGTCCTCGTCCCCGTACCGAAAGCCACGGCCTTGTTCTATGGCAGCGTGCAGGACACCCAGGGAAATCCCCTGGCAGGAATTGATGTTTATGCCAACGACCAGAACAATCAATTGTACCAAGCGGACGGTTATTCCCGTAACGGTGGCGGTTACGTCACTGCCGTGCTGGGCGGTCTGGGAGTCAATGACCCTTGGGGAATAGGCATCAGCCCTGACGGCGGTTTTGCCAACTACGTCTTTTCGCGGCCGAATTTCGGGCCGAACAGCAACGGCACCAATGTCGCCGCCGGCACGGCGACGTTAATCAATTTCACCGGTCTGCTGGCGACCAATCAGATCACCGGCAACCTCCAGGCCTACGGCACCAACATGATTGGGGTCGGCGTGTGGGCCAGCGCAACGATCAACGGCGTGAATTTCTTCCAGTATGTAGATACCGATGCCAATGGGAACTACTCGCTCAACATCGGCAATGGCGCCTGGTCGGTCGGAGTGGAAACCAGGGGCGGAAGCGACAGTTTGGACACCCTGCTCGGGGCCGGTACCTATGAATGGCCGGGCAGCCAGAATGTCGGCATCAGCAACCGTAACGCGACGGTGAACTTCGTCATCCTGCCCTGTAACGGTGTGCAAATCTCCACCACCAACCTGCCGGACGGACGGGTGGGCGCCATTTACGGTAATTTCCTGCAGGGCTCGGATTGCACCGGCAATCTGATCTGGACGGTGAATGACCCGGGGAACATGCCACCTGGTCTGAGCCTGGCCGGAAACCAAATTCAAGGCATCCCGAGCAGCAGCGGCACGTTTCAATTTACGGTGCATCTGGAGGACGGCAACGGCCACTCCACGAACCAGCTCCTGGCGTTGTACATCGCTCCGGCTTCAGGGGGCGTGCAAATTACGACGACAGCGCTGCCCAACGGAAACATCAGTGTACTTTATGGCACCCAGTTGAATGCCACGGGTGGGCCAACCCCGTATAGCTGGTCCTTGAGTCCCGGTTCGGATCCGTTGCCGGGTGGGCTTGGCTTGTCCACGGCGGGATTCCTTTCAGGTTTCCCCACCACCGCTGGAGTGTTCAACTTTTCAGTGCGGGCGATGGACAACGCTTCCAATTTTGCCGACCGTCTCCTATCGGTCTCCATTTCCCCCTTCGGCACCGAAACCATAACCCTAAAGAGCGATGCGTCCACCCTGGCCGCGGTACTGGGCCCTGGCGCACCATCCAATATCATTCTGAACCAGTTGGATGCCGGCGACACCTCCGGGCTGACTTTTCAACCGGTCAGTGTGGGTTCCTTTGGCAGTTACACCCCGGTACCAAGTGGGGCTCCCAGTGGTACTTTGGTGGTCAACCTTCCGCCCGGTGATGGGGAGAGTGGTTTCTTCAAGTTTACGTTCGTCCTGCCCGCCGGCTTTCAATTCCCTAATTTGATCGGCAAGGCCAATGTCGACGACCTTGGCCGGGTGTTTCTGAACGGAAACCCGATCTCGCCTTCGCTCAACGGCAACAGCACCACCGGCATGATCGTGGAGACTGGAGACACTCAGTTCGCAGCCACGAATGCCGCGTGGTTCAAGATCGGAACCAACGAGCTGATCCTGGCTGACGCCAATACTGGGGGCGGGCCCAGCGGCGCAGCCTTTTACGCCGTGGTCGCCTACTTGACCAATATTCCACCGTTCGTGATCACCAGCCCCGCGCGACCAGATGCTTTCCGGTTTCAATTCAGCTGCAACAACGCCCCGGGTTACACGTTCACCATGCAATACGCGAACAGCCTGAACACTCCACTCTGGACCACGTTCCTGATCACCAACAGCGTCACCGCCGGTTCGTTTATCGTGGTCGATGCCAATGCCACCAACAGCCAACGCTACTACCGCGTGCTGGTCGGACCGTGATGAACTGCCGGAAGCCGTACCCTTCCGCTGAACTGCTGACTGCCGTCCGCCGGACGTTGTAACCGGACCCGGGCGTGCAGCCCCCTCCCGGAGTCGGCTTTCCCGTTGGCCAATGAATCTCGTCCCAACCTTCATTTGCACCCCCGGTTCCGGCAATGTCAAATCCGACGACTACCATCGCCGCCACACCCAAAAAGTGTCAGCGACGTCGTGACCCTGTGCCTGACAGCACCCCTGGAGCAGTGTCAAGCTGCGCCCAATTCGTCCAAGTAAGCCACATCAGCATTGTCACCCGGGACGCCCGAACTATATTCCGCCCGAATGCACCCAGCGCAAACCCAGCTTTCCCCGCACCTTGCCCGGTTGCGGTGCCAGCTTACTGGAATCTCCCTTGGCCTGTTACTGGCGATGGCCGCCACCGCTGCCGAGAAGGGCTTTGCCACCTCAACCGCCGTCGGCGACTGGCCGCGTTGGGCAGGACCACGTGGCGATTGCATCTCGGAGGAGAAGGGGTTGTTGCGCGCGTGGCCCAAGGACGGGCCGAAGGTGCTGTGGCGCACGCCCGTCACCGCCGGGTCCAACCACCCTTCCGTCGCCGGCGATGACCTTTGTTACGCTCAGTTGGAGGACACTCAGCGCATGGAAACCATCCGCTGCATCAGCGCCGCCACGGGCAAGGAAAAGTGGCACCACACCTACCAGGTGCCGCCCATCTGGCATGTCGGTTGGGGCATGCTCGGAGTGCGTGCCACGCCTACCATCACGGAGCGGCATGTCTTCACCATCGGCACGTTTGGCGACGCGTTTTGCTTCGACCGTCAGACCGGAGCCATCGTCTGGCAGCAGAGTTTCAAGCTGCAATCGCCTTATCTGGACGGCAAGCTGAAGGGCGCAGGAAACTTGGAATGGAAAGGGTTCAATGGCTCGCTCATCCCGGTGGGCGACAAGATCCCGTACTTCTACTGGCAGGGCGGTAATCCAGCGATCCCTGCGTGGGCCAAGACTGACGTAAGCAACAAGATGCAGTTCTTCGCGTACGACGCCGCAACGGGCAAAGTCGCTTGGAAATACGAGGAGGACTGCCTGCCCGGATCGCGCGGCCCCGGGCTGGTCACTGGCACCGGCCTGCCCATTCAGTTCCGCAATCAGGACTGCCTCGTCGTTCACGGCAACCGCCAGTGGAAAATTCTGCGCCAGTCCGATGGCAAGCAGCTCTGGAACTGGGAGTGCACCGGTCCACAGGAAGCCCCCGCGTGGGCCAGCGGCAGCCTCAAGCGCGTCGGCCCCAACCTGTATCTGGATTCTCTCAACGGCTGGGTGCCCTCACTGGTCGAGTGCGACTTCAGCCAGCCCGACCCGAAACCGAGGGTGCTCTGGTCCAATGTGGAAATCCACGATGCCGTCACGCCGTTGCTGGTCTGGGACGGCTGCATCTACGGCTTCTACATCGACGCACGCAAGGACGCCGCCGACATCGGGGCCAAGCCTGGCGAGCAAAATTACTCCTTCCGTTGCAGTGACCTGATGACCGGCAAACTGCGCTGGAAGGAGCCGGGCTTCCACCTTGGCCTGGCCCTCACCGCCGCCGACGGCCTGCTCTTCATCCACGACCACCAGCGGCTCACGCTGGTCGAGGCCAGTGCGACCGGTTACCGGCAAACCGGGCGCATCGAGAAGCTGCACGACCTGACCAACCTCGGCCGGAATTCTCAGCGCGGCCTGCTGGACTGGAGCATGCCCGTCATCTCGCGTGGCCGGCTGTTCGTCCGCACGCCGGTCGAGATCATTTGCTACGACATCAAGGACCCACAGGCCAAATGACCTTACGCCTTGGCTGGATAACCAGGCGCTCCTGTCCTAAGTGGGTGAAGCGCGCTGAGAACCTTCGTGTGACGACGACCCCTCCCTCTCACCTCTTGGGGGAGAGGACTGGTGTGAGAGGAAAATTCGTCCAGCAGTCCGAGCTGCCAGCACTGCCGGAGACGCTGATCCGCCTGCTCCATGAATCCGGGCGCGCCTCTACTCCGCAGCGTTGCCCCCTCACCCTGCCCTCTCCCCCGGTGGGGGAGAGGGTAGTCGTCGTTCGACCAGTCTTGGCACTTCCACACGCAACGCGGCAGGAAGTCTGGATAGTTCTACTCACTTCACTGCTCCTTTTCGTCGCGTGCTGTCGCTCCGGTCGAGCTGGCGAAGCCAGCGTGGGCTGGCGCGGCGATGGCTCCGGCCGCCATCCGCTCGCCACGCCGCCACTCGAATGGAGCGAAACCAAAAACATCCGGTGGAAGACAAAGATCGGACCCAACAAGTATTCCTCCCCGGTCGTGGTGGACGGAAAGATTTTCGTCACCGCTGATCCCGCCCGGCTTGTCTGTGTCAACGCGGCCGACGGGAAAATTCTCTGGCAGAAGTCCAATGACTTCGCCGACCTGCCGCACGCGGTCACCGAGCGCCCGCTCCTGGCCGATGCCGGCAACACCACGCCCACGCCGGTCAGCGACGGGCAGTTTGTCTATGCGGTGTTCGGCACAGGCATTGTCGCCTGCTACGACGTGAAGGGTGAGCGACAATGGATTCGCCACATCAACCTGAAGACCACCACGGAGTATGGTCGTGCCACTTCTCCAGTGCTCGCGGGTGGCAAGCTATTGGTGACGCTATCCTATCTCCTCGCGCTCGATCCGAAGACCGGGAACGACGTTTGGAAGAATCCGTCGGTCCCGGAGAGCTATGGCACGCCGGTGGTCGCGCAGATCGGCGGGGTGGAAGTCCTGGCCATGCCCTCGGGGCAGTTGGTGCGCGTCTCCGATGGCAGGCTGCTCGCCACGGATCTTGGAGGGCTGAAATTCGCCAGTCCGCTGGTCCAGGACGGCACGCTCTATCTGATTCAAACCGGCTCCAGCGCGCAGCAGTTCTCTGCGACAAACCCGGACAAGTGGACCGTCAAACAACTTTGGGATCAGGAGCTGGAAGGCACGTTCTACGCCTCGGCCGTTTACGATCGCGGACTGATCTACGCCGTCGCCAACGAATACAAGTTCCACATCCTCGACGCCCAGACCGGGAAGCTCGTGGCCAGCCTGGACCTTGAGTTCCCGATGCCGGCCGGCCGCCTGGGTGCCGTAGGGGCCAACCTCTATGCCAGTCTCGCGCTGGCGGGCAATCACCTCTTCCTGTGCACCGATCTCGGGGACACCTTGGTGCTCGCGCCGGGCCGGCAATTCAAGGAATTGAAACGCAATCATCTGGGCGAAGGCCACGGCGGGTCGCCTGCCTTCGTCAGCAAGTTCATCTACCTCCGCAGCGGCCAATACCTCTACTGCATCGGCGAACCGTAGCCCACAAGTCGCACGACAAACACCGCCGCCCTCGTTAACCTTCGCCCATGTCAGAGCCGCCCATTCCGTCCGATGCCGACATCATTGCCGCCATGCGTCACTGGGTGGACAAGGCGGTCATCGGCCTGAATCTCTGTCCCTTCGCCAAGGCCGTGCAGGTCAAAGGCCAGGTCCGTTATGTCGTCAGCCACGCGCCGACCGCCGAAGCGCTCCTGACCGACTTGAAAGCCGAGCTGGAACTCCTGCAAGCCACGCCTCCGGAGCAAATCGACAACACCCTGCTCATTCATCCGAAGGTGCTGGGCGAGTTCCTGGACTTCCAAGCGTTCCTGCCGCGGACGAACGCGGTGTTGAAGAAGGCGCGACTGGTCGGAGAAATCCAGATCGCCAGCTTTCACCCGCAGTACCAGTTCGCCGACAGCGAGCCCGACGCCCTGAGCAACTACACCAATCGCGCTCCCTACCCCACGCAGCACTTGCTGCGCGAGGCGAGCATCGCCCGCGCGGTCGAGGCTTATCCGACCGACACAATTTACGAGCGGAACATCGAGACGCTCGATCAGCTCGGTCAAGCTGGATGGGATAAGCTGGGCATCCGCCCGGCACCACCAGCGGAACCGTCGCAATCAGCGCCATAGCCGCCGGGAGGGATTGGCTACTGCGGGAACTGCCAACGCTCGTCGAAGTAACCCGCGCGCACCGCTTCCTCGGGGAACGTCGTTACTCCGGGCTTCCACGCTTCCGCGCCGGGAGTAAGGCGCAGGACCGCCCAGTCGCCAAGCCGGGGGAAGAGCAGGTAATTGAACGCGGCGAATTCCTTCTCGTGGAAGGTGTGGCCGCTGTTGATGACAATGTAGTGGTCCCCTGCCCCGGCGAACGGACTGGACGAGATGAAGGCGGGCGCGTGGTCCTTCGCAGCGTATGTCTCTGCCCCGAGCTTCACGGTGTCGCGGGTCCAGGTGACCGGCAGCTTCGGGAGCGCCTTCGCAATCCACGGATTGCTGCCGGGGTCACCGAAAAGGATGAGGTGCTTCGTCCGTACATCCGCCTCCGTGACTTCGGTGTCGTTCTTCACCGGCAGATCGCCGCGCATGTAGCGGGCGAACTCGTAGGCAAAGCGCCGCAAACTGGCGTCCGCCCACGCGCCGACGACGGGATTCCACGGCGTGCCCGTGCCGCGCACACAAAGAAACGGCGAGGCGAACGCATCATCAATCGGCCCCTGCACGCCGGGACGTTTGCCCGTGAGTGCGACGGAAGACCGCGTGCCGGCGACCTTCCACTTGCCCAGTTCCAACAAGAACACCAGTGCCTGTGGCTCGCCTCCGGACCGCTTCGGCAAATCGACCTCGGTGCCACCAATGCGCACTTTTGCGCTGGGTGACACCAGCATGGGCGGATGAATGGCAAACTGCGTGATGTTCTTCGTGAGGCTGACCTCGACCGAACCATCGTCCGCAGCCTTCGCCAGGATCTCCGCTCGTTCGTAGTGCTCGCCGAGCGCGAGCAGTTCGAGCCAGTGGCAGCGATTGTATTTCAGCGTCCACGTCACGAACCGCAGGTCACGCTTCGTGTGTTCCAGACCCTTGGCGGTGAATTCGCCGATGCGCCGCATCTGCTCCCGATGCGTCACCGGGTCAATCGTATGACCGGTGCCGGGCGAGATGATGTTCACCATTTCGAGCCCCTCCTTCGCCATGACCTCTTTCATGTGAACGTGTGACTGGAAGAACACGTCCTTGTCGCCGATGGCTCCAATGGCTGGCACGACGGCCGCGTTCGCCGCGAAGTCGATGGAGTCGAGCATGTGCAGGCCGCGTTCTTGATGCAGCGGCAGGGGGCCGACTTTGATGAAGCCGGGAATCGGCGTCTCGGAGAAACGGTGCGTGTCCACATAGCCGCAGTATGGCCCGAGCGCGACGAAACGGCTGGGGTGCTTCAGCCCCAGATGCCACGTGCCCGACGCGCCCATGCTCATGCCCCGCAGCACAATGCGGTCACGATCAATTTTGTAATTCCGGCACACCGCTTCGATGGCCTCGAACACGTCCGTCTCGCCCGCCCAGCGGTAGCAGTTCTCGACGCGGCCCAACGGGTGAAGTTCGATAAACTCCACGTCCGGCGCCGACTTCGCCACGTCATCGCCCTCGTCGAACCGTGCACCGAAGCGCAGTTCACTCATGCCCACAGGCTTCGAGCTGCCGTGCAACACCACGTCGAGGCGCATTGGCTTTTTGCCATCGTAGCCAGCGGGGATGATGACGCCATAAGGCTGCGTCGAGCCGTCCACGGCGGAGACGTAGGCGCGGAGGACTTTGCCTCTGCGAGCGGCCCACGGCTTCTGATCGGAGGCAAGCGCATCCGCCCGCTGAAGCCCACGCGTCAGGGTCTTCTTAAGCGCGGAGACATCGTTCGTCGTCAGGCTTGTCTCATAGCGCATCGCCCAGGTGAAGTTCTTCAGAAACACGTCGGCGTCGGCGAGCGTATCCGCCGGCTCAACTTTATCACCGCGCTGCCGAAGACTGGCGAGTTTGCCCCGCAGCCTGTTCGCTTCACCGAGGATGAACCGCTGATCCTCCGCCGACAACCCCGCCGGCACCAACGGCGTCGCTCCCGCCTCCTTCAGAACGAACTCCAGAGCGGCCGTTGTGTCCTCGTAAGTAGTCGCGTGTCCGCCCGCCTCCCGATGCAGCAACAGCGGCTTGCGACCAGCCTGTTTCAGCTTCTCCGCAAGCCGCAGCACACTCTGCGGCGGCACCAGTTCATCGCGTCCACCGGTGGTGAATGCCACCGGCATGGTGAACCTCTCCGGCCACACCTCTGCGCTGCGCTTCTTGTATTCGTCCGGCACCTGCGCCTTGGTGCCGCCGAAGGACGCCACAATGGCGTCCTGAAACTTGTCGTACTCCACATGGTTCGCCGTGCCGTTCAGACTGCACACGCCCGCGACCAGGTCCGAATGCAGCGCCGCAAACGTCAGCACCGCCGTCCCACCCATCGATCCGCCGACGAGAAACACGCGCCCGACTTTATGCCGCTCCCGCAGCTCGGCGATGATCTGGACCGTGTCCGCCTCGGCCAGCGGCCCCATCCATGAGGTTTTCGCGCGATAGTCCGGCGAGATGAAAATCATCCCATAGCGCGCCGCCACGTCCCGCGAGCCGCGACACTCACCGCGCGCATCGCGGATGAACTGCCAGCGGTCCGACCCGTGCCCGTGAAAGGCGAGCACCACGTCGTGCATCGCAGCGGCGTTAAATCCCGGCGGCAGCAACTCGACGTAGCGCTGCTCGGAGCCATCAACCTTCGCCTTGAAAGCAAGGTCCTGCGGTTCATCCGGCGTGGCAGCAAAGACAGCGGACGAAAGAAGGAAGAAAAGGAGCCAGCTTCCGATGGTGCGCGAAACGAAGCGTCTGGAACGCTGTACGGTGCCTTTCCCCTCACCCCGTCCCTCTCCCCCGAGGAGAGGGAGGCAGTCAGCCAGCCACAATGCAAAACACGCGTTCGGACTCAAGTGAAGCGGACAGGGACTCTCCCTCTCCCAAAGGGAGAGGGTTGGGGTGAAGGGAAAGCGCGCGCACGAACTCGGCGACGGTTCTCCATGGCTACAAACCTCACAAGCATCTCGCCCGTATCTTTGGGAAGTAATACTACTCATAGTCAGTGAACCTTTTCGTAATCACGTTGAAATAAGAAGCAGATGCCCGCAATGACCCCAAGACCGGCAACCACATAGGCCAGTGCGGTGTACGTCAGCAAATGCTCAATCCCGACGCTCTGCTTCAACATGCCACCCGCGAGCGTCGCGAAGCCGGAGATGATCGCGCCAAAAAGATTCAGCACGCCCACCGCCGAAGCCCGCGCATCCGCCGGCACGATTTCAAATGCGGATGGAAAGATGTTGCCCATCAGGAAGCCGCTGAAGAGTCCAAACCCCATTGCGGCGACGCGCGTGGCCGCGAGGGTGTCACTGCTGCCGAGGTAGTGCAGGAACGGCGCACAACCGAGCAGGCTCGCAGTGAGCAGCCAGAGCCGCGCGGCCTTGGTGCGACGGTAGAGCACATCCGCCAGCACGCCACCGGTGAGCATGCCGACGAGCGTCGCGCCTTGGAGAAAGACCGTGGCATTGAACGCGGCGTCGGCAAGGTTCAGGGCAAACTTCTCCTTCAAAAAGTTCGGCAACCAGCCGTAGATCAGCCACAGGCCGAAGACGAAGACCGGAAAGGCCACGCAGAGCAGCCAGTAGGTCGGCGTCCTTACCAGTCCGAGCAAGGCCCCGGAGCCGCCTGTTTTCTTGGTCTCCACTTGCGCTTCCTCGCTGATGCCCCGCAGGAAGGCAAAGTAAGGCAACGCGAAGATCAAGCCCACCGCACCCAGCACAAAGAAAGCCGTGCGCCACAGACCGTGCTCCGCCATCCACCCGCCGAACCACCCGCCGCCAACGTTGCCGAGGATTTGCGCCGTCGTGAGCGCGGCGATGGCGCGTGACCGGGTGGCAGGCGGGAAGGCGTTCGCCGTGAGCGCGATGGCGGCCGGCATGAAGAGCGCCTCCGAAACACCCATGAGCGCGCGAAGTGCGAGCACCATGTCCGGCGACTTCGCGAAACCAGTCGCAATCGTCACCGCGCTCCACACACCCAGGCTCCACACGATGAGCCGGCGTTTGGAAAACTTGTCGCCAATCTGCCCGGCAAAAAAACTGCCGACGCCGTAGACCCAGAGGAACGACGCGCCTACGAAGCCCAGTTGTTTGTCCGTAAAACCAAGGTCGGACTTCAGCACCGGAAACATCGAGAACACCGCTTGCCGATCACAGTAGTTCAGGAAGTAGGCGAACCACATGAAGGCCACCAGCAGCACAGCTTGGCGTGCCGGTGGCGATGGGGTGTGAGCGACGTGGTTCACGCGGGGCAGCGAAATCCTAGGCGCGGCTCCCTCTCCCCCACTGGGGGAGAGGGCTGGGGTGTGAGGGGGTACGGTGCGAGGAAATTCGGCCCCAGGGGGAAAGGGAAGTGACAATCCGAACGGTCTTTGCCCACTGCATGACGCCTGCGTCAGCACGATGCCCCCTCACCCTGCCCTCTCCCCCAATGGGGGAGAGGGTGAATGCGCTCGGGAGTTTCGGGCTCTGCATCATGCCTCAATTCGATTTTCGCGCCTCATTGCGTGAGCTTGGGACCCCGGCCACATTCGCGCCTTCACCCGAACTTAGAAACGCCAAGAGGTCACGCAGTTCCATATCCGTCAGCGTGGCCACGAGCCCGGTCGGCATGAGCGAAGTCTTCAGCTCGGTGCGCTTCACAATATCCGTTGGCTTGAACGTGCGCTCCTTGCCCGTGAGGTCACGGAAGACATCCACGCTTGAGGAACGCAGCAGAATGCCTGTGAATTCCGTGCCGTCCTTCAACTCCAGTTGCGTCGGGAAAAACTGCGGCGCGACGTCGCGGTTCGGCTCCAGGACGGATTGCAGGATCGCCTTCTGGTCGCCCTGCTGCGCGATGAAACTCAGGTCCGGTCCGACGACGTTGCCCCGTCCGCTGTGGCGATGGCAGGTGGAGCACATGGCGACGCGCGAGTGGAAAAAGATGCGGCGTCCTGCCTCGGCATTGGGCTTGCCGGGCAGAGCCGAAAGCCGCTTGAGCCACGCGGCGGTGTCTTCTAACGGCGGCCGACCAGCGTCCACGGAAGCGGGCGTGAGGAGTGCGCTCACGAGCGCGGCAGACTGGGCATGGCGCTGCGCAACGCCGCTCAACGATATCTTCGCCGCATCATCCAGCGGCAACAAGCGCATCGCCCGCAGGGCCTCATCGCGGATCGAAGCGTGATCGCTCGCGGCAAGCTTCAGGAGCAAGTCCTGTTGCGCCGGAGCCGCCGCCAGGCCGGTGATGGCATCCGCCCGCAGCTCGGCTGGGCGCGCGTCATCGGCGGCGATGCTGGCGAGCACCGCCCGCGCATCGTCCGCATCGCGTGCTGCCAGCGTGCGCACGACTTCGGAGGAAAGCAGCGGGTCGTTCACTGCCAGAAGGTCGCGCAGCAGCGGCACGGTGAGCTTGGCGTGCGCTGGCGGCACGAGGCGCAAGGCGTAGCCCTTCAGACGCGCGGGCGTGGCGGCGTTCGTCACGCGCTCCACGAGGACGTTCACGTCGGTGACCCCGGCCTCCGGCTGACCGCGCAGCGTGTTCCAGGTGGCGAGCAAGGCTTCAAACATCCGATAGTCGAGGTCCGCACGGGTCAGCAATCGCTCGACGTCTGCGCTGAAACCAGTGAGCACTCCATCGGCAATCCAGCGCAGGCATTCGAAACGGATTTCCGGATCGGGATCATTGAAGAGCAGCCGCACCCATTTCTCCTCGTTCAAGTCCACCCGGCGCAACGCCACGAGCGCCCAGACGCGATCGCGCGCTGCCAGTTTGAGCACGTGATCCGGCGTCCAGCTCGCGCCATTACGGGCGAGCGCCGTCAACGCCGCATCCGACAAATAAGCATCGCTGCCGCGCGCATGCTCGAAGAGTTGCGCCTCGGTGAGCTGCACCCTGCCTTCCCGCAGGTTCTTCGCGAGCAGTGCCGGCGCGTTCAACGGTTCGGGCGCGGGCTTGAGCCAGGTCGCCTTCGCCTTGTCGATCTCCAGTTTCCACAGCCGTCCACGCCCGTGCAGCGTGTAGGAGCTGAAGACCCAGTCGTTGAAATAGAACGCACCATCCGGCCCCGCCGTCAGGCAGGTGGGCCGGAAGAAATCACTGCCGCGCACCAATTCCATCTGCTCGGACGTGTAGCCTGCGCCTTTGCGCACCAGCGGGAAGTAATCGATGCGGTGATAACTCCACGACGGCACCAACGCCCCGCCGCCCAGCTCCACAATCGAGCAAGGCCCCTCGCCCGACGGAAAAACCATGCCTAGCGTGCCACGCAGCTCGCCGTTCCACGCAACAAACGGATGCACCGGCGCGCTGCCATAGACCCACTGGAACCCGTAGTCCGCTCCTTCGACAACGTTCAACAACCGGCACGGCGGGCGGCTGCCGGGGTCGTTGTCCACGGCAAACAGCTCGCCATCCGAGCGTGCCATGATGCCGAAGGGATTCCAGAAGCCGCGCGCGACGCGATGCAGGCCGGAGCCATCGGCGCGGCAGCGGAAGATCCCGCCTTCACCGCGCCCGGTGAACTTCACGCCATCGCGCCCGGAGAGCGTCCAGTTTTTCCCAAAGTTTTCACCCAACGAGAACATCAGTTCACCGCTTGGCAACCACGTCATGCCGGAGAGGCCGTTGTGAGGATAGTCCGTCACCGTATCGAGCACGGCGACGTTCTCGGCCAGGTCCGCCACGCCGTCGCCGTTCGTGTCTTTCACGCGAAGGATGCGGCTGCGCTCGGCGAGATACACCCAGCCGTCGGGGCCGACCTTCACGTTCATCGTCATGTCGGTCTGGTTGTAGAAAACGCGGCGGTTTTTTCCGTCGCGGTCAAAGACTAGAATTTCATCGTGCACCGGCCCCGCGTAACCCTGCGGGCGGAAATGCGTATGGCAAGACACGACCCAGATGCGGCCCTGCGCATCCACGTCAATGCCCGTGGGCGTGACGAGCGCGGGATGCTCGGCCAGAAGCGTGAGCTTCACGCCCGGACGGAGCAGTTCGATCTTCGGCGGCAGGTCGGCGGGGACTTCGGGGGGTTTCGGCGGCGGAGCGGCGAGCAGACTTGAGAGCGGGAGGATCAAAACGGCCAGAATTTTGGCAGCTTTCAATTTAAGCGTTCTTTTCATTTCCAGACAAAAGCACTTCTCCGCTTTGATCTCACAACGGCTTGCCCCATCAAGGTGCAATTGTCGGACGACCTCGCACGATCAGGCCGGTTTAATTCCAAGGTATTCATAAGCCTCAACCGTAACGGCTGGTTTGAAATAACAGCTGTGTCTCCATTGCGAACCTTGGATGTTGAAGACGTGGATAATGTCTTGAGTTGCACGATGCCAGGTCGAAGCGGATTTTTTAAATCCAGCGGCCTTGAACAATGGTGCGAACCACGATTGCAGTAATTCGTTCTCAGTAGTTGGCATTCCGTTCACCTGACCGGGCTTAAGCCGCCATCACTTCCCGCTCGCTCACCTGTTGCGCGATGACCGCCACACAATCGCCCTGCTGCGTGAGGCAGGGGGCACGGATGGTGATGAGGAAGCCGCTGCTCTGCGCGACGAGCGGTTCCGGCGCGCGATCGGGGCGTTCGAGGTGATGAATGTAGCCGACGGTCTGGCCGCGCTTCACCTTCGCGCCGAGGTCGAGGCAGATTTCAAAGATGCCGGATTCGGGCGCAAGCAGGTAGTCCTCGCGGTGCAATGCCTGCGTGAGGATGACGGGGGGCAGGCCGAGCCGGGCGCGCGTCTGCTCGCGGCCCCGCAGCGCGCCAAGGTGGATGAGGACGTTTCGCAGACCGCTTTGCGTGATGCGGTGAACCTCGGCGGGGACGCATTCGCCGCCGCCCATTTCAGTAGTAACGACGAGTTTGCCTTGATTCTCCGCCTCGACCGGCAACAGCCCCGTGCCCGCGATGTCCGCGTAAAGAAAGGCGAAGTCCGAGTTCCAGGCGAGCATGGCATCAAGCATCGTGCGACGCTGCGTGCGGTCGGCGACAAGATGCATCGTGGAGCACGGCACGAACTCCATGCTGCGCCCGCCAGAGTGGATGTCGATGACCACATCGCTCAACGGGAAGAGCACCGTCGTAAGGTAGTGCGCAATTTGGCTTGTGACCGCGCCCTCGGGCTTACCGGGGAACGCGCGGTTCATGTTCATGCCGTCCACGGGCGAGAGGCGCGTGGCAGCGCGGGCGGCGGGGAAATTCAAAGAGGGAATCAGGATGATGCGGCCGTTGACCATCTCGGGCGTCAACTCGCGCGCCAGCTTCATGATGGCGATCTGGCCCTGATACTCGTCACCGTGATTGCCCGCGAGAATGAGCACGGTCGGCCCCTGGCCACGGGCGACCACCGTGCAGGGAACCATCACATTGGCCCAGCCGCCAAGGTTGTGCGAATAGGGAACCTGCAGAAACCCCTGCTGTTTGCCGGTGGCCGTAAAGTCCAATTGAGTGGAAAGCATGGACAACTGACGGGCGGTGATGCCCTCAACTTCGCCCAGATTTTTATTTTTCCCGTGAGAATGGCCCAAAACTTGCGCGCGCGGGGCGTTCGCTAGCATGAGTGATCTTCAAATCTTGGTAATCGTGGGCACCGCGACTTTGGCGGCAGTCGTGGTGATCGGCGTCTTCAAGCGGACTACGCGCAAAATTGGCGTCCAACAGAAGGCAAAGCAGCCAACACCTCCAAGCGAAGGGAACCAATAAAAACCTCCTAACTGATTGTCCAAGTTTCGCGTGACGTAGCGGCTTAATTGCGCCGAATGAAGGACCGCAATGAATGTTGGGCCGTGGGAAATTCGGAGAAGTTAGTTGGTAGCCCGTATGGGAATCGAACCCATCTTTCAGCCTTGAGAGGGCCGTGTCCTAGCCGATAGACGAACAGGCCAACCAGAACGAAGAAATGCTAGACGACTGGCGGAAGATGTCAATTGCAGACAACAAAAAAGCCGCCCATAAAGGGCGGCTTGAGAGGAAAGGACGATGCAATTACTTGCGGCGGCGGATCAACAGGCCAGCGGCACCAAACAAGCCGAGGGCGAGAGTCGTCGGTTCGGGAACTGCGGCAGTGACAGCGAAATTCGCAAAGTTATTGACTGGTGACGGAAGCACCGGAAGCTGACCCGTAGGAGTTCCACCAAAAGTGATGGCGGTAGCGGCCGAGATGCGCGATTTGGTGTTCAACGGATCACCATACGAAGCTCCGCCAACCCACGCTTCAACCTGATAAGTTCCACTGAGGCCGGCCAAATTATTAGCTGTCGCTACAGTCTCAGGACTAATACGCCCGCTAACTGTTCCAAAGGCAGAGATTCCACCGGAAGCGGCATCGAGAGTATAAACGATGCTGCGAGCCGTGCCACCCGAGAAGGTGAACAGGAAGTCAACTTGAACCGTGCTGTTACCCAAGGTCCCACCGGTAATATTCGCGGGGTTACCGTTACCATCATAGCTCATGGTGCCAACCGTATCGAACCAGATCACACCCTTGGTTGCATCGGCGGAATTGTAGGTGGTTGGATCGTAGGTGAAACTGGCCAGAGCAGACGTCGCAGTCAGGCAGATGGCAGACAGAGCAATCAGAGCGGAGGTTTTAATCTTCATGATGTGTGCTTGGAGAGGGTTGCTGATTTAAAAACTATTGGTTTACAGAGAACGTACGGGTCCAGTTGGCGGCAATCGCCTTTTTCACGAAGAACCCTTCGCCAACCGCAATCGCAGGCTCAGCGGGAGACCAGTTCCCACGGACGAGCGAAGCCAAGGTGTAGGTCTGATTAACGCTACTGTCAAACTTGTAGATGGTGTCACCATTGGCGATTGGAAGGCCCAAATCAGTGGCCACCAAGCCCTGTTGAGGAACTTGTGATCCCACCAAGGTGAACCCGCTCACAAGCGGCGTGGTCAACGTGCCCTGCATGACGTTACCAACGAACGTATTGGTGTAGGGAGTAGCGCCGGGATTTTTGAAGAAGAAGCCCTCGCCAGGGTTGAGAGTGATCGAGGCGGCCGCACCCCAACTGCCACGGCTGAACGTGCCACCAACGTAGCTACCGCCAATGGGGTCAAACTTGAAGATGGACGTACCGTTGGGAACGGCCGGGAAAAGGGCAGCGAACGTGTTCGTTCCGCCGTTGTCCAGCGGATTGGAGTTAAGGGAGAATCCCGGTGGGAACACCGAATTCACAAACCCCACAGCGTTGACGGAATAGACGGTCTGACCGAACGAGGAAACCGCGCTGGCTGCCATCATCAGCCCCGCAGCGAGAAGTGCTTTTGTTTTCATATTCGTGCTACCTATTTCGTGTGCAAGGTCTTTGTCGCAGAAAATCAAGTTACCGTCAACCGGTTTTTTCTCAGGACTTTGCCCTAAGGGCGGCCGGGGTTAAACCTGCCCGCGCAGTGTCAAAACCTTCCTGCTGCACCACAATTTTAAGGGAATCCGGCTGCGGATTCGCCGCCAGCGCCACGGCGGCCGCCGTTTCCGTGAGCGGGAACGTGTGCGTGACGAGTTCGCGCACGTCCAGCCGGCGCGAAAAAACCAGCCGGGCAACGTTTTTTTGCAGCGTCGCATCGGCTGAATAGCTGCCGATCAGGTCCTTTTCATCCACGCAAATGCCCGACAAATCCACCGGGGACACGGCCCCGCGCTTGGTGTGGGCAAACAACAGTGTCTGCCCGCCGCCCCGCAGAAGCGCAACGGCCTGTTTTAGTGCGGCGTCCGCCGGCACGGCGATCACGGCTGCATCCAGGCCCCGACCGCGCGTAAAACGTTGGATTTGCTCCGGCAGGTCTGCCGCATCGGCCCGCAGGGCGTGCGCAGTACCCGAGCTGCGGGCAAAATTCAGCCGTTGATCGAGCAAATCCGTGACAATCACCTTCACGCCCCGCAAAGCCAGCAGCCGCGTAAACAACAGGCCAATGGGCCCCTGCCCCGCGACCAGCACAAAATCACCGGGCAGCACGGCCAGCCGGTTCACGGCCTTCAACACGGTATTAACCGGCTCCAGCATCGCGCCCTCGATGAAGGTGTTTTTGGCCGGAATTTTCACCACCCCCGGCAGGCAAAAGGACATTACGCACACGTATTGAGCGTACCCCCCGCCCGCCGGCTCAAACCCGGCGGTCACGCCGGTGCGCTTGTATTGCGGGCACTGGGCAAACGCCCGATGCCGGCAGGCATGGCAGTCCAGACAAGGAATATGATGGTGCAGCGCGACCCGTTCACCGACCCGGAAGCCCCGCACCCGGGCCCCGAGCTTGACGATGGTGCCGGAGGTTTCGTGGCCGAAAATGCGCGGTGGCGTGACCGTGCCGTGGTGGATTTTCTTGATGTCCGTGGGGCACACGCCACAAGCGGCCACCCGCACAAGCAGGTCGCCCGCGCCAATGCGCGGCACGGGCACGGTCTCGACGCGGAGATCGTCCACGCCGCGATAAACCACGGCCTGCATCGTTTTGGGAATCGTCGTCAGCACGAGGAAGTTTTAGCGATGGACAACGGCGCATGGCGAGTTGCGAATGGCGAATCTGTGCGCAGCTCGCAGAGTAGGATTCTCCATTCGGAATTCACCATTCCCCCATTTCACAAGTATTTCTCCGCCCAGTCCGGCGTGCACGGGGCACCGGCCACGAAGTCCGTAAACCACGGTTCCGGCTCCGAGCGAAACTCCCAGTCACGCCCGCGCCAGTTGAACCGCAGCACGGCGGCATGCAACGCCTGGCAGGGCAGGATCAGGCGCACGCGCTGCGCGGCGGAGAGCTGTCGCAGCACAAAGGCGAGGTAAAGGCCTTCGTCGCCGCCGTAGAGCTTGTCGCCCACGATGGGATGGCCGAGGTGCTGGAGGTGGATGCGGATCTGGTGCTTGCGCCCGCTGTGCGGCCGCACGCGGAGCAGCGTGAAATCCCCCTCCGGCCGCGTGAAACGCTGTTCGACGGCGAACTCGGTCCTCGACACCGCACCATCCGCCCGCACGCAGTCCTTGATGGCGATGACGGCCTGCTCGTCCTTGCCCAGCGAAGCCTCGCACACGGCGGTATCGGGGCCGAAGTGCCCGTGGGTGATGGCGAGGTATTCCTTCCCGACCTTGCGCAGGGAGAAAAGTTTTTTCAGGGCGGCATCCGCCTCGGGACTCTTGGCCACGAGGACCACCCCGCTGGTCTCACGGTCGAGCCGGTTGACGAGATGCGCGGACACGGTGTCCCCCAGGTGCAGGCGGACGCGGCTGATCAGGCTGGAATAGACGTCGCCCTTGGTGGGATGACAGACGAGGCCGGCGGGCTTGTTGATGGCCAGCAGGTCCGCGTCTTCGTACAGAATATCGAACAGTTTTTCCATGACACACCGCGAACCGCCACTGTGCCCGTTGCACTTTGAACTTTGAACTCGAATCTGCCGCCGTATCATCCGCCGTCGTGAAACGAACCGTGCTCGTCCCTGCGCTCCTGCTGACGGCCTTCGCGCTGACGCGCTGGCCGGGGGTGATGCCCTTGAACTTCAGCGTGGCCTATGGGCTGGTCTTTTGCGCGGGCGCGTTTCCCCGGCGGCTGCCCTGGTGGGCCATCCTCGGCACGATGCTCGGCACGGATGTGGTGTTGAACGTGTTCTACTACGAAACGGTCATTTTCAGCGATTACCAGGCCGTGAACTACCTCGCCTACGCAGGCATCTTTCTGCTGGGCCGGCAGTTCTCCCGGCATGCCTCGGTGTCCAAATCCGTCGCCGGGGGGCTGCTGGGCGCGGTGCTCTTTTACCTTATCACCAATACCGCCGCCTGGCTGCAAAACCCCGCCTACGCCAAAACCTTCGCGGACTGGCTGCGCGCATTGACCACCGGCGTTGGCGGCTGGCCGGAAACCTGGACCTTCTTCCGCAACACCTTGCTAAGCGGCGGGCTGTTCGCAGGTCTCATCAGCGCCGCCCTGCAATCCGTCGAGGCCAAGGAGCCGGAACCGGAGGAGGAAAAAGAACCGGAAACCGCACCGGAAGGCCAGGCCGAGGAAGCCAAGTAATCTCCACTCTGGATGAAGCACGCGAAATCTTGTCGAACGGACGTGTGCTGGCCTTCGCCCTTCGCGGAGCGAGGGGAGAAGGTGGCCGGAGGCCGGATGAGGGGAGCGGCCACCCACGCCTGCGCAGCCAACCCCTCACCCCAGCCCTCTCCCCTTGCTCCGCAAAGGGAGAGGGAG
>RFSE01000090.1 GCA_009924135.1 Pseudomonadota bacterium | reverse complement strand
CCCCGCCCCATGCGCGTCGTCCACGAGCAATGCGCCCTTTGCGGGCAACACCGCGAGATACTCCACCAGCGGGGCGACCGAGCCGTCATGCGAAAACATGCCGTCCGTGAAGACCATCGGGCGCGCCCCTTCCTTCAGCCCGCTCAGTTGCCGCCGGAAATCCACGACATCCCGATGCGTAAAGGGCACCACCGTGGCCCCGGACATCATCGCCGCGTCCATGAGGCTCGTGTGAGCCCGGGCATCAATGAGCACGTGCGTAAACTCGCCGCGCAAAGCCTGCGCCACGGCGAGATTCGAAACGTAACCGCTGTCCAGGAGCACCGCTTGTTCCGCGTGGAAGAACCGCGCTAGTTCGTGTTCCAGCTCGTCGTAAAGCACGTGGTTACCGGTGGTCTTGCGGGACGAGGAGACGTTTAATCCAAATGACTTCAGTGCGCGACCCACTGCCGCCAGCACGCGCGGATGGCTGGCCAGCCGGTAGTAGTCGCAACCCGCGAAATACACCAGCCGACGCCCCCGCCACCGGACGAAAACCCGGTCTACCTGCTGCAACGGCTCGGCGATGCTGTGCATAAACGGCCCGGTTGTAACGGAGAACCCCGCGCGAGTCCAACGCTGGCCCGACCGGCCGCCGCAGAAGGGACGCATCTTGCCACTGCCCCCGAGGAATGAAACCGGTGCGGACCGCGGCTGTGTCGCGGAGACCAGCCGCAGCGGCTGCGCCTGGCCGGAGGTGTTGCGACGTTACGCCACCGCTCATCATTCCGACGTTGCTGCGGCTGATCCCGCTCCGAGCGGGACACAGCCGCGCTCCGGGGGCAGTGCCAAGATACGCGCCCACGCAGAAATTCACGGAGTTACTTTGAAGAATGGCCCCCGGTCAGCGTCGCAAACTCGGCGAAGTTTACATTCATGCTGACCCTGCTCGGAAATTCCTCCCGCAAGTTCTGCGACGGCCAGTCGCGGCGCGACTTCCTGCGCGTCGGGGCCTTGGGCTTTGGCGGGCTGTCCCTGGCCGACCTGCTGCGGGTCGAGTCGCACGCGGGCATCCGCAAGTCGCACAAGGCCATCATCAACATCTTCCTGCCCGGCGGCCCGCCGCATCAGGACATGTTCGACCTGAAGCCCAACGCGCCGCAGGAAATTCGCGGCGAACTGCGCCCCATCAACACGAACGTCCCCGGCATCCAGATCAGCGAACTGCTCCCCCGCACCGCCGCGATCATGGACAAGCTCGTCCTCATCCGTTCCGTCGTCGGCGCGGTGGATGACCACAACGCCTTCCAATGCCAGACCGGCCGGCTCGCCCGCAACCAGCCTCCCGGTGGCTGGCCCTCACTCGGCTCCGTCCTTTCCAAGCTGCAAGGAGCCACGCATCCCTCCGTCCCGCCCTTCTTCGGTCTCGCGCCGCGCATGGGCGAGATGCGCTGGGCGGATGCCGGCAAGCCCGGCTTCCTCGGCGTGGGACACGCGCCTTTCCGCCCCTCCGGCGCGGGCAAGGACGACATGGTCCTCGACGGCCTCACGCTCGACCGACTGGATGACCGCAAGAAGCTCCTCACGAACTTCGACCACTACCGCCGCGACGTGGACAGCAGCGGCCTCATGGACGGCCTCGACAGCTTCACCCAGCAGGCATTCGGGATGCTCACATCGAGCAAGGTCCGCGACGCCCTCGACCTGGATCAGGAAGACCCGAAAGTCCGCGCCCGCTATGGCAAAGGCGACCCGAAGAACCGTGACGACGGCGGCCCCAAGCTCATGGAGCACATGCTCATGGCCCGCCGCCTCGTGGAAGCCGGAGCCCGCTGCGTCACCCTCGCCTTCAGCCGGTGGGACCACCACGGCCGCATCTACGACGCCCTCCGCCAGGACTGCCCCTTGCTCGACCAGGGTTTCAGCGCGCTCATCGAAGACCTGCATCAACGCGGCCTCGACAAGGATGTAACCGTCATACTCTGGGGTGAATTCGGCCGGACGCCCAAGATCAACAAGGACGCCGGGCGCGACCACTGGCCCGCCGTCTCCTGCGCCCTCCTGGCCGGCGGCGGCCTGCGCACCGGTCAGGTCATCGGCAGCACCGACCGTCACGGCGGCGAAGCCAGCGACCGCCCCGTCCACTTCGGCGAAATCTTCGCCACGCTCTACAACCGCGTGGGCCTGGAAGCCAACCAGGTCACCATCCCCGACCTCACCGGCCGCCCGCAATACCTCGTGGACGGCTGGGAGCCGATCAAAGAAGTTGTGTAGCGGCACGACGCGGCGCACATTAACGACATGGGCCGCATCACGACATCGGTGGAGATCAACAACCCCTTCGAGCCGGGCAAGGCTCTCCGCTGCGACGCCTTGGTGGACACTGGTGCCTCCCACATGATCCTGCCACGCGCATGGAAAGACCGGCTCGGCACCGTACCCAAGTCGAGCAAAGTTGAAAAGGAAACTGCCGACCAGAAGAGCATCGGCGGCGAAGTCTGCGGCCCCTTCACGATTCAACTCGAAGGCTTCCGCCCCGTCAGCGGCGAGGTGCTCTTCATTGACATGTACCCGGACAACGGAGCCTACGAACCCCTGCTTGGCTATCTCGTCCTGGAAGCCCTGCCCGCCGCCGTGGACATGCTCGGCCACCGCCTCGTACCCGTGAAGCGGCTGGACTTGAAGTGACCCTCCCCGGACTCACAGGCCGCCCGCAATACCTCTTGGACGGCTGGGAGCCGATCAAAGAAGTGATCTAAGCAGTCTGCCCGTACTTGTTTTTGCACCTTCGCGTCACTACAGACGCAGCAGGCGTTTCAAGACAGTGGTGAGGGCGTACAGTTTGCTTGACGGTTAAACGCCCCGTGCGTCTTGTTCTTGGCCAGCAATCCACACGGCACCAAGACCATGCAAGCGCCTCCATCAACCGGAACACCCGTCCCGTGGATTCGTCGCGTCGCCGGAGTTTACCGCACGCTGGCCGTCGTGGGGTTTAACACCGTTGTCCTCCTCTTCCTGCTGAATTTCGCAGCTTATCTGCTGCTCGGTCCCCCTGCACCGGGGGACTCCCCGAAGCTGGACGGCTTGCGCGTGGTGAAGATGTACGGGATGGACCGGCTCAAGGAGGTATATCCCCACCGTACCGAAGACGCCATCCGACAGCTCCTCTTCGAAACTTGGAGCCGGGCGTTAACTTACGAGCCGTTCACCGAATTCAAGGAGGCCGCGTTTTCCGGAAAATATGTGAACGTCGGCAATGAAGGCTACCGGCATGTGAAAGATCAGGCCCAGTGGCCGCCGCAAAGAACCAACTTCAACATCTTCGTCTTTGGTGGGTCCACCATCTTCGGCTACGGGGTAGCTGACGACGAGACGATTCCGTCCCGCTTGCAGGAGGCGCTACGCCGTGAGCCGCGTTTCGCCCGCATCTGCGTCTATAACTTCGGGCGCGCCTTTGACTATTCGATTCCTGAACGAATCCTTTTTGAAAAATTGATCATCGCCGGATTTCGTCAAGACTTGGCGGTGTTCGTTGATGGTTTGAACGAATTCAATCAGGTCCATACGGAAACCAAATTGTCCCCCAACATCGACCGTGCCTTGCATTCGATGCAGGTACGCCCGCCGGACGACTGGTCACAACACATCCCCCTGGTGCGGCTTCTACGTGAAAAGGCCGGAAATCCCTACCCCATTCACTCAACGGCGGACAGTTTGCGGATTCGCCGCAGCTTTGAGGTGCCGCCTGCGCGTGGGAACGCGCAGCTTGCGCACCGGCTTGGCGAGCGTTATCGGGATAACCAGGAAATCATCCGTGGCTTGGCGGGCCGCCTCGGCATCCGCGTCGCATTTGTATGGCAACCTGTAGCCGCCTATCACGCTGACCCGGCACGTCACCCGCTGGGGCTGGCCAACTCCGACGAGTTGGTAAAGCTCGGCTACTTGGCCATGGACAAGGCTCTGCCGGCGGAGCACCGCCCCAAGGATTTTCTTTGGGCCGCCGGGTTGCACGATGGGCAGCGTTTGCCACTCTACGTGGACGGGGTCCACTATTCCGCTGCCTTCTGCGAAGGCATCGCAAATTTTGTCGCCGACGCCCTCCGAAGCCGGGGTCTGCTGGCAGCGGTTTCTGACCCGGTGCCGTAAAGCAGCGTGTTGACTCTGGAGTTCTATCTAATTAAATCCGCGTAACAGGATTGTAACAGCAATATTTTTGGCTTTTCCGGGGCCGTTATTCCGGCAAGTTCGCTGGAACAATATCCCTTGGATTGGAGAACCGGTTGAGCAAACGTAACCATATGAAGAAGGCAACGATCTACATGGTGCTGGGTTTGAGCATGACGGCCTGTCCAGCGGAGGACTCGCAGCGTGAAGTAATCAACCGCCTCAAGGCGCTGGAAGCCGAGGTGGCCAAGCTCCCCCGCAGCACGCCGGTACGGTGGGCTACGGCGAACAAGGACACCATTCGCAACGCCATGTATGCGCGGGGCCGTGAGAAGCTGGAGGAACTCAAAAAGACTGAAAGTCTGACGCCTGAACTGGAGGCGAAGCTTGCCCTGTACGAGAAGCTGAACCAAGAATTGATGTTCAAACCACGCCCCACCTTCCAGCCAACCCGACCGCAGCGTGGACTACCGATGCCGCCAAGCCCTTCGCCCGATCCACCACTTGCAAAATTGAAATTGGAATTGGCACGACTTTCCAGCAATGCGGCGACCAGCTCGCCGCTCCCGCCGACCGATTTGACCAGCAGTTCGCCAAATCCACCTACTCCACCAGCACCCGTCCGGCAACCGGGTCAGTCGGCCGAGCCAGTTAAGCCAGCCCTGCCATCGCCACCTTCCCAGCCAAAACCTACCCCCACGCCAGAAGAAGCAGAGTATGAGGCGCTGACCAAGCGGGTGGCGGAAGCGAAGGCACCCGTGGCGGCGATATTGGAGTGGCGCGCCAAGATTACCGGAAAGTACTACGACCGGGGATATTTGGAGGAACTCATCGCCGAATACGCCAAGGACAAGTTCGACCTGGTCATCAATGCAGATCGCATGACCAGTTACGACAAGCCGATTCTCTATCGGACACCAGCCGAAGCTCCCGACATCACCGAGGCAATTCTCAAGCTGTTCCACGAACGGGAGAATAAGTGAGCGGAGCCGGCGGGCGGAGATGCAAAAGCCGTCCTTCCACCGTCACCCCACGCCCCTCACGCCGGCACCTTGAGTTTCTTCAGCAGGTCCTCCACCACGCCGCGCGCGGTCAGGCCGCTGAAGCGGGCCTGCGGGTCCATGACCACGCGGTGGGCGATGACCGCCACGGCCATTTGCTGCACATGCTCCGGGGTGACGAATTCCCGGCCCTCGAAGAGGGCTGAGGCCTGGGCCACTTTCATCAACGAGAGCGAGGCGCGTGGGCTGGCTCCCAGCGAGACGCCGCTGGCGGTGCGCGTGGCCGAGACCAGGTCCACGATGTAGCGCTTCAGTTCCTCGCTGATGCGCACTTCGGTCACGGCGCGCTTGAGGGCGAGCACGTCCTCTTTTGACACAACGGGACCGGCCTTATCGAGCGGGTGAACCCTTTCCTGCGCGGAGAGGATGGCGACTTCCTCGGCGGCGGTGACGTAGCCGAGGCTGAATTGCAGCGCGAAGCGGTCCATCTGCGCCTCGGGCAGCGGGTAGGTGCCGCGGAACTCGACGGGGTTTTGTGTGGCGATGACGAAGAAGAGGCTTTCCAGATTCCGCCGGTCGCCTTCAACGCTGACCTGACCTTCGCCCATGGCTTCCAGCAAGGCCGATTGTGTCCGAGGGGAGGCGCGGTTGATTTCGTCGGCCAGCAGGATGTTGGTGAAGATCGGACCGGAGCGGAACTCGAAGGTCTGTTCACGCTGGTTGAAGATCGACACACCGAGAATGTCGCTGGGCAGGAGATCGGGCGTGAACTGGACGCGCTTGAACCCGGCGTTGATGCTGCGGGCCAGGGTCTTGGCCAGCGTGGTCTTGCCGGTGCCAGGGTAATCCTCAAGGAGGACGTGGCCGCCGCTGGCGAAGGCGGTAAGGAGCTTGCGCACGGCCGGTCCCTGCCCCTGCATCACGGTCTCGATGTTGGCGGCGATGGCCCGGAAGGTCTTTTGCGCGGCGGCGAGCGATTCGGTCATGGTGTTTGGTTGGCGCAAGGGAACCTGAATCGGCGGCAGAAGCCAAGCATGCGCTTGCTTTCCGGCCAGAAAAAGCAAACACCCGCCGGAGTCAAAACTGCGGCGGGTGCGCTGGAAAGTAAGCTGGGGTTACTTCTTCTTCTTCGGCAGGGCGGCGGTATTGGCCGCCACCTTCCCGACCTTCAGATTCGTGGCGGTGAGTTTCTCACCGAGCATGAAAACGCTCACGGTCGCGTCTTCCCCGGTCTTGAGGTCCTCGAACTTGGCCAGCTTGCCGGCGTTCGAGATGGTGGTGGTGTCGTCCACAGAGATGACGCGGTCACCGACGGTTACGGTCTTGGCATCCTTATCGATGGCCGTGATCTTGCCGACGACGGGTTTGTCCACGGGGCCCTTCTTGGCGGCCGCCGAGGCGGTGGAGGTGAAGACGGTCAACGCGAAGACGGCAGCCAGCGCGAGGAGCGAACGAGTCAATGTATGCATGTTGTGTTGTTATTGCGGTCAGTGGGTTGGACGCACGAACGCGGACGTATGTTACAAACGAAGTGCATCCTGTCCAAGCCGTTCGTTTGGGCGAAAATCATTCATGGGACTTTCTCAGATTCGCTCAATATCCCAGCCCAGCCCGGCCAGTTGCTGCAACATGCGTTCGCGCCCGAACAACGGTGGTTCGAGCCGGAACTCCACGCCGGTCGTTTGCAGGAAAATCCCCCACTTCCAAAACGAATAGCGGACGGACGAAATTGCCTCCCTCGGAATTACGATCACCGGCCCGCTCTTCTGGCGCACCGGCCAGTCGGCATGGGTGGTGACTTCGGTCGGCAGGCCAGCCAGGTCCGTTTCGATCACGCCCGATGCCTCATCACACAGCGGTTTGCCGGCTGACTTTCGCGCAAGGTAAACGGCCAGCAGGCCGCCCACAGCACCACCGGCCCCCGCCATTCCGACGTGGGTCGCCTTCATGCCCACAACCAGAAAAAACGCTTCGGCGGAAGCGACCACTATTCCAGCCCGGTTCTCGCTCGCATCCGGCCCGATGCGAAAGGCCCGGCTGACGTGGACAAACTCGGGTTCCATGCACGCACCGATGCCAGAAACGCCGCTCGCTGTCAAAAACAAAGCAAGCACTACTCCTAACTCGAGCGCATCTTGACACTGCCCCCCGGGGAACGAAATTTTCCAGAGCGCGGCTGTGTCGCGGAGACCAGCCGCAGCGGCTGCGCCCGGCAGGAGGCGTTGATGTGTTACGCCCCCGCTCAGCGTTCTGACGGTGCTGCGGCTGATCCCGCGCCGAGCGGGACACAGCCGCGCTCATGGGGCAGTGCGCCAAGCTGCGCCCCGCTGCCCCACGCGGGTTAGGCCTTGTCCACGCCTTTCTGCCAGGCGGGCGGGTTGGACAACTTGAACAACATTTCGCCGGCCTTCCGGACCAGCAGGACCCCTTCCGCTTCGCGGTTCGCGTAACTCTCGATGTCGATCGACTTGGGGTCGCGGTACCCCATGTTGATGCGTTCGCAGACCTCGCGCGGAATGCCGGTGGCAAGCGTGACCTTGATGCGGCACTTCTCCACCCCGTTTTCAAAGGTGCCGATGCCGCGCACATGGGTGCTGTGGGCGAGGACACCCCAGGGGTAATCCTTGAACTTGTCCCACTGCTTCAGGAAGTAGTCACGGCAGTGGTAGCCCACGGCGTGCATGGTCTTGTTGTGCGTGACGCTCACCTCGGTAACATGAGGAGCGTAGATGATGAGTTCGCCACCGTCCGCCACGACGGGTTCCAGCTTGTACATGGCCTTGCCGGCGGTCCAAACGTCCTCGTACATCTTCGGGGCGCAGGACAGGACGGTGTGATAGGGCTTGTCCTTGAACACGATGTGCTCGGCGCGGGAAACATCGGCCGCCGCATCCCAGGCAGCCTCGGGCGTGCCGATGAACAGGCCGGCAAGCGATTTGTCCGGCCGCACGACCATGGCCAGGCAGAGTTTGCCCACTTTCACCATGGCACCGACGCGATCCACGACGCGGCGGACGGGCGTCCACTTGTTGCCGATGGTCATGGGGTTCGTCACGCAACCGCCCAGCCAGTGGAAGAAGTTCAAAATCTCCGGGCCTGCGACACCGGGGAACAGATACTTGTTGCCGCCACTGAACCCGACGACCTCGTGTGGGAACACCGGACCGATGATGACAACCTGGTCGTAGTCGAAAACGCGCTTGTTCACCTCCACCGGCACGTCCAGCTCGAAAAGCCCCTCGGAAAGCTCGCGCGTGTCAGCCTTCGTGAGCGTGCCCACGTTGCAGAGCGCGGCGGGGTTGTCCCACTCGTGGTTGAAGAAGCGGACTTTGGCGTACGTGCTCGCGCGCTCGGCAGCCGAGATTTCCAGGCGATCACAAATCGCCGCCTCGCTCATGGGCTGATGCGTGCCGAGGGCGATGAGGATGTCGAGATTCGCCGTGGCCGCCCCGATCTGCTTGAAGAGCGTCTGAAACATCAACCCCACCGGCGCAGTGCGCGTCGCATCAGGCACGATGAGCAGGACCTTCTTGCCGGCGTAGGCAGCAACCGGGCAGGCCTGGGCAACGAGGGCAGTGACCTGAGTGGTGGAGACGGAAGAACCGGAGGGGGCGGTGGAAGAGAGGAGGTTCATTTTAGGGAAGTTCAAATTGGAAATTGGAAAATGCAAATTTCAAATTGTTGGGCGGGCCGTAGTTCGGTTGGTTTTGGCGGTGAGGATGGATTTGGCGAGATTGCGGACGCGCTGGTCAGCGCTCTTGCAGCACGTCAGCCACCCGTTCCAAAAGCCCGCTCGAAGTCATGCGTACTCACGGGACGGTTACAATTTGAAATTTGCACATCCCAATTTCAAATTTGAAATTTCCACTTTGCAATTCCCCTAAATCGTCTGGCTCAGGAACCCGCCATCCACCCGGATGTCCGTGCCCGTGACAAAGCTGCTGGCCTTGTGGCTGGCGAGGAAGAGGCAGGCACCGATCAGTTCGTGCGACTCACCGAAGCGGTTCATCGGCGTGTGGCCCCAGATGGACTTGGTGCGCGCGGTGGGCGAGCCGTCCTCGTTGAAGAGCAGCTTGCGGTTTTGTTCGGCTGGGAAGAAACCGGGCGTAAGGGTGTTCACACGCACGCCCTTGGTGGCCCATTCGCGGGCGAGGAACTGCGAGAGGCTCAGGACCGCCGCCTTGGCTGCGGAATAAGTGACCACGCGCGAGAGCGGCAGGTGCGCGGAGACGCTGGCGATGTTGATGATGCTGCCCCTGCCCCGCTTGCACATGCCGGGACCAAACTCCTGACAGGGCAGCAGCACGCCACCCGCGAGGTTGAGGTCAAAGTTCGCCTGCCAGTCAGCTAGCTGGATTTGCTCGAAGGCGCGCTCGGCGGTCACGGTGACTTGCGGAGCATTGCCGCCGGCGGCGTTCACGAGGATGGTCGGAGCGCCCAGCTTGGCCTCGATCTGTTCATGCGCCTCGGTAAGGGAGCAGCGCGAGATGGCGTCGCAGTTGAAAAACGCGGCCTGACCGCCCTTGCCCTGGATGGCCTTCACACGCGCCTCGCCACGTTCGGCGTTGCGACCCAGCACGGCGACTTTCGCACCGGCTTCCGCAAGACCATCCGCCAACGCGCCGCCGAGCACCCCGGTGGCACCGATGACGACCGCGACTTCACCCTGCAAATCGAACATGTTCATAGGAGGCGGACGATGGCGGATTCAGCGCAGCCGGTGAAGAAAAATGTCAGGCCAAGCCGAGTCACGGACGCATCTTGGCACTGCCCCGGCGCGCGGCTGTGTCCCGCTCGGCGCGGGATCAGCCGCAGCAACGTCGGAGTTACGAGGGGAGCGGAACGCAGCAACGCTTACTGCCAGGCGCAGCCGCTGCGGCTGGTCTCCGCGACACAGCCGCGCTCCGGAAGATTTCGTTCCTCGGGGACAGTGCCGGGCACCCCCGCGTCACTGAAAGGCCTCGTTCACCGGTTTGCCGATGCTATTGGCCGGCAGCTTGAGCCCCAACAACCACGCGATGGTCGCGGCCGTGTCAGGCAAAGTGACCTGGTTGGTGAGCAGGTGCCCACCCCGCACGCCCGCGCCCCAGGCAATCCACATCACGGTCATGTCGGCTGGGCGGTCAACTCCATGGCTCAGCCCGTTGCCTCCGTGATCCGCTGTGAGGATATAGAGCACGTTCGTCGCCTTGGCCTGCTCAATGCCGGCCTTAAGCTGGGTCAACGCCGCATCGCATTCAATCAGCGCGGCAAACTGCTCGGCAGACGGCCAGCCGTGATAATGCCCGGCGAAGTCGGCGTCGGGAAAATGCACGAACATCAGGCGCGGTTTGTGGACGGCAAAGTAGTTCGTGGCCTGCGCGGCGACCCGGCGGGCGTTGAAAATATTGGTCCCCATCCAGTCCGATGGATCGGGCGCGGGAAAGGAAATGTGATCCACCGACCCGGTTGGAAACAGGTACGCAAGCTTGTCCTTCCCCGAGAAGGCGGCGGTGGATATGCCGCCCGCCTTCGCCAGCATGAACAGCGTCGGGTGGCGAAACGGTCCGAACGCGGGAATCCACTGGTTCCAATAAACCCCGTGATCCTCGGGTGCGAGACCCGTGAGCATGGAAGTGTGCGCGGGCAGCGTCAGCGGCGGAACAATACTCTGGGCCGTCCAAGTCGTCGCGCCCTCGCGAGCCATCGCATGCAAGGTGGGCATTCGCGCCGCCTGGGCGATATCCGGCCGCGTGCCATCGAAGCTGATGAGGACGATGTGGGCTGGGACCACCGTCGGCGGCGCAATCGGTATGGAAGGTGGCGGGGGTTGCGCCGCCGGCAAAGTTGGCGCTGAAGTGGCCAGGACTTTCGGTGCGACCGGCTCAGACGCCGTCTGCGTTGCGGCGCTTGGCGGCACCGTCTTCTCCTGGCAGGCAGACCACAAGGCACAAGCCAGCACGCACACCACGGTTCGGAAAGAATGCATGTTCACAAAAACTCCCACCGGTCAAACATCGCGGCCTGCCCGTAAGCCGCGCCGCGTTCATCCAACAGGTTCCACACCACCGCCTGGGCAATGCGAAACCGCCGGCCGGACTTGGAGATGCGAATGCCTGCGTAGTTGGCGATGTGGCCGTGCTGCGTCACCTCGGCCAGCAGCCGCGCCCGTTCCTCGCGGGCCACCGGCTCGGCGGTCAGGCGCGAGGGCGTACGGGTGAGTTCGTCCCACGACATTTCCCAGAGGCCAAGCGCGGCGCGATTGCCGTAATTGAGCACCGGGTCAGGCTCCGTGCCATGCGAGACGACCACGAAAGGAGCGTTGAACAAAGCAGCGGCAAATCCATGCGCATCAGACGCGGTGACCGGTAATTCCCGGCCCGTCCAATGGCGGAAGCTGCGCGCGAGCGTGGCGGCATGCGCCACGCCCCAATCAGTTGCCCAAGGCTCAATCATGTGACGCGCGACCGTAGCATACGGCCCGCTCGGGCTCCAAGCATTCCGCCAGCCTCACTCCACGCGGAGCACGACGGCCCGCCGCTTTGCCCCACCGAGCGCCAGTTCGAGGCGGTCGCCCTGCTTGCGGCCCTGCAACTGCCCGCCCAACGGCGACTGCGGCGTGATGACCAGCACCTCGTTCGTGGCCACCTTCACTTCCGTCCCCCCGGCGGCCGGGCCGATGAAGTAAAACATCGGCACCCCGTTCTGCTCCAACTCCACCAACGCGCCCATGCCGATGCCCTCGCCCGCGGCGAACTTCCGGACCGACAACCCCTCAAACGCGGCGATGGCGGACTCCAGTTCCATCACTTGCCGCACCTGTCCAGCGGCGAGATAAGACGCCTCCAGCCCACGCGTGTCGTATTTGTTCTCCGCGCGGCTTTGCTCGTCGGTTGCCTCGGCCCGGGCGGACTTGGCGGCCCGGACATAGGTCTGCATCTCTTCTTCGAGGGCGGCGCGAATGGCCTTGAGCAAGGTGGTTTTGTTCACAACGAAGGGATCGTACGCAGTGGAGAATCAAGCTCTCCACCACTTACAGACATGGAATCAGGCGGTTTGCTACACCCTCAAATCCACATCCGTCACCGCGCCTTCGCTGGCGGACTTCACCGTGGCGGCATACTTGGCCAGCACACCGCGCGTGTAACGCGGAGCGGGGCGTTTCCAGAGGCGGAGGCGCTTGTCGAGTTCGCCCTGCGTGATGCCGAGGGTGATCTCGCGCTTCTCCGCGTCGAAAATGATCGGGTCACCGTTCTTCACGATGGCCAACGGGCCGCCTTCGTAAGCCTCGGGGGTCACGTGACCGACCACGAAACCATGCGAGCCGCCGCTGAAGCGTCCGTCGGTGATGAGCGCCACGTCCTTGCCGAGGCCCTTGCCCATGATCGCGCTGGTGGGCGAAAGCATCTCGCGCATGCCGGGGCCGCCCTTCGGTCCTTCGAAACGAATGACGATGACGTGCCCCTTCTTCACGCGGCCATCGAGGATCGCGGACAGGGCCTTTTCCTCGCTGTCGAAGCAGATGGCCTTGCCGTTGAACTGGAGGCCTTCCTTGCCGCTGATCTTGCCGACCGCACCGCCGGGAGCCAGGTTGCCCCGGAAGACAACCAGATGGCTGTCCTTCTTGATCGGATTGGCGAAGTCACGGATGACATCCTGACCCGCCGGATACTTCGGCGCGTTCTTCAAGTTCTCCGCCAGCGTCTTGCCGGTGACGGTCATGCAGTCGCCGTGCATGAGGCCCTTGTCCAAGAGCATCTTCATCAACGGGACGGTGCCGCCGATCTCGACGAGCTTGGCCATGACGTATTTGCCGGAGGGCTTGAGATCCGCGAGCACGGGCACGCGTTTGCCGATGCGGGTGAAGTCGTCGATGGTCAGCTTCACGTTGGCCGCGCTGGCCATCGCCAGCAGGTGCAGCACGGCGTTCGTGGAACCACCGAGCGCGATGACGAGCGTGATGGCATTCTCGAAGGCCTTCTTCGTCATGATGTCGCGCGGACGGATGCCCTTCTTGATCAGGTTGAGCACGGCGGAACCAGCCGTTTCGCAATCCTTGGTCTTGTCCTGGGAAACCGCCGCCTGCGCGCTGGAGTTGGGCAGGCTCATGCCGAGCGCTTCGATCGCACTGGCCATGGTGTTCGCGGTGTACATGCCGCCGCAGGAACCCGCGCCAGGAATGGCCACGGCTTCGAGGTCGGCCAGGTCCTTGTCGCTCATCTTGCCCGCCGCGTGCAGGCCCACGGCCTCGAAACACGAGACCACGTCCACGGGCTTGCCGTGGTAATCACCGGGAAGGATCGTGCCGCCATAGACGAATACCGCCGGACGGTTCAACCGCGCCATCGCGATGAGGCAGGCGGGCATGTTCTTGTCGCAACCACCCACGGCCACGAGCCCGTCCATGCCTTCGCAGCCCACGACCGTCTCGATGGAGTCGGCGATGACCTCGCGCGAGACGAGCGAATACTTCATGCCCTCGCTGCCCATGGAGATGCCGTCAGAAACGGTGATGGTGTTGAAGACCACGGCCTTGCCGCCGGCCTCGTTCACACCCATCGCCACGCTCACGGCGAGCTGGTCGATGTGGATGTTGCACGGCGTGACCTGGCTCCAGGTGGAGCACACGGCGATCTGCGACTTGCGGAAGTCTTCGCGCTTGAATCCGACGGCGTGGAGCATCGCGCGGCTGGCGGCGCGTTCGGCTCCGTCCACCACGATGGAGGACCATTGACGTTCCAGAGATGAAGACTTGGCAGCTGCTTTCTTTTTCATTTGTGCGGTGGAGCTTTCCTGAAATCGCCGGGGGAGGCAAGCAGGCAGGAAATTCCAAATCCCAAGCTCCAAGCTCCAATGCAGGTCCGAGCATTAAACCCTAAGCTGGGACGATGCAGTTGAGCCACGGATGGAACACGGATTAAACACGGAGCCAACGGTGCCGGGCCCTCTTGCCTCGCTGCTTGACCCACACCGCGTTGTCCAGGCAGGCAACTGCTACAAAACGCGCGACCAACTCGTCCCCCTCCGTGTTCCATCCGTCTTTCATCCGTGGCTAATGAATCAGCTAACAGCTGCGCCACATGATCGGGCTTGGGCTGACGGCATTGGTGTTTGGAAATTGGAGTTGCGTTGGAACTTGGGATTTGGAGCTTGGCCCTTTTCACGCCTGCCGCCATAAACGCACCCATGTCCGCGATCAAGTCCGCTGCAACCTTTCTCTGCGCCCTGCTTGCAGGTGTCCTTTCGACCGCCGCTGCCACGCCGGAAACCGTCCTCTTCTCCGGCGCCACCGTCCACACCGTGTCCGGGGAAACGCTCGCGCCGGGTTTCGTGCTGACCCGTGGTCCGAAAATCCTCTCCGTCACCAAAACCGCCCCGGCTGAGAAAACGGACCGCTCGGTGGACTTAAAAGGCCTCCACCTCTTCCCTGGCATTATCCTGCCCACCAGTTCGCTGGGCCTCACCGAGATTCCCGCCGTTCGTGCCACGCAGGACACCACCGAGACCGGCAGCTACACGCCGGACGTACGTGCGTGGCTCGCCGTAAACCCCGATTCCGAGCTGCTGCCCGTCGCCCGTGCCAACGGCATCACCCACGCGCTCGTGCTCCCTCAAGGCGGTGTTGTCAGCGGCCAGTCCGGCCTGGTCTCGCTCTCCGGCTGGACCACCGAGGAAATGACCATCAAGGCCCCCGTCGCGCTCCATGTCTTCTGGCCCGCGATGCACCTCAATGTCACCCCCAAGGAGTTCGCCCGGAGCAACAGCAAAGCCAAGTCCCCGGAGGACCAAGCCAAGGAACGCACCAAACGCATCAAGGAACTCGATGACTTCTTCACCGAGGCCGAAGCCTACACCAAAGGCCAGAGCGCACCGGCGAAGGACGCCAAGCCCGCCGCGAAAGTCCCCGCCTGGGAGGCCATGCTGCCCTTCGTACGCGGCGAACTGCCTCTCATCGTCCATGCCGACGATGTCCGCCAGATCAAGGCCGCCCTCGTCTGGGCGGAGCAGCGCAAATACAAGATTGTCATTGCAGGCGGGCAGGACGCCTGGCGCGTCGCCGGCGAACTGGCCGCACAAAAGGTTCCCGTCGTCTACGAAGCCACGTTCGACCAGCCCACGCGGGACACCGACAGTTATGACGCCCAGTTCAAGGGAGCCACGCTTTTGCACAAGGCCGGGGTGAAAGTGCTCTTCAGCATGGGGCTTGGGTCCATGTCGGCCGCCTTCGCGCGCAACGTCCCCTACTCTGCCGCCCAATCCGTCGCCCTGGGCCTGCCCGAAGCCGAAGCCGTAAAAGGCCTCACCCTCTACCCGGCCCAAGTCCTCGGCGTCGCCGACCGCCTCGGCTCACTCGAAGCCGGCAAGGAAACCACCTTCATCGCCTGCGACGGCCACATCCTCGACCTCCGCGCCAACGTAAAGCGCATGTGGATCGCCGGCCGCGAAGTCTCCCTCGACAGCCGCCACACTCGCCTCTACGAGAAGTATCAGAGCCGACCGGTGCCGGCGAAGTAGACCATTCGGTTTGTAAGGCCCGGGAACGCCGATAGAGCCGCCGCTACAATCAAGTCGCTGAATTCCACCCGGTTCGAGGTTTGCAATACCGATGAGGTGGCCTAGGCTTGGCGTGTTATGGAATGGCTCACCGACCCGCATGTGTGGATCAGCCTGCTCACGCTGACCCTGCTCGAGATTGTCCTCGGCATCGACAACCTCATCTTCATCTCCATCCTCAGCGGCAAGCTGCCGGTGGAACAGCAGGCGCGGGCCCGCCGGGTTGGCCTCTCACTGGCCCTCATCACGCGCATCCTCCTGCTCTGCTCGCTGGCCTGGCTCGTGTCGCTGGACAAGCCGTTCTGGACGGCGCGCATCTTCCAGTGGGATCTGGCGGTGTCGGGGAAAGATTTGATCCTCCTGCTGGGCGGCCTGTTCCTCATCACCAAGAGCACGCGGGAGATTCACGGAAAACTGGAGGGCGAGGACGGGGCCGTGACCAACCGGCTCGCGCCGACCTTTGTCAGCGTCATCATCCAGATCATGCTCATCGACATCGTCTTCTCGCTCGACTCGGTGATCACCGCCGTGGGCATGGTGAACCGGATCGGCGTGATGATTGCCGCCGTCGTCCTGGCGATGATTGTCATGGTGATCTACGTGGAGCAGGTCAGCGCGTTTGTAGAGCGCCATCCGACGATCAAGATGCTCGCGCTGTCGTTCCTCATCCTCATCGGCACGATGCTCGTGGCCGAAGGCTGTCACCAGCACGTGAACAAAGGGTACATCTACTTCGCGATGGCCTTCAGTGTCGGGGTGGAAATGCTCAATCTCCGCCTGCGTCGCAAGCAGGGGCCCAAGGTCGCGCTGCACCAGCCGTACCGCTGATCGTTCATCGCGACGCTTGCGGTACTGCCGTGGGCTTCCGCAGAATCAGCACATGACAGCCAAGTCATTCGGATTGTCCGTGCTCCTGTGGGCGGTGGTGCTGCTGGGCCTGCCGCCGTGGCTGGCGGCGCAGACCAACACGGCCACCAACACCGTGGCCAGCAGCGTCTCCCGCAGCGGGCCGGCGACGAACCTGCTCAAGCAGCTCGCCGCCGAGCGCCGTGAAGTGCTGACCTTCGGCCTGGACAACTTCGAGCCGCTGCAACAGCCCTTCCTGGGCAACCCGCTCTGGCAGTATCTCGCGTCGCTGATCTACATCGTGCTCGCGTTCTACGTGGCCAAGGTCCTCGACTGGCTCACGCGCGTGTGGCTGCGCAAGTTCGCCGGCAAGACCAAATCCACGCTGGACGACCAGTTGCTGGAACTGCTCAACGGCCCCGTCCGGATCATCGCCTTCGTCGTGTTCCTCCATGTCGGCTTGACCATCTTCCACTGGCCCGAACAGGTGGAACTGTGGCTGCACAAGGGCTTCATCGTCGTCATCGCGATCTCCCTCACCTACATGTCCCTGAAGATCACGGACGTGTTCGTGGATCTCTGGCGGCAGCGCGGGGCGGACGCGGAGCGGGCGTTGAACGACCAGTTGTTCATCGTCATCCGCAAGGGGATGAAGGCGTTTGTCCTCGTGATCGCCGTGCTGCTGACGATGCAAAACCTCGGGGTGAACGTCACCGCCGCGATCGCCTCGCTGTCCATCGGCGGCCTGGCGCTCGGCCTCGCAGCGCAGGACACGCTCGCCAACCTGTTCGGCGCGGTGGCGATCTTTGCCGACCGGCCGTTCCGGGTCGGGGACCGGGTCAAACTCGAAGCGGTGGACGGCACGGTTGAGAACATCGGTCTGCGCAGCACCCGCGTCCGCAACTTGGACGGCTACCTGGTCACCATCCCCAACAAGACCATGGGCAACGCCACGATCACCAACATCACGGCGCGGCCCAACATCAAAACCGAGATCAACCTCGGCATCACCTACGACACGCCCACCGAAAGCGTGTTGCGTGCCACGGTGATCCTCGAAGAAATCTTCCGCGCCCACGCCCTCACGCAGGATGTGTGGGTGAGTTTCAACAAATTCCAGGAGTCCGCGCTGAACATTCAGGTGGTCCACTGGTGGAGCGGCCTCGACCAAAAGGCCTATCTGGTCGCCATGCAGCAGTTCAACCTGGAGATCAAACGCCGCTTCGACCGTGAAGGCATCGAGTTCGCCTTCCCCACGCAAACGACGCATGTGACGACGCACGTGCGGACCAAACCAGCAGCCTAACGCGGCTTCGGCAGGTTCACCCTCGTCTTCTGCTGGGCCAACTGAAGCAATTGGCCAGGCGTCACGAAGCGTGACCAGTTCAGGAAATCCGGGGCGTCCTTGTCACTGCGCGGCGGCTGCGCCAGCGTGAGCGACGCGAGCTTCGGCTCAAACAGGGCCGCAAACGTGGCGACCTCTGTCATCTCCGGGCTGGCATGGAAGTGCAGCGGCAACTCGCCGAGCCCCGGCAACCCGCGCGCCACCTCGGACGCACGGTGGACATCCCAGACCTGCGTGCTCGCAAGCGTTTCTCCCAGCAGCATGAACCGTCGGCGCACCTGCGACTGATAACGCTTGTCCCCGCCGAGCGCCGTGGGGCCGACCCCCCGGGGCGCGAACGTGATGTAGGCCGCCCCGTGGTCGCGGATGTAGCGCATCCAGCCGGCGAACTGCTTCTGCTGTTCCGGGGTCACCGGCGACTGCGGATCAATCCCCGCGCGAACCAGCTCCTGACCAAACGCTCCGGCAAACCCGGCCTTGGCCAGCAACAACTGCTGCCGCCAGTTCGACTCATCCACCGTCTCGATGTGGAGTTCCTTCGGGGCGATGAGACTGGGCCGGGCGAGATAAAAACGCAGCCGGATGCCGTTCTCGCTGTCGAATTCGTGGACCGAAAGCCGGACATTGTCGGTCGTCGTCGTGGCGACCTCGCGGACATTCACCGGCACGGCGGCACCGGTAGCGGGCCAGCCGCCGAACGTCTTGGCCTGCAACTGCGCCAGGGCCTTCTGCGGCTCGAAAGCCGCCGACTCCACGGCCAGTTGCGTGAAGTTTTCGTAGCACTTGCTGGTGATCTCGTCGCCGGGGAGCTTCTCGAAAACCTTCAACTGCTGCGGCGTAAAGAGCTTCTCCGCGTAATTGGGCACCGGGGCCTCGTTCTGCTTGAGCCACTTGTTGAACCACCGCATCACGGGCACCTGCAACTCCTGCGTGTCCTTGTGCGGGCCTTCCGTAAGGATGAGGCCGAGCTGGTCCGGCTTGTTGTGCAGATCGTAAATGCCCCGCACCCGTTCATGCACGCGCACCACGCCGTCGAGGGGGAAGATGGTGTCCTTGTCCGTGTTCACGATGAGCAGCGGGCGCGGGGCCATGAGCGCGGCCACCTGCGCGTAGTCCCAGCGGAAAGTGTTCACCATGAACATGCAGTCGCAGTGCCCCTCGACACAGCCATCCACGACGTAGTTCTGCAAGTCCGTGATGCCGGCGGTCGGGCACGCCACCTTGATGCGGTCATCGAGCGCGGCGATCCACCAGGAGTAAGCTCCGCCGCCACTGCGCCCCGTCACACCGATGCGCGAGCCGTCCACGTCCTTGCGCGACTGGAGGTAATCCAGGGCGCGGATGCAATTCCACGCCTCGGCCCCGGCACTGGTGTAACCCCGCGAATTCCACCACCACATGCCCTCCTTGAACGTGCCGTGGTGGATGCCCTCGATCTCACCCAATTGCACCGTGTCGATGATCAGGCACACGTAGCCATTGCGCGCGAACCATGCGCCCCAGTGCTGGTAGCCGGCCTTGTTGCCGTAGCTCACGCCATTCGTCTTCACCACGGCATGGCCACAGACGTAAAGGACGGCGGGCGCGGGCGCGGTAAGATTCACTGGCACATAGACATTGCCGGTGACGTAAAGCCCCGGACGCGACTGGAAATGCAGCTTCTCCACGGTGAACTCCGGGTGATCCAGCCGCCCGGTGACCGTCGCGTGCAGGTCCGTCTTGGGCGGCAGCGGGTCCAACCCGAGCATCTCGAAGAGCTGCTGCCGCGCCGTGACCTTGTACTTGTTCCAATCCTCCAGCGTACGGACCTCCGTGAGCGCCCGCTCGCCGAGCGTGCGCGTCTCGGCCCGGAAGTACTCCGCGAACATGCGGTCACCCGCCGTGGCGTTCGTGGGAAACTTCCCGTAGAGGTTGCGATAGGCGGCTGCGGACGCACTTGCGCCCGCGAACACGAGCACAGCGGCCAAAAGAAGAAATTTTTTGATGGTCACAGAGGCGTTGGACGCAATTCCTGTCCCGCGCCATCAGCGCCGATAAATCATTTGCGAAGACCACGGCGGACTGGTTGATGCCCAAAAGCCAAGGGCAAGTCGCGGTAAATTCTTGACCCGCCCCCCCCAGCACGGTCGTCCGTTGGTTCGTCAGCAACTCAAGTTAAGCAGTGAAATGCCGATGTTGAAGGTCCTAACGGGCAGTTGGCCCGGTTACGACAAATTAGCAGGCAACCGACGGCAGCACATGCCGTGAAAACATACGAACCAGTACCCGCCACAGAGCCGCCAGAATGGCTTTCATGGCCAGCAGCAATGCAAACGACCAGTACCGACCTCCTCCCCTATCTGGAGGTTAATCATCATTCAAAACGTTGGGCCCGCGACCGCGTGCTGGAAGTCCTGTGCAGCAGTCGCAGCTTTCCCTCCTTCTCGACCGTAGTGCTCAAGCTGGTTCACCTGGCCCAAGATGACGATGTGGCCATGGACGATTTGGTGGCTCTCATCAGCAAGGAGCCGGGCTTGGCAGCCAATTGCATCCGGGTGGCTTCCACCTCGCGGTTCAGCCAGGGACCTGTGAGCAGCGTCGCTGATGCGGTGATGCGCCTGGGTACCCAGGAAATCCGGCGCATCGCCAGTTCGCTGGGCGTGATGAGCCGCTTCAACCACCTGCGGGTGAGTGTGGACTGGGAGCGGTTCTGGTTGCACAGCCTGCTGGTGGCGCGCCTTTCGGAACAAATCGCGAGCGCGTTCCGACAATCCAACGGCATGGGCTACATGGCCGGCCTGCTGCACGATTCCGGCAAGCTGGTCATTGAGCATCACCTGCCCCGCGAGTTCGAGACCGTCATGGAGCGTGCCTGGAGCCGCAAGTGCGGCCACTTCACTGCCGAACGCGACGTGCTCGGGTTGGATCATACCCAAATCGGAGCCGCCCTTTGTCACTGTCTGCGAATCCATCATCACGTGCGTACCGCCGTATGGTTCCATCACAGTCCAACGGATCCTCGCCTGTCCACCATGTTGGGTGGTGACCAGGGTTTCCTGGGGGCGGTGGTGGGTTTTGCCGACGCCCTCGCGCACATGGCCTCCGAAGGCATCGGCGGCGAACGCGTCATCACCACGGCCTACTATGATTTGCCGGAGTGGAAGATTCTCCAGGGGTTTGATCCCATCAACGGACTGGAACTGGACACCGAACGCGATCTCGCCGAAGCCGAAGCAGACTTGAAAGCATTCGCCAATTGAAACGGCGACCAGTCGGCACCGACGGGGACACAGTCCCTTCGGATGACGCCCAATCTGGTGCGGTGCACCTTTTACCCCCTGGTTCAACCGCAGTTTGGTGCCGGTGGCGGGACTCGAACCCGCACGACGTTTTTCCCCCTTGGCGAATCCAGAAAAGCCCGTTTTTCCAACATTTATTGGCGTTCTGAACATCGTTGACATCGGCAACACGTTATGCGATACCGTTATCCCATGTCAAGCGTCCATCGCTCCGAAGGCAAACCGTGCCTCTTCTGCGCCTACTATGACCCCGAGGGATACCGCCGCTTTCGCTCCACGGGAACCGGCAGCCGCGCGTTGGCAACCATCGTCTGCAATGCGATTGACCGGGCCTCCCGGCTCGCCAAGGACGGCAAGCTCTCCCCGGAGAAGGCGCAGAGGGTAATCCGCGAGACGCGCACCACCATCGCAGAGAATTCGCAGCACGGGCCGTTGCTGGCCGACGCAGCCGAAAAGACCCTCCGCCCCATCGTGGAGGAATTTGTCAGGATGGCCGGCGGCGAGCTTACGAGCTACACGGTGAAGCTTTGGCTTGAAACGTGGTTGGCGGGCAAGACGGACGCCAGCAAGGCCACCCTGATCGAATACCGGCGCATTGTGGACCTGTTCATCAAGTTCCTGGGCACGCGGGCAGATCGCCCTTTGTCTGCGGTTCAGCCCGTCCAAGTTGAGCGGTTCAAAGCGCATCTGGCCGGCCGCGTCGGGCCGTCCACGGTCAACAAGGCCGTAAAAGTGTTGAAGGGCGCATTCGGCAGCGCCGTTGACAAGCGTCAGTTGGAATTCAGCCCAGCGGAACACGTCGAATTCAATGCAACGGAATCCTCGCAACGCCGGGCCTTCACGCTGCCGGAGATTAAGACCTTGCTCGCCGCCGCCGATGATGACTGGCGGACGATGATTCTCTTGGGGCTGTACACCGGCCAGCGGTTGCAGGATTGCGCGCGGCTCACTTGGAGGGAGGTTGACCTTGTGCAAAGCGTGGTGAGCTTGCGGACGCAGAAAACGGGCCGGGAACAGGTAATCCCCCTCGCGGAACCGCTCGCCCGGCATCTGGCGACGCTGGCCGGCGATGACCCCGACGCCCCGCTCTGCCCTGCCCTACGCGGCACAGCATCAAGCCGCCTGTCCGCCCTGTTCCACCGCCTCATGGTCAAGGCCGGGCTGGCAGAGGCGCGGAACCACGAGGGTAAGGGCAAGGGCCGGGACGCCGCGCGGGCGGTGAACACCACGAGCTTTCACAGCCTCCGCCACAGCGCCACGAGCTTGATGAAGTCGGCAGGGGTGTCCGACTCTGTAACCATGGACATCATCGGCCACGAGACGGCGGCGGTGTCCCGCTCCTATACCAAGATCGCCGACGGTGCGAAGCGTGACGCGGTGAATAAACTGCCGGACGTGACAGTATGAAAAAACCAAAAGATTGGCAGCCGGGCAATGTGTGGCATAATAGGTGGCTTGCGTTGCGTGGAAACAGGTTCGAAGACGACGTGTGGGATTTCGTCATCGCGTGGCAGCACTTGTTCAGTATGAGGCCACGGAAAGGTGAATATCGCGCGGGCAATATGAAATACTATGGATTCACCAAGGCGATGGTTGAAAGACGATACGAGGATTTAATCAAAGAGACATCATCACTTGTAGCCGGGGCGATACAGAGCCGTGATGTCTCTTTTCTTAGAGAACTTGCGGACTTAGTGGAAGCTCAAGAGCAACAGTATGACCGGCTGCGCGACTGGTTGCTCGCCGTACATTTCAACGTCAAAGGTGAACAGGTTCACCACCACACCGCCGCTGAACTTGTGAAGATGGCAGTTGAACGGGGAATTGAGAAGTTCATTAACGCACGCCGGATAAATGAACTTTGCGACGAACTTGGCATCAAGCGTAAGCCTGACAGGCGAGGCAGACACAAAGTGGAGAAGCGGAAAAAGTCCACGGGGGAATTAAGAAAGTAGAGACCCTTTTTTGATTTTATGAAAGGGGTGTTTCCTGTGCGGCATGGCGAACAACCTTGCTACCGCAGCACAAATAGAACACGCACCGCACCCGATTCAATTCCGGCTCCCCAAGCCGCATCGGGGCGGACACAGGCCAGACGTTGACCCTTGGTTTGGCCTCAACCGCAGCGCATGGAATGCGTTGATCCTCCCAACCGACCAAAACGGCAACAAGCCGCCGGTCAAATCCATCTGCATCAAGAAGCGCGGGGCCGCGCGCGGTCTGCGCCTCGTGATTTGGGACTCCGCGAAAGCCTACTTCGACAAGCTCACCGCTGAACAATGCGGCCAGGAAAAGGAGGCTGCGTAATGAAACGCTCTCTGCGTTGGTCGAAGTGCCCCGGCAGCACTCGCCGGCTAATCGAGGCCATCCTCGCGCGCGGCTGGCAACCCGGCGACCGGGTGCGCGATTTCCTACCCAAACGCCGCCATGCGGCAGGGGGTGAACGTGCTCACTGACGCTTACGG